>NZ_JBHZCI010000003.1:0-275081 GCF_042755185.1 Streptomyces sp. NPDC059166 | reverse complement strand
TCCGTCACTGTCGTTTACAGGGCGTGGTGTCCGCCGGGACGGGGTATTTGGTGTGTTTAGTGTGTTCTCTGTGGTCGCCGGGTGGGAGTCTCGGCATGCCCCGGACCCGGCGGCCGCCGGGTCCGGGGCATGCCCGGGCAGGCTCGGTCCGCTGGGTGCGGACGGCACGGGCTCGGTCTCGCTTCGGGGCGCGAGGCTCAGGCGGGGGCCCTCAGAAGGCGCGCATTCGACACATACGACGAGCACCGGGCGTCAGGATCGCCTCGGTCGCAGGGGTGCGGCAGCTCGTCGTGGTCATGGCCCAAGTAAAACAGACGTAACGAGCCGGGGATCCGGCATGTCCGCATAGCGGACGCGTCCGGACGGGGGGTCCATGCAGCGGCGGTCGCCCTACGCAACGCCCTGACCAGCGAAAACGCGGGCGCCCAGGCGATGCCCGGTCGGGGAGCGAGACGATCATGCCGTCCGGCGCCTGTGGCAAAGGCCACGATTGCCCGGACCGCCCCCGGCAGGGCACGTGGTGCCGGGCCCGCACGCCGGGCGGCTCCCGGGCCGTAATACCCTCGACCTCATGCTCGACGCCCTGACGGTCGCGGTCGCCGTGACCGCGCTCGCCCTCGCCGCCTGGTGCGGATTCGCCGCCTACCGGGACCAGCCCACGAAGGACTGGCACTTCATCGGCATGGCCGTGGTCTCCGTCCTGGCGCTGGCCCAGTTGCTGGTGGGCATCGTGCAGCTCGCGCGGGGCGAGCGGCCCGACCAGGGCATGACGATCTTCATCGCGTATCTGATCGGCGCGTTCGCGACGGTACCGGCGGCGGGTCTTCTGTCGCTGTCGGAACGGACCCGCTGGGGTTCGGTGACGGTGGCGGCCGGTGCCGTCGTGCTCGCCGTCCTCGAAGTGCGGCTCTACGACATCTGGGGAAACTGACCATGAATGACACCGACCGCGCCGGCGCGCCCACCGCGACCGCCCCGGAGCAGAGGCAGCAGTTCGAGCTCGGCAGCGGCCCCGGACGGGTACTGGTGTGGTTCTACGGGGTGTTCACCGTCGCCGCCGCGTCCCGTTCGATCGTCGAGATGATCCTCGACTTCGGGAAGGCGCCCCTCGCCTACACCCTGTCGGCCCTCGCCGCGGTCGTATACGGCTTCATCACGTACTCGCTGGTGCGAGGCGGCGAGAAGGCGCGCAGGGCGGCGCTGATGTGCTGCGCCGCCGAACTCGCGGGTGTCCTGGTCGTCGGCACGTGGACCCTGGTGGAGCCTTCCGCCTTCCCCGACAGCACCGTGTGGTCGGGATTCGGCATGGGCTACCTGTTCATCCCGGTGATCCTTCCGGTCACCGGGATGATCTGGCTGCGCCGCGCGCGTCAGGCCTGAGGCCGGGCGGGGCAGTTCAGGCGCTGGTCACGTAGGCCTTCGCCTGGACGTCCTTCTCCAGCAGGACGAGCCTGACACCGTCACCCCCGGTGGTGTTTCCCACCAGCGTGTAGCCCGCCTTCCGGTAGAGCCGGAGGTTGCCCTCGCTCCGCTCCCCCGTGTGCAGCCGGAAGCGAGTGGCCGAACGTCCGTCCGTCAGACCGGATTCGGCGGCCCGCAGCAGACGGCTGCCGAGCCCGTGGTTGCGGAGCCTCGGGTGGACGCAGAGTTTCCCGATCCGGCCCACGCCGTCGGTATCGGTGAAGCCGCGTACCGAACCGACCACTTCGTCACCGAGCCTGGCCACGAACACCAGATCGGTGGCGACTTCACCGCGCACGGATTCGAGGCTCTGGACCAGGGGCTCGATCCGGTAGTTGCCGTAGAGCTCGGCCTCGCTCTGGAAGCAGAGGTACTGGAGCCTGAAGATCTGTTCGACGTCCCGCGCTTCCGCCGCCGAGATGGTCACACTCATGCCCATGTGTGCATGCCTCCCGCTCACCTGTCCACCGGTTGTCTACCGCTCCATTCCCCACCGTTCAGGAGCTGCAACCTCAGCCGCGAGCATTCTGCGCAGACATCCAAGGCATCGGGAACGCATAGGACCCAAACTGCCCTGTGACATACCCAACTCCCCTGCGATTTCCCGGTAGGTCGGGTCGTGGGGAGCCAGCATCGCCTCGAGTAAGCGGGGGCACCGGCCGGGGAGCCTGCGTACCGCGGCGCGCAGCGCCCTGTGTTCGGCCGCGCCCAGCGCGATCCGTTCGGGGCAGTCCCCCCAGCCGCCCGGCGGGCCCTCCGCGGCGTATCCGCGTTCGCGCAGCGTACGCCGCCGGGTCGCCCGTGCCTCCGCCCTGACCGCGGCACGGACCCAGCGGCCGGCGTCGGCGGGGACCGCCGGACCGGACCGGCGCTCCAGGAGGCGCAGCCAGACACCCTGTTCGAGATCGGCGGCCTCGGAACCGGAGGCGTGGGCCTCCGCCCCGGCCTCCGCGCGCACCAGCGCCTCCAGCGCCTCGACCAGCGCCTGACCCCGGTCGCCCGCGCCCTTCCCGGGAGCGGGAGCGGGACCGGGAGCGGGCCCGGGACCGGGAGCGGGGGTGCCCGGCGGAGCCGTGGACGTCGCCCGGGTCGGCGCCGGGCCGGTCGGGGCGGAGGCCGAGGCGCGCGCCCGAGCGGGAGCCGGCCCCGGCGAATCATGATCAAGAAGAGTCATGCCCCGTCAACGCTCCCCGCCCGCGGGCGGTTGCCTCACCCGGGGAGCTCCACCCGACCGGGGCACGGGGGCCGGGCGGCTGACGCGCCCGGCCCCGCCGCTCAGTCCCGGTCGAGGTCGGCGGCCGCGAGCAGGGCGGTGTCCGGGTTGTCGGAGAAGATCCCGTCGATTCCCGCCTCGAAGTACGCCCGGGCGGCGCCGAACACGTCGCCGTAGGCGTTCGGGTCGGTGCCACGGCGGAAGTCCGCGGGCAGGAAGGTGTTCTCGTTGCGCAGGGTGTACGGGTGCAGCACCAGACCCAGCGCGTGCGCGTCCCGGACGAGGGAGGTGGGGGTGGTCAGCCTGCCGGCGGCGTCCTTGGGGATGACCAGGTCCAGCGTGGGCCCGATGCCCTGCGCGAACGAGGCGATCCACTTCAGCCCTTCCGGCTTCACCAGGTCGGCGACCGTCCGGGGGTCTCCGGACTCGACGAAGTCCCAGGGCCGTTCCTTCGGGCCGGACAGCAGGACGACCCGCGGGGTGGAGACCAGCTTCGCGAGCCGCCGCACCGAGCCCGGTTCGAAGGACTGGAGGATCAGCGGGGAGTCCGCCCGGTGGCGGCCGTACCGGCGCAGCAGCCTGGCGAGTGGCTCCTCCAGGCCGAGCCCCAGGCCGCGGAAGTAGGAGGGGTGCTTGGTCTCGACGTAGAGCCATACGGGCCGGCCGCGCCGGCGGCCCTCCGTGTCGGCCCAGCGCAGGACCTCCTCGAACGTGGGGATCTGCCAACGACCGTCGTACAGGGTGTTCTCCTGGCGGTTGGCGGGGATGCGCTCCTTCGCCCGGAGGGTCTTCAGCTCGGCGAGGGTGAAGTCCTCGGTGAACCAGCCGGTGAGCGACACCCCGTCGACCTTCTTGGTGGTCCTGCGGCCCGCGAACTCGGGATGCTCCGCGACATCGGTCGTGCCGGTGATGTCGTTCTCGTGACGGCAGACCAGGTGCCCGTCCTTGGTCGGCACGAGGTCCTGCTCGACGATGTGCGCGCCCATGTCGAGCGCCAGTTGGTACGAGCCCAGCGTGTGCTCGGGCCGGTAGCCGCTGGCGCCCCGGTGGCCGATGACGGTGGGCACGGGCAGGTCACGGTAGGAACCGTGGCCCCTCCCCCCGCGGTCCGGTGCACCACGCCCGGCGGCCTGCGCCGTTCCGGTGACACCGAGGGCGGCCGTGCCGAGGACGGCGGCCCCCAGCAGTGTCCGCCGGCCGGGCCCGTCCTGCGTGCGCTCTGTCATGGATGCTCCTCGCATGTGATGTCCGGCACCTTCGGGCGAGGCCCGATCGTAGGGAGCTACGCCATCCAGGGGGCGGCGGGTGGACGAACACGGCGGAAACACACGTCAACACTGCGTATCCACCGGGTGAACCCGATGTGCGGCGAGGCGGTACCCGCGAGTATCGTCCTCACCTGCACATACCCTCGCGAACACCAGCACCGGCCAACCGGCCACGACACCGGAGGATGCGTTGTCCCGACTCACGGTCATCAAGGCAGTGCTCGGACCGATCCTGCGCCTGCTCTTCCGCCCCCAGGTGGAAGGCGTACAGAACATCCCTGGGACCGGGCCGGTGATCCTCGCGGGCAACCATCTGACCTTCATCGACTCGATGATCATGCCGATCTGCTGCGACCGTCCGGTGTTCTACATCGGCAAGGACGAGTATGTGACCGGCAAGGGCGTCAAGGGCCGGCTGATGGCGTGGTTCTTCACCGGCTGCGGCATGATCCCGGTGGACCGGGACGGCGGGCGTGGCGGTGTGGCGGCGCTCATGACGGGCCGCCGGGTACTGGAGGAGGGAAACGCCTTCGCCATCTACCCCGAGGGCACCCGCTCCCCCGACGGCCGCCTCTACCGCGGCCGCACCGGTATCGCGCGGCTGACCCTGATGACCGGCGCGCCGGTCGTGCCGTTCGCGATGATCGGCACCGACAAGCTCCAGCCGGGCGGCGCCGGTCTGCCCCGCCCCGGCAAGGTGACGGTCCGCTTCGGCGAGCCCATGGAGTTCTCGCGCTACGAGGGCATGGACCGCGACCGCTACGTGCTGCGGGCGGTGACGGACTCGGTGATGGCCGAGGTGATGCGGCTGTCGGGCCAGGAGTACGTCGACATGTACGCCACCAAGGCCAAGGCCGCCTGACCCGCGCCGCCCGGGGCCACGCCCCGCCCCCGGCGCTCTCATTCGTCCGGGATGATGCCCTCCTCGAGCTCCTGCCCGCGCAGGAGGAACCACGCCGTGGTCGCCGTGGCGAGGAGCACCACCGCGCCGACCGCCGCCGACACCCGCAGTCCGTTGACGAACGCCTCCTGGGCGGCGAGGACGAGCTCCTGCCCCTGTTGCGCGGGAAGGTGCTCGGCCGTCTCCACGGCCCCGCCGAGTGATTCGTGTGCCTTCTCCACGGCGGCCGCCGGAATGCCCTCCGGCGTGCCGAAGCCCTGGTAGATGCCCGTGACGATGGAGCCGAGCAGGGCGATGCCCAGCGCCGCACCCAGCTCGTACGCCGTCTCGGAGACCGCGGACGCCGCCCCTGCCTGCTCCTTCGGGACGCTGGAGAGGATCACGTCGGACGTGACGGTGAAGGCGAAGCCCGCGCCGACGCCGACCACCAGGAGAAGCGCGCCGATCAGGGGGTAGCCGGTCTCCTTGTGGATCACCGTGACCACGGCGAGGCACACCCCGATCGCCCCCAGGCCGCCCGCGACGACGGACCGGACCGACCAGCGGCGCGCGACCCGGCCCGCCAGGAGCCCGGCCGTCACCGCGCCGACCGCGGCGGGCAGTTCCGCGAGTCCCGCTTCGAGCGGTCCGCGGCCCTGGACCAGTTGCAGGAACTGCGAGAGGAAGAAGACGATCCCGGACAGGCCGAGGATCGTGAGCAGGTCCGCGAGGACCGCGCCGGAGAACCCGCGGTGGTGGAAGAGCCGCATGTCCAGGAGCGGGGCGGGCAGCTTCAGCTGGCGGCGCGCGAACCAGACCAGGGCCAGGATCCCGAGGACCGCGATCACGACGTTCGCCCAGCTCAGCCCGTGGGCCGCCGCTTCTTTGATGGCGTAGACCACGGCCACCATGCCGACCAGGGAAAGCCCCACACTGGGCAGGTCCCAGGGGCCCGGCGCCGGGTTCCTGGACTCGGGGATCATCCTGATGCCCACGGCCACGAGCACCGCCATGACGGGCAGGTTGATCAGGAAGACCGATCCCCACCAGAAGTGCTCCAGCAGGAGTCCGCCCACGACCGGTCCGACCGCGGCGCCCGCGGATGCCATGGCGCCCCAGATGCCCACGGCGAGGCTGCGTTCACGCGGGTCGTGGAAGAGGTTGCGGATCAGAGCGAGTGTGGAGGGCATCAGGGTGGCGCCCGCTACGCCGAGCAGCGCACGGGCCACGATCATCATCTCGGGGCTGGACGCGTAGGCGTTGAGCACCGACACCGCCCCGAAGGCTGTGGCACCCGTCAGCAGCAGCTTCTTCCGGCCGATGCGGTCGCCGAGGCTGCCCATGGAGACCAGCAGCCCGGCGATCACGAACGAGTAGACGTCGCCGATCCAGAGGAGCTGGGTTCCCGTCGGTTCGAGGTCCTCGCTGAGGAACGGCGTCGCGAGCCCGAGCACGGTCGCGTCGACGGCGACCAGCAGCACGGCGAGGACGAGGACGGCGAGGGCGATCCATCGGCCCGGGTGGTGCGGGTCGCCCGTGACGCCCGCCCGCTGAGAGGTGCTGCTCATTCCCCCACGCTCCGGCGTGCTCCGCCCAGGAGCAACTCGACGATCATGTAGGAGAAGTCCTTGGCGGCGACCCGCCCCGCCTGGACGGACCACGCACAGCTGCCGATCAGGCCGTAGAGCGCCTCGGTCAGCCAGGCCGGCGAGAGGTCGATGCGGAACTCACCGGTCTCCTGTCCGCGGCGGAAGAAGGCGGCGACCCGCGCGTCCAGCCGGTCCCAGCCGGGGTTGACCCCGTCGCCTTCGAAGAGCTGGCTCTCGGAGACCAGGAAGGACAGGAGCCCCGCGCTCGGCTCCACCGCCTCGATCAGTCGCCTGAGCGCGTCCTGCGCCGGTCCCTCGTCGAGGGACGCGGAGTCCAGCGCGGCCCCGAACTCCCGGATCCCGAGCTCCTCGAGCGCTCCCACCAGGGCGTCCCGCCCTGCGAAGTGCCGGTGCAGGGTGGCCCGCCCGATGCCCGCCGCCCGGGCCACCTCGTCCATGGTCGCCGATGACTTGCGGGTCAGCAGTGCCGCGGCACTGCGCAGCACCTGGTCACGATCAAGAGGCATGAGACGACACTAGCCCACATGAGACACCATCGTCCCACCAGAACATCCCGCCCCGCCGTGCAGCAGCAAGGGGCGGGCCCGTCCGGGCACCTCTCATGCGGCCGCGGGTGAGCGGCGCACGCCGTCCGGGAACGCGGCCGCCGTGGCCTCCCTCGGGGCGCCCTCACCGCCGTACCGGTGAACATCCCGGCGGCGGGCCGGCGACCGGGCACCATGGGGCCATGAAGCCGCTGCTGCTGATCGACATCGACGGTCCGCTGAACCCGTACGTGGCTCTCGCCCACCGCCCCGCCCCCGAGGGCTACGCAATCCACCGGATGCGGCCCACGGGATGGCAGGAGGGCCCCGCGCTGCCCGTGCTGCTCAGCACGGCACACGGGGACGGCCTGCTGGCACTCGCGGCGCGGTACGAGCTGGTCTGGGCCACCACCTGGAAGGACGAGGCCAACGTGTGGGTCGGCCCCCGCATCGGGCTGCCTCCGCTGCCGTACATCGACTGGCCCGTGCCGCCCGCTCCGGCCGGTGCGGACGGCGTCCACTGGAAGACGCGCCCCGTCGTCGACTACGCGGACGGGAGGCCGTTCGCCTGGATCGACGACGAGATCTCCGGTTCCGACCAGGCCTGGGTCGACGCGCACCACACCGGACAGGCCCTGCTGCGGCGGATCGATCCCGCGGTGGGACTGGTGCACGAGGACTTCGAGGTGCTCGCCGCCTGGGCCTGAGGCGGGCCGCAGACCCGCGCGGCGCGTGCGGGCGGCCCGGCCCCGGGCGCGGGTTCAGCTCCAGGGCAGTGAGGCACGGTGGCGCCAGTAGGCCTCCGGCTCCTCCACCAGCGCGGCCAGCCGGTCCAGCCTTTCCGGGTCCAGGTCGAGCAGCGGCGCGTGGAGGTTGGCCGCCAACTGGGTGGCGGTGACGGCGCCGGACAGGACGACCCCGGCCCACGGCTGGTGGAGTACGAGCGCCAGGGCGACCGCGTCCGCGTCCAGCCCGGCCTCGTCGCCGATCTCCCTGATGACGGCCGGCGCCTCGGTTCCGGCGAGGCGGCCGTTGGCCATGGCCTCCTTGACGATCACGGTGACCCCGGCCTCGTGGGCCTCGGCGAGCGCCGGCCCCGCGGAGGTCTCCAGCGCGTTGAAGGTGGCCTGGACGGTACGGAACAGGGGTTCGCCGTCCACGGTCACGGCCAGCGCCGCCCGGATGGCGTCGGCCTGTCCGGGACCGCTCGCGGAGAAGCCGACGGTGGTACCGGTCGCGGCGAGCTCGGCGAGGCGCGCGTGCAGGTCCTTGTCGCCGAGCGCCGGGCTGTCGGCCGTCAGCGAGTGGACCTGGTAGAGGTCGAGGCGCTCACCCAGCAGCGCCGCCGTCTCGGCGTGCTGGCGCTCGAAGGCGGCGAGGCCGTGGTCCTTCACCTCGTGCGTCCCGGCGTCCAGGCGCCAGTCACCGGTGTAGGTGTAGCCCCACTTGCTGCCGACGACCACGTCCGCCGCCTCGGGGCGGGCGGTCAGCCACTCGGCGAGGAACTCCTCCGCGCGGCCGTAGGAGCGGGCGGCGTCGATGTAACGGACACCCTGGGCGTAGGCCGCGTCCAGGAGTTCATGGGTGCGTGCGCGCAGCGCGTCGACGCTCCGGTCGTCCGGAAGGTCGCGGTCGCGGTGCGGGGTGATGTAGCCGGGCCTGCCGACGGCGGCCAGGCCGAGCCCGATGTGGGAGGTCGGGGTGGTCGCTCGGTTCAGGCGGGCGAAGGGCATCGCGGGCTCCTCTGGGTCGGTCGTTCCGAACGCCTTCCCGGCAAGGTAGCCCGCGATGCCTGCGAATCATCCCCGCGCGGTCGCCCAGGCGTGCTGCGTCACCAGGTCGGCCTTCACCTCGGCCAGCTGGACGGCGACGGCGGAGGGGGCGGTCCCGCCCCGGCCGTCACGGGAGGCGAGCGCGCCGGGCACGTTGAGGACGGTGCGCACCTGCGGGGTGAGGTGCTCGGAGATCTTCGCGAACTGCTCGTCCGTCAGCTCGTCGAGCTCGATGCCCTCCTGCTCGCACACCTTCACGCACTCACCCGCGACCTCGTGCGCCACCCGGAAGGGGACACCCTTCTTGACCAGCCATTCGGCGATGTCGGTGGCGAGCGAGAAGCCGGCCGGGGCCAGCTCCTCCATGCGCTCCCGGTTCACGGTGAGTGTGGCCATCATCCCGGTGAGGGCGGGGAGCAGGATCTCCAGCTGGTCGCACGCGTCGAAGACCGGCTCCTTGTCCTCCTGGAGGTCGCGGTTGTACGCGAGCGGGAGGGCCTTCAGGGTCGCCATGAGCCCGGTCAGGTTGCCGATGAGGCGGCCAGCCTTGCCCCGGGCGAGCTCGGCGATGTCCGGGTTCTTCTTCTGCGGCATGATCGAGGAGCCGGTGGAGAAGGCGTCGTGGAGGGTGACGAAGGAGAACTCCTTCGTGTTCCAGATGATGATCTCCTCGGCGATGCGGGAGAGGTTGACGCCGATCATCGCGGTGATGAAGGCGAACTCGGCGACGAAGTCGCGGGAGGCGGTGCCGTCGATGGAGTTGGCGACGGAGCCGCCCTCGAAGCCGAGGTCCGCCGCGACCGCCTCGGGGTCGAGCCCCAGGGAGGAACCGGCCAGAGCCCCGGAGCCGTACGGCGACACGGCGGTCCTCGCGTCCCACTGCCGCAGCCGCTCGGCGTCCCGGGCCAGGGGCTGCACATGCGCCAGGATGTGGTGCGCGAAGAGGACGGGCTGCGCGTGCTGGAGGTGCGTGCGACCGGGCATGGCCACGTCCGGGTGGGCCTCGGCGAGGCCCACCAGCGCGTCCTGGAGCTCGGCGATGAGCCCGCCGATGATCCTGGCGTGGTCGCGCAGGTACATCCGGAAGAGGGTGGCGACCTGGTCGTTGCGCGAACGGCCGGCCCGCAGCTTGCCCCCGAGGTCGGCGCCGAGCCGCTCCAGGAGGCCGCGCTCCAACGCGGTGTGGACGTCCTCGTCGGCGATGGTTCCGGTGAACGAGCCGTCGGCGACGGCGGCCTCCAGCGCGTCCAGGCCCTCGATCATGCGGGCCAGCTCGTCCTCGGTGAGCAGACCGGCCTTGGTGAGCACGCGGGCGTGGGCGCGGGACCCTGCGATGTCGTAGGGGGCGAGCCGCCAGTCGAAGTGGACGGACGCGGACAGCTTGGCCAGCGCCTCGGCCGGACCGTCGGCGAACCGGCCGCCCCAGAGGCGTACGTCGCTGTTTCCGGTGCCGTTGCTCACTGCGTGCTCCTCGGGAGTACAAGGGGTGTGCGTCGCCTCACGGCGCCATCGCGTATGGCATAACTAT
This sequence comes from Streptomyces sp. NPDC059166, assembly GCF_042755185.1. Classification (NCBI taxonomy): domain Bacteria; kingdom Bacillati; phylum Actinomycetota; class Actinomycetes; order Kitasatosporales; family Streptomycetaceae; genus Streptomyces; species Streptomyces sp. NPDC059166. Next base: position 264,825 of record NZ_JBHZCI010000003.1, on the reverse strand, counting down.
GCAAGGGTCTGCATGTTTTGTCAAAGCAGTCGGTCCGCCGTCGCCGGAACCACGGAATCCGGGGCGGGCGGAAAAGGGCAGGCCACGCCCGTACGTCCGCCCGTACGATTCGGCGGACCGCACACGAGCCGCCCGGGGGACGGATGTACATCGAAGAGGAACCCGCCGACCGCCTCGCGCGCGGCGTCCCGCTCCACGAGGCGCTGGACACGTCCGTCCCGGCGGCCTGGACCGAACTCGACGCGGGGATACGTGCGCGCGGCGCCGGTCGCGCGAGTCCTCTCCCCACGCGCCACAGCCTCCGCGCACTCCCGGAGGGTCCGCCGTCGGCCGCGCAGGAGCCCCTGGTCGCGCTCGCCCTGTGCCACCCGAACGGCAGGGTGCGCGAGGCCGCGCTGGAGCGGGCGGCCGGCGTCCCCGGCCTGTTTCCCCTGCTGTTGGTGCGCAGCACCGACTGGGCGCCACCGGTCCGCGACCGGGCCCGGGAACTGCTCGCCGGCACCACCGCTGCGCAACTCGCCCCGCTGGCACCGCTCGTCCTGGCCCTGGCCGGGCGTGACCGGGGCGGCTTCGCACTCGCGGCGCTTGAGGGCGCGCTGCGCGAGTGCCCGGCGGACGATGTCAGGCCACTGCTGGAGAGCGGTGACAGGGCCGTACGCAGGTTCGCGCACCGCGTCGCCGTCGACCGCCGGCTGCTGAGCGCGGCCGAGCTGGCCGCGACCGCCGCCGGCGCCCGGGACGACGCTCGGCTCCAGGTCATCTGCGCGGAGGCGGCGCTCGCCCTGACCCCGGACGGGGAGGGCTTCGACTCCGTGGTCAGGCCCTTGCTGTCGGCAAGGTCACCGCAGGTCCGGGCCACCGGGGTGACCGGACTGCGCCGCACGGGGCGCCACGGCGAGGCGGCCGCGTACCTGGCCGACCGGTCGGGCCTCGTAAGGGCCTGCGCCCGGTACGTCCTGCGGCAGGGCGGCACCGATCCACTCCCCCTGTACCGGTCGATGTGCGCGGAGCCGTCGGAACACCCCGCGGCGGCGGCCGGGCTGGGCGAGTGCGGTACGCGGGACGACGCGGGCGTCGTCGAGACCCTGACGGCGCACCACCACCCGTCCGTACGCGCCCACGCCCTGACCGGGCTGCGGGCCCTCGACGCCGTGCGGGCCGAGGCGGTGGAGCCGCTGCTCGACGACCCGGTACCCGCGGTGGTGCGGGGCGCGGCGCGGGCTCTGCTCCCGTACGCCGCCGGGCTCGACCGGACCCGGCTGCTCGCCCGGCTCGGGCCGGACCGGCCACGCGCCGCGCGTACGGCGGCGCGGCGGCTCCTGGACGCGCAGGACCGTGCGCGCGTCCGGGGACTGCCCGGAGTGTGAAATCACCGGCTCGCCGCGGAAGGTCCGCACCAGAATGCCCTCATGGGAAAAACACATGAACGCATCGAGGGCAGGCTCAGGACGTTCATCGAGGAGCAGCCGCTCTTCTTCACCGCCACGGCGCCCCTGGGTGACGACGGCACGATCAACCTCTCGCCCAAGGGCGTGCGGGGTTCGTTCGCGGTGATCGACGAACTGACCGTGGCCTACCTCGACTTCGCCGGCAGCAACGCCGAGACGGTCGCCCACCTCCGGGAGAACGGGCGCATCACCCTGATGTGGTGCGCCTTCCAGGGCCCGCCGAACATCGTCCGCGTCCACGGCCGCGGCGAGCCGGTCTTCCGTGACGACCCGCGCTTCCCCGGTCTGCTGGACCACTTCCCCGGGGTGGACCCGACCCCCCACGGGCTCCGCGCGATCATCGTGGTGACCGCCGAACTGGTGCGGGACACCTGCGGTTACGCGGTGCCGTTCATGTCGTACGACGAGGACCGCTCCCTGCACGCCGACCGCTTCCGGCGTGAGGACGACGAGAGCCTGAGCGCCTACTTCGAGAAGAAGCCCGACATCGCCACCAGCATCGACGGGCTGCCGGGTGTCCCGCTGCCCCTGCCCGCGATGCCCTCCCCCTCCGCCGGGTGAGGCGCTGGGCCGTACGGAGCAGGCGCGGTGGGGCCGCTTCCCCGCGCCCCGTACGGTCCGGGGCATGCGCAGACTCCTGGTGACGGTTTCGGTCCTGCTGGCGACGGCCGGCTCGCTCGCCGCGGTGCCGCCGGGGCCGCGCCCGCTCCCCGGACGGCTGGCCGACACCGGCGGCGGGACCCAGCTGATCACCGCCGAGGCTCCCGCCACCACCTCCACCACCGGGACCGTCACCTGGTGGGACCGGCGGGCCGGCGGCTGGGTGGCCGTGGGGTCTGCGCCCGCCCGTTTCGGTGCGGGCGGCCTGGCCGACGGCGCCACCCGCGCCCAGGGCACGAACACGACGCCCACCGGACTGTTCGACGTGCCGTACGCCTTCGGTACGGCCGCCACGCCTGCCGGGACCCGGTACCCGTACCGGCGGATCGGCGCCGACTCGTGGTGGTGCCAGGACAACGACTCCCGTGCGTACAACCGCTGGGTGGAGCCCAGGCCGGGCGACTGCCGTGCGGACGAGGCCGAGCACCTGGTCGGCTTCCCCACCCAGTACGCCCGCGCACTCGTCATCGGCTTCAACTACCACCGCCCGGTGCGCGGCAGGGGCGCCGGGATCTTCCTGCATGTCGACGGCAAGGGGGCGACCGCCGGCTGCGTCTCCGTGCCGGCGGCCGCCATGGCGCGGATCCTCGGCTGGGCCGATCCGGCCCGGCGTCCGCACATCGCGGTCGGGACGGCGTCCGGCCCGACCGCGATCACCCGCTACTGAGGCCCGCGGTCGTTCTGCGCCAGCCGCAGCAGGTGGTCGGCGAGGGCCTGCCCGCCGTTCGGGTCCCTGCTGATCAGCATCAGCGTGTCGTCACCGGCGATCGTGCCGAGGATCGCCTGGAGTTCGGCCTGGTCGATCGCCGAGGCGAGGAACTGGGCGGCGCCCGGCGGCGTGCGCAGCACCACCAGGTTGGCCGAGGCCTCCGCGGAGATCAGCAACTCCGCGGAGAGCCTGCGCATCCGCTCCTCCTTGGCCGAACCTCCCAGCGGGGCCTGCGGGGTGCGGAAACCGCCCTCGCTCGGCACCGCGTAGATCAGCTCGCCCCCGGTGTTGCGGATCTTGACCGCGCCGAGCTCGTCCAGATCGCGGGAGAGCGTCGCCTGGGTGACGCTCAGCCCGTCGTCGGACAGCAGCCTGGCCAGCTGGCTCTGCGAGCGCACCGGCCTGCGGTTCAGGATGTCCACGATCCTGCGGTGGCGTGCCGTGCGGGTCTGCGGCACCGCGGGCCCGCCGTGGTCGGCGTCCTGCGCCTCGGTCATCGTCGTCGCCTCATTCTCCGGATGGTCACTCTCCGGATCGTCCGTCCCCGTGGGCCGCTTCGAGGGCTTCCGGCAGAATCCGCAGGAAGGCGTCCACCTCGGCGTCGCCGATGATCAGCGGCGGCATGAGCCGTACGACGTCGGGTGCGGGCGCGTTCACCAGGAGTCCGGCTCCCTGGGCCGCCTGCTGAACCTTCGCGGCGTGCGGCCCGGTGAGCACGATACCCAGCAGCAGCCCGGAGCCGCGGACGTGGGAGACCAGCGGGTGCCCGAGACCCTCGACGCCCTCCCTGATCCGCTCGCCGAGCCGCTTCACCTCGTCCAGGACGCCGTCGGCGGCCAGCGTGTCCAGTACGGCGAGCGCGGCGGCGCAGACGACGGGGTTGCCGCCGAAGGTGGTCCCGTGATGCCCCGGCTTCAGGAGGTCGGCGGCCGGGCCGAAGGCGACGGTGGCGCCGATCGGCAGCCCGCCTCCGAGCCCCTTCGCGAGGGTGACGACATCCGGCTCGACGCCCTGGTGCGCCTGGTGCTCGAACCAGTGTCCGCAGCGGCCGATGCCGGTCTGCACCTCGTCCAGGACGAGCAGGGTGCCGGTGGCCCGGGTGATCTCCCGGGCCGCTTCCAGGTAGCCGGCGGGCGGGACGACCACGCCGTACTCCCCCTGGATCGGCTCGATGATCAGCAGCGCGGTGTCCGTGGTCACCGCGGCCCGGAGTGCCTCGACGTCGCCGAACGGCACATGGGTGACGTCGCCGGGCAGGGGCAGGAACGGGGTGCGCTTGCCCTCCTGGCCGGTGAGCGCGAGGCTGCCCATCGTCCGTCCGTGGAAGCCGTTCTCGGTGGCGACCATGTGGGTCCGGCCGGTCAGCCGGCCGATCTTGAAGGCCGCTTCGTTGGCCTCGGCGCCCGAGTTGCTGAAGAAGACCCTGCCGGTGCGTCCGAACAGCTGCAGGAGCCGCTCGGCGAGGGCGATGGGCGGCGGGGCGGTGTAGAGGTTGGAGACATGGCCGAGGGTGGCCATCTGCCGGGACACGGCCTCGGCCACCGCGGGGTGGGCGTGGCCGAGCGCGTTGACCGCGATCCCCCCGACGAAGTCGAGGTACTCGCTTCCCTCGGCGTCCCACACCCGGGCGCCCTCGCCGCGCACCAGCGGCAGCTGGGGGGTGCCGTAGTTGTCCATCAGTGCGCCCTGCCAGCGCTGTGCGTACTCCGCGTTGCTCATGACTCCCCCTCTGCGTGCGGCTGTGCGGCGGCGGCGTGGTCGGGCACGACCATGGTGCCGATGCCCTCGTCGGTGAAGATCTCCAGCAGGATCGAGTGCTGCACCCGGCCGTCGATGACACGGGCGGTCTCGACCCCGTTGCGTACGGCGTGGAGGCAGCCCTGCATCTTGGGCACCATGCCGCTCGACAGGTCGGGCAGCAGCTTCTCCAGCTCGGTCGCGGTGAGGCGGCTGATGACGTCGTCGCTGTTGGGCCAGTCCTCGTAGAGGCCCTCGACGTCGGTCAGGACCATCAGCGTCTCGGCACCCAGCGCCGCCGCGAGGGCCGCGGCCGCGGTGTCGGCGTTGACGTTGTAGACGTGGTTGTCCTCGGCGGAGCGGGCGATGGACGAGATCACCGGGATCCGTCCGTCGTCGAGCAGCGCCTGGATGGCCCCGGTGTCTATGGCGGTGATCTCACCGACGCGGCCGATGTCCACGGCCTCGCCGTCGATCACCGGGCGGTGCTGTACGGCGGTGATCGTGTGCGCGTCCTCGCCCGTCATGCCGACGGCGAGCGGACCGTGCTGGTTCAGCAGCCCGACGAGCTCGCGCTGCACCTGGCCGGCGAGCACCATGCGTACGACGTCCATGGCCTCGGGGGTGGTGACGCGCAGTCCGGCCTTGAACTCGCTGACCAGGCCCTGCTTGTCGAGCTGTGCGCTGATCTGCGGGCCGCCGCCGTGCACGACGACGGGCTTGAGGCCCGCGTGCCGCAGGAAGACCACGTCCTGGGCGAAGGCGGCCTTCAGCTCCTCGTCGATCATGGCGTTCCCGCCGAACTTGATGACGACGGTCTTTCCGTTGTGCCGGGTGAGCCAGGGCAGGGCCTCGATGAGGATCTGGGCCTTCGGCAGCGCGGTGTGCTTCCTCGCGGCGCTCATGAGCTGTACGCGCTGTTCTCGTGGACGTACTCGGCGGTCAGGTCGTTGGCCCAGATGACGGCCGACTCGCTGCCCGCGGCGAGGTCGGCGGTGATCCTGACCTCCCGGTAGCGCATGTCGACCAGCTCACGGTCCTCGCCGACGCTGCCGTTCTTGCACACCCACACGTCGTTGATCGCGACGTTCAGCTGGTCGGGCTCGAAGACGGCCTTCGTGGTGCCGATCGCGGAGAGGACACGGCCCCAGTTGGGGTCCTCGCCGTGGATGGCGCACTTGAGGAGGTTGTTGCGGGCGATGCTCCGGCCGACCTCGACGGCGTCGTCCTCGGTCGCCGCGTTGACGACCTCGATCCGGATGTCCTTGGAGGCGCCCTCGGCGTCGCCGATCAGCTGACGGGCGAGGTCGGCGCAGACACTCTGCACGGCCCGGTCGAACTCCGCCAGGTCCGGGGCGATTCCGCTCGCCCCGGAGGCGAGCAGGAGCACGGTGTCGTTGGTCGACATGCAGCCGTCGGAGTCGACCCGGTCGAAGGTGGTGCGGGTGGCGGCGCGCAGCGCGGCGTCCAGCGCGGGCGCCTCGACGTCGGCGTCGGTGGTGAGGACGACCAGCATGGTGGCGAGGCCGGGAGCGAGCATGCCCGCGCCCTTGGCCATCCCGCCGACGGTCCAGCCCTCGCCCCCCGCGACCGCGGTCTTGTGGACGGTGTCGGTGGTCTTGATGGCGATGGCGGCCTTCTCGCCGCCGTGTTCGCTGAGCGCCTCGGCGGCCTTCTCGATGCCGGGCAGGAGCTTGTCCATGGGGAGGAGCAGACCGATCAGCCCGGTCGAGGCGACGGCGACCTCGCCGGCGCTGTGGCCGGGGAGGACCTCGGCCGCCTTCTCGGCGGTGGCGTGGGTGTCCTGGAACCCCTGGGGGCCCGTACAGGCGTTGGCTCCACCGGAGTTGAGGACGACGGCGGTCACCTCGCCGCCCCTGAGCACCTGTTCCGACCAGAGGACGGGCGCTGCCTTGACCCGGTTGGAGGTGAAGACGCCCGCGGCGGCGCGGCGCGGCCCGTTGTTGACCACGAGGGCGAGGTCCGGGTCACCGCTGTCCTTGATCCCGGCGGCGATCCCCGCCGCCGTGAATCCCTTGGCTGCCGTGACGCTCACTTCATCTCCTCGTTCTCGTGCGCGTGGTACGACCGCGCGGTGTCCGTCGTCGGCTGCAGCCCGGCGGCTGCGCCCGTGCCGTTCACGGCGCGACTCCGATCGTGGAGAGGCCCGTGTCCTCGGGAAGCCCGAGGGCGATGTTCATGCTCTGCAGGGCGCCGCCCGCGGTGCCCTTGGCGAGGTTGTCGATCGCGCTGATCACGACGACACGGCCGGCCGCCTCGTCGTACGCGACCTGGATCTGGACAGCGTTGGAGCCGTACACGGCGGCGGTGGAGGGCCACTGGCCCTCGGGCAGCAGGTCGACGAACGGCTCGTCGGCGAAGGCCTTCTCGTAGGCGGCGCGCAGCGAGTCGGCGCTCACCCCCGGCTTGGCCTTCGCGCTGCAGGTGGCGAGGATGCCGCGGGGCATGGGCGCGAGGGTCGGGGTGAACGACACGGTGACGGGCCCGCCGGCGACGGCGCCGAGGTTCTGGATCATCTCGGGGGTGTGCCGGTGGACTCCGCCGACGCCATAGGGCGTCATGTTGCCCATGACCTCGGATCCGAGCAGGTGCGGCTTGGCCGCCTTGCCCGCGCCGGAGGTCCCGGAAGCGGCGACGACCACGGCCTCGGCCTCGGCCAGCCCCGCGGCGTACGCCGGGAAGAGGGCGAGGGAGACGGCCGTCGGGTAGCAGCCGGGCACCGCGATGCGCTTGGTCCCCTCCAGGGCGGCACGCGCCCCGGGCAGCTCGGGCAGGCCGTAGGGCCAGGTCCCGGCGTGCGGGGAGCCGTAGAACTTCTCCCAGTCGGCGGCGTCCTTCAGCCGGAAGTCGGCGCCCATGTCGACGACGAGCACCTCGTCGCCGAGCTGCTCGGCCACGGCGGCGGACTGCCCGTGCGGGAGTGCCAGGAAGACCACGTCGTGCCCGGCGAGCACCTCGGCGGTGGTGGGCTGGAGCACCCGGTCGGCCAGCGGCCTCAGGTGCGGCTGCAACGCTCCCAGCCGCTCACCGGCGTTGGAGTGGGCGGTGAGTGCCCCGATCTCGATCCGGGGATGGGTGAGCAGCAGGCGGAGGAGTTCCCCGCCGGCGTATCCGCTCGCTCCCGCCACTGCCGCACGTACCACCATCGGACATCCTCCTCATCGATGGCATGACTATACGCTGCAATGCAGTGTTATGCAAAAACCGGGTGTCATCCGAAGGATCACAGGTCCGCACTCCGTCGGCGGCTGCGCCCTCAGCCGGGCGCGGCGGAGGCCCGGAAGCGCTCCAGGAGCGCCTGACCCCGGGGCCCGTCGGCGTCGAAGAACTGCGTGGCCAGGGCGGGCGGTACGGCGGGGCCGTGCATGCGGACCTCGTGGCACCGGAAGCAGAACGCCGCCTCGAACAGCAGGAGGTCGAGGGAGCTCTCGTACGCCCGCATGCCCCAGCCGGGCGAGAAGCCGCATCGGTGCTGTTCACCGTCAGGGAGGGCCGTGACGGCGGCGAAGGCCTCGGTGATCTCGTCCCCGACCCAGTGGGCGAGCACCTCACCCGGGTAGGACGCGCCGCCCCCGGGCCGGAGGGCCGTGATGCGCACGACTTCCACCAGCGCTGCGGTGTCCGAGGCGTCCGGGGGCAGTCTCATGCACGCATTCTCGCAGGGCCTGCGAAGCGCCGGGCGTGTGGTGACGCGGGCCGGGCCGGACTTCGGTTACATGGCCGGGGGGTCGCACGGCGGCCCGTGAACCGAGGGAAGGAGCGGCCATGAGCGGGGTTCTCGACGAGATCGGCCTGGTGCACCGCGAGGTGGGGACACTGCGGGCGGGTGAGGAGGAGGCGGGCACCGTGCTGCTCCGGCGCAGCTTCGACGCGGCGCTCGCGGAGGTCTGGGACGCGGTGACCACGCCGGAGCGGATCACCCGATGGTTCCTGCCGGTGACCGGGGAGTTCCGGGTGGGCGGGAAGTACCAGCTGGAGGGGAACGCCGGTGGCGAGATCCTCGAATGCGTGGCCCCCGAGCGGCTGCGGGTGTCCTGGCTGTTCGGCCCCGACCCCGGCTTCAGCGAGGTCGAGGTGCGGCTCGCTCCGGACGGCGAAGGCCGGACGGTGTTCGAGCTGGAACACCTGGCCGTGGTCCCGGAGGAGTTCCGGAGCCAGTACGGTCCGGGCGCGGTAGGCATCGGCTGGGACCTGGCGCTGCTGGGGCTCGGGTGGCACCTGGAGGGCGGCGGGCTCGACCAGGACCCCGCCGAGTGGCAGTCCTCCCCCGAGGCGAAGGCCTTCGTGGCGCGGTCGGGCGAGGAGTGGGGGCGCGCCTTCGCGGCCTCGGGCGCGGATCCGGAGACGGTGACGGCGACGACCGTGGCGACGATCGCCTTCTACACGGGCGAGTAGCCCCACCGGAAGGCTCCGGCCCCGCCCGGGCTCGGGGATCGGGCGAGGCCGGCGGCACCTCTCGGTTCAGTCGCGGGAGCCCTTCTCCGCACGTGCGGCGTTGCGCTCCTTGATGCGCACCGCTTCCTTGCGGACCTCGGCCTGGGTGGCGCGCTCCTTCCGGAGCCACTCGGGGTCGTCCTGCTTCAGGGCGTCGATCTGCTCGGTGGTGAGCGGCTCGGTCACGCCGCCGCGGGCGAGGCCGGCGATGGAGACGCCGAGCTTGGATGCGACCACGGGCCGCGGGTGCGGTCCGGTGCGGCGCAGGTCCTGCAGCCACTGCGGCGGGTCGGACTGCAGCGCGTTCAGCTCGGCGCGCGAGACGACGCCCTCCTGGAACTCGGCGGGGGTGGCTTCGAGGTACACACCCAGCTTCTTCGCCGCGGTGGCGGGCTTCATGGTCTGGGTGGTCTGGTGCGACGTCATGATGTCCAGGGTATCGAGCGTGCGCGGCCTCTCCGACCAGGCCGGTAGCCTTGCGGGGTGACAGGCTCGGAAGTACCCCCCGTGTTCCGGCTCGCGTACGTCCCGGGCGTGACCCCCACCAAGTGGGTGCGGATCTGGAACGAGCGGCTGCCCGGCACCCCGCTGACCCTCGTCGGCGTACCCGCGGCGGACGCCGAGGGGCTGCTGCGTGACGGGGGCGCGGACGCCGGGTTCCTGCGGCTGCCCGTCGACCGCACGTTCCTCAGCGCCATCCCCCTCTACACGGAGACGACCGTGGTCGTCGTCCCCAAGGACCACGAGGCGACCGCCGTCGAGGAGATGCCGGTCGAGGCCCTGGCCGACGAGATCCTGCTGCATCCCCTGGACGACACCCTCGGCTGGGAGCGCCCTCCGGGCCGCCCCGCCTTCGAGCGGCCGGCCACCACCGAGGACGCGATCGAGCTGGTGGCCGCGGGTATCGGCCTGCTCGTCGTCCCGCAGTCCCTGGCCCGCCTGTACCACCGCAAGGACCTCACCTACCGCCCGCTGACGGGTGCGCCCGAGTCGCGCATCGCCCTGTCGTGGCCGGAGGAGAAGACGACGGACCTGGTGGAGGAGTTCATCGGGATCGTCCGGGGGCGGACCGTGAACAGCACGCGGGGCCGGCCCCCGACACCGCCGCAGCCCAGGGCCGGGCGCAGCGAGAAGGGCGGCGGGAAGGGCGGGGCCCCGCGCAGGGCCGCGGCCGGCGGGACGCCCCGGGGCGGTGCGGGCTCCGCGAAGAACCCCAAGGGCGGCAAGGGCGGAGCCGCCGGCAGGCGCGGAAAGCCCCGCCGCCGGCCCTGACGGGCGGCGGGGCGCCCCTGGTGCGCCCGCGTCGGGTCAGCGATCCGTCCCGAGGGCCCCGTACACGGCGTCGACCAGGGCCGTCTTGCGCGGGTCGTCGGCGATGTGCGGGCCCATCCGGTTCATGACGTAACCGATCGAGACGCCGGCCTCCGGGTCCGCGAGCCCGCAGGAGCCGCCCGCCCCGTCGTGGCCGACCGCGCGCGGGTTGGGGCCGTACGAACCGTTCGGGCCGCTCAGCCAGAGACCGAGACCGAGCTCGGTCTCATGGGTGAAACCCGCGCCGAGCACCAGGTCGCGGCAGGGGCCCTGCCCCTCGCGGATCCGCTCGGCGGCCTCCTCGGAGAGGATCCTGCGGCCGTCGAGGCTGCCGCGTCCCGCAACGATGCCGTAGAGGGCGGCCACCGCGCGGGCGGTGCCGTGTCCGTTGGCGGCGGGGATCTCGGCGGCCCGCCACTCGGGGGTGTTGGCTGCAGCGATGCCGGTACCGGGGTTGAGCAGCGAGGCGACGGCCACCGGTTCCATCAGGGCGAAGAGGGCTGCCTGTTCGCGTGCGACCGCCTTCGGCTGCACCAGTTCGGCGACCCGTCCGGCGTCCTTCTCAGGGAGGCCGACGCTGAAGTCGATGCCGAGGGGGTCCGTGATCTCCTGCCGCAGGAACTCCCCGGGCAGCAGCCCGGTGATCCGGCGGACGACCTCGCCGACGAGGAAGCCGTAGGAGATGGCGTGGTAACCGGAGCGGGTACCGGGCTCCCACCAGGGGGCGGTGGCCGCGAGGCGGGCCGTGGTGGTCTCCCAGTCGTAGAGCTCGGCCAGGGTGTGCGGGTCGCGCAGGCCCGCGACACCCGACCGGTGCGAGAGGAGGTGGCGCACCCGCACCGACTCCTTGCCCTCGGAGGCGAATTCGGGCCAGTACGCGGCCACCGGGGCGTCCAGGTCCAGCAGGCCCCGGTCGGCGAGGACATGGGCGCAGAGCGCGGTCGGGCCCTTCGTGGTGGACCAGACGTTGACGACGGTGTCACGCTCCCAGGCGCGGGTACGGGCGCCGTCGGCCCAGCCGCCCCAGAGGTCCACGACGGGAGCGCCGTCGAGGAGGACGGTGACCGCCGCCCCCAGCTCGTCCCGCTCGGTGAAGTTGGCCTCGAAGGCGTCACGCACCGCGGCGAACCGGTCGTCACAGTGGCCATGGATCTGCGGCACGGGTCTCTCCTCGTCTCGATGGCACGCACCATACCGACTGGTCGGACCGGCGGGAAGGCGCATGGCACCCCCTTCCCCCCGCCGGGTGATCGACGGCGGCCCCGGGTGCCCGCCGCTCAGTGGCCGAGCGCCTCGAAGCTCAGGCTCCAGCGGCCCGGTGAGCCCGTGATGGTGACGGTGGAGAGCGGTCTGACGTCGACGTTCCAGTACGCCGACGGCGGGGCCTTCAGGGCGTACACCAGCGCGGCGCGGACGACGGCGGGTTCCGCGACGGCGACCAGCGCCCCGTCCTCGACCGGCCGGGTGTCGAGCCAGTACCCCACCCGGGATATGAAGGCCAGCAGGGACTCACCGCCGTGCGGGGCGGAGCGCGGGTCGGCGAGCCAGGCATCGACCGCGGCCGGCTCCCTGGCGGCCACCTCCGAGAGGGTCAGACCGCGCCAGCGGCCCATGTCGCAGTCCCGCAGTGCGAGTTGGACGAGGGGCGCGAAGCCGAGCGCGTCGCCGGTGGCACGGCTGCGGGGTGTCGGCGAGCAGTAGCGGAGTTCGGCGGCGCCCAGGCCCACCAGGGTGCGGGCGGCGAGCTGGACCTCACGCCAGCCGGCGTGGTCGAGCGGCCGGTCGTCGTCGAACCGCTCGGCGAGGAGGGCGGAGCTGCGCGCCGCGGCGACCAGGGACACCCGAACACTCATGGGCGCGATCGTGGGGCCAGGCGCCGCGCCGGTCAAGAGGGCCCCTTCGGCCTTGCGCGGCCGTCTCAGCCCATCTGCAGTGCCATCCACATGTCCGGTTCGGCGAGCGGGGTGAACCCCAGCTTCGCGTAGACCCCGTGGGCGTCCTTGGTGGCCAGGACGAACCGGCGCACCCCCAGCGGGGCCAGTTCGTCCCGCACCGCGGTGACGAGCCGCGTGCCGAGCCCCTGTCCGCGAGCGGGACGGTCGACGTAGACGTCGCAGATCCAGGCGAAGGACGCGCGGTCGGTCACCACCCGGACGTACGCCGCCTGTTCGCCGGAGGCGCTGTCGTACGCACCGAGGTTGAGGGAACCGGCGATCATCCTGTCCTGCTGGTCCCTGGTCCGCCCGAGGGCCCAGTAGGCGTCGGTGGACAGCCAGTGATGGACCCGGGCGGCGTCGATCCGTGCGGGGTCGAAGGAGATCGCGAAGGTCCCGCCGATGCTGTCGTCGCTCATCCGGGGAGGCTATCTCCCGCGGCCCCGAGTCCGTCGACGGCTTCACGGAGCCTGCGCACCCCCTCGGCGATCTCGGCCGGGCCGGACACGGCGGCATGGCTCAGCCTGATGTGTCCGGCCGGGGGTTCGGCGCAGTGGTAGGGGCGGCCGGGTGCGACGGCCACACCGGCCCGCAGAGCGGCCGACACCAGCGCGGACTCGCGCGCGGCAGGGCCGGGCAGCCTGAGCCAGAGCGTGCCGCCGCCCGACGGTACGTGCGCCAGGGCGAGTTCAGGAAGGTGGGTGCGCACCGCCGCGGTCATCGCCGTACGACGGTCCGCGAGTTCGGCGGCGACGGTCCGCAGATGGCGCTCCCAGGCAGGGGAACCCACCAGTTCGAGGGCCGCCTCCTGGAGGGGGCGCGGGACGAAGAAGCTGTCGACGACCTGGATGGCGCGCAGCCGCTCCAGGACGGGGCCACGGGCGGCCAGCGCACCGACACGCAGGCTGGGAGAGGTGACCTTGGTGAGGGAGCGGACGTGGACGACGACGCCGTCCGGGTCGTGGGCGGCGAGAGGCTCGGGCAGGGGCCCGGCGTCCGCGTGGACGAGCCGGCGGGCGAAGTCGTCCTCGACGACGAAGGCGCCGGCGTTCCTCGCCGCCCGCACGACGCGTTCGCGCCGCCCGGGGGCGAGCACCGCGCCGGTGGGGTTCTGGAAGAGCGGCTGGCAGACGAGGACCCTGGCCCCGGTGGTGCGGAAGGCGTCCTCGAGCAGTTCGGGCCGCACCCCGTCCTCGTCCACGGGCACCGGCACCGGGCGCAGCCCGGTGGCGCGGGCGGCGGCCAGCATGCCGGGATAGGTGGGCGACTCGACGAGGACGGGGGCACCGGGCGGGGCGAGCGCCCGCAGTGCGGTGGTCAGGGCGCTCTGGCCGCCCGCGGTGATCAGGACGTCCGAAGGGGTGAGGGTGGCCCCGATCTCCCTGGCGAACCATGCGCGCAGTTCGGGGAGCCCGTCGGTGGGCGGCCTGCCCCACGCGCCCGGCCTGCGGCCCGCCCTGGCCAGTGCGGCCGCCAGGGCGCGTTCCGGCTGCAGACCGGGGTGGAGGTAACCGCCGTTGAACTCGATCACCCCGGCCGGCGGTGCGTCGAGGGTCACGAGGACGCCTGAGGCGTCGACCGTACGCGGTACGACCTCGGGTCCGCTGTCACCGCTCAGGGACACCTCCTGCCAGGAGGTGTCCCCCGCGACGGGCGCGGCTCGGCGCACTTCGGCCCTGAAGGCGCCTGATCCGGGCCGGGTGACGACCAGCCCCTCCGCGACGAGCTGGGCGACCGCCCGGGAGACCGTCACCGGGCTCACGTTGAAGCGCTCGACCAGCGCACGACTGGACGGCAGCTTTCCACCAGGCGAGTAGCGGTTGACCTCGGCCCGCAGGGAAGTCACTAGTTCGGCGGCGCTGCTACGCTGCTGCATGAGAGCAGAGAATAGCGCTACCACTCGGTCACCGATAGCGGTCGATACGACCGGAGCCTCCGCGCACCGGCGCGGTCCGGGCAGCGGTGTCGTGCTCGCCGGGCTCGGCGTCCTGGCCTTCTCACTGACGTTCCCCTCGACGGTGTGGGGCCTGGAGAGCTTCGGCCCCTGGTCCCTGGTCGCGCTGCGGAGCGTGCTGGCCGCGCTGATCGCCGGATGCGCGCTGCTCGCGGGCCGGGTCCCCCTGCCCGAGCGCCGCCACCGGGCCGGTCTCGTCGTCGTCGCGGGCGGGGTGGTGGTGGGCTTCCCCCTGCTGACCTCGCTCGCCCTGCAGACCTCGACGACATCGCACGCGGCCGTCGTGGTCGGCCTGCTGCCGCTGACGACCGCACTCGTCTCCGCGCTGCGTACCGGCGCCCGCCCCCCGCGCGCCTTCTGGGCCGCGGCGCTGACCGGTGCGGCCGTGGTGATCGCCTTCACCGTCCAGCAGAGCGGCGGGGCGCTCTCGCGGAGCGATCTGTACCTCTTCGCGGCCCTGCTGGTCTGCGCGGCGGGTTACACCGAGGGCGGCAGACTGGCCCAGGTGATGCCGGGCTGGCAGGTGATCGGATGGGCGCTCGTCCTCTGCCTGCCGCTCTCGTCGGCCGGGGCGGCCGTGGCGCTGCGGTCCGAACCGGTCCACCTCACGGCTCACGGCGTGATCGGCCTGGTCTGGGTGGCCGTGGTGTCGACCTTCCTCGGCCTGTACGTCTGGTACCGGGGCATGGCGCAGATCGGGGTGCCCCGGGCCAGCCAGCTCCAGCTGGCACAGCCGCTGCTGACCCTGGTCTGGTCGTTCCTCGCACTCGGCGAGGAGGTGTCCCCCGCGGCCCCGGTGGCGGCGGTGGCCGTGCTGGTCTGCATCGCCGTGACCCAGAGCGCGGGCGGCACACGCCGTACGGGGGCCGGTGCGCCCGTACGGTCATAGACTTGTCGACATGGACCGCCACGCGTGAGGAGGTCACTCCCGATGGAGGCACACACCGGCGACCGGCTGCTGACTCACGGCAGGACCGTGGGGCAGCACGACAGGGTCGCAGAGATCGTCGAGGTACTCGGTGACGGGGGCGGGCCCCCGTACCGGCTGCGCTTCGAGGACGGGCACGAATCGATCAGATCCCCCGGTCCGGACAGCGTCGTCCAGCACAAGGCCCCCGAGGACCAGGGCCGGTAGGACGCGCGGACGTGTGTGCGCCGGGAGCACGAGTGGTTCCCGGCGCACGCGCCGCACGGTGCCGCCCGGCCGGGCCGGCGGGGGTTTGAGCCGGGCGTGAGGGCGCTGTCAGCCGGGTGTGCGGGCCCTCGCCTGGTAGTGGTCGGCCACCACCCTCGCCATCGCCCCGATCGGGTCGGACTTCACCTGCTTCGCCGAGAAGTAGACGTGGCCTCCGACCTCCGGGTGACCGGCCGCGAGGTCGAGGTGCCGGGAGAGTTCCGCGGGATCCTGCCAGGCGGCCGGCTGGGCGGGGTCACCGGCCTTGTAGAGCGCTTCTCCGACGTACAGCCCGACGCCTGTGCCACGGACGGTCCCGGCCCACCAGGAGACCAGCTTCGCGTAGTCCGCGGCGGCGAAGCCGATGTTCCAGTAGGCCTGCGGGCAGATGTAGTCGATCCAGCCCTCCTTGACCCACTTGCGGGTGTCCGCGTGCAGGTCGTCGTAGGTCTGCACTCCGGCCGCGGTGTCGGAACCGAGCGGGTCGGTCGTGGCGTTGCGCCAGACGGCGAAGGGGCTGATGCCGAACTTGACCCCGCTCCTGACCTCCTTGATCCGGGCCGCGGTCTCACTCACCAGCCGGTCGGTGTTGTCACGGCGCCAGGCGGCCTTGGTCCCGAAGTCCCCGCCGTACCGCTCGTAGGCGTCGTCGTCGTCGAAGACCTGGCCCGCCACCGGGTAGGGGTAGAAGTAGTCGTCCCAGTGCACCGCGTCGACGGCGTAGCGGCTCACCGCGTCGAGCATGGCGTCCTGCACGAACTTCCTGACCTCGGGCAGACCCGGGTTGTAGTAGAGCTTCCCGCCGTAGGGCAGGACCCAGTCGGGATGGAGCCGGGCGGGGTGCGAGGCGGCCAGGCGCGAGGGGTCCGTGTGGTTGGCGACCCGGTACGGGTTGAACCAGGCGTGCAGTTCCAGGCCGCGGGCGTGCGCCTCGCGCACCGCGGTGCCCAGCGGGTCCCACCCCGGGTCCTTGCCCTGGACTCCGGTGAGGCACTGGGCCCAGGGCTCGTAGGACGAGGGCCAGAGGGCGTCGGCGCTCGGCCGGACCTGGAGGACCACGGCGTTCAGCCGCAGCTCGACCGCACGGTCCAGGTGGGCGAGCAGCTCGGCCTCCTGGGCCGCGGCGCTCAGGCCGGGCGCGGAGGGCCAGTCCAGGTTGGCGACCGTGGCGATCCACACACCCCGCAGCTCGCCCGTCTCCGCCCTGTGGCGCCGGTGCCGGGCACCGCCCGGCCGGTGCGCCGCGACCGCGTCACCCGCCGTCATCAGTGCGGCCACCGTGCTCGCCGCGCCCAGCACCAAGGACCTTCGGCCCATACGACGCATCTGTGTACCTTTCATATCGCTTGTCCCTGTATGTCACATCGATAGTGCGTGACGCAGATCATGCCCGTCGAAGGACCCTTCGACCCGCGGCTCACCCAAGGCTGAACGCGGGTTAACGTCATGGGGTCGAGGCGGGCACCGGAAACGCACGGGGACTGCCGCACGGAGATCAGCGAAAGGCACGAGGTGACGGACTCTATGGCCGACATTGCACGCGTCGGAGTGGTGGGCTGTGGCCAGATGGGCGCAGGCATCGCGGAGGTGTGCGCCCGCAGCGGCCTCGAGGTCAGGGTGGCTGAGACCACCGGCGAGGCACTGGAGATAGGGCGCACCCGTCTGCACAACTCCCTCTCCAAGGCCGCCGAACGCGGCAAGATCACCGTGGAGGAGCGGGACGAGACCCTCGCGCGCCTCAGCTTCACCACCGACCTCGGCGAGTTCGCCGACCGCGACCTGGTGATCGAGGCCGTGGTCGAGAACGAGCAGGTCAAGACCGAGATCTTCCAGGTACTCGATCAGGTGGTGACCCGGCCGGACGCCATCCTCGCCTCGAACACCTCCTCCATCCCGCTCGTGAAGCTGGCCGTGGCCACCTCCCGGCCGGACCAGGTCATCGGGATCCACTTCTTCAACCCGGCCCCGGTGCAGCGGCTCGTCGAGCTGATCCCCGCGCTCACGACGTCCGACGAGACGATAAAGCGTGCCGAGGCGGTGGTGCAGAACGTGCTGGACAAGCACGCGATCCGCGCCCAGGACCGTTCCGGCTTCGTCGTGAACGCCCTGCTGATCCCGTACCTCCTCTCGGCGATCCGGATGTTCGAATCCGGGATCGCCAGCCGTGAGGACATCGACAACGGCATGGAGATGGGCTGCGCCCACCCCATGGGCCCGCTGAAGCTCGCCGACCTCATCGGCCTGGACACCGTGGCCTCGGTCGCCGACTCGATGTACGCGGAGTACAAGGAGCCCCTGTACGCCGCTCCCCCGCTCCTCCAGCGGATGGTCGACGCGGGCCGGCTCGGCCGCAAGACGGGCTCGGGCTTCTACCCGTACGGGTGACGGCCCGTCGGCGGGCCCGGCGCTCAGGCGGCCGGGTCCGCCGGTGAGGTACCGACCGTGGCGGAGCCGCGTGCGGCCCTCGACGCCTGCCGTTCGGCCTGATCGGGCCGACCCGAGGCGTGACGTACCACGCGCGCAACCCCGCGTGGGAGCGCGCTCGTTGTGCCGCTCAGGGGTGCCCGGGTTCCGTCACGAGCCGCAGCAGCCGCCGGCCGGCGCGTCCTCGGCGGCCGCGGCAGGGGTGGCGACGGGGGCGCCCACGCCGAGCCGCACCGGGGCGGATGCCGGTGCGGCGCAGCACCCCGCGTCCTCGCTCTGGGCTGCGGCGGGGTCGTCGAAGAGTCCGGCGCCGCCGCAGACCCCGGTCTCGGGGAGGGTGAGTTCGACGCGGTCGGCCGCTTCGGTGTCGCCTGCGATGGCGGCAGCGACGGAGCGGACCTGCTCGTAGCCGGTCATGGCCAGGAACGTCGGGGCGCGCCCGTAGGACTTCATGCCGACCAGGTAGACACCGGGTTCGGGGTGGGACAGCTCGCGGTGGCCGTGCGGGTAGACGGTGCCACAGGAGTGCTGGTTGGGGTCGATCAGCGGTGCCAGCTCCGTCGGAGCCTGGAGGCGTTCGTCGAGGCCGAGGCGGATCTCGGAGAGGAACGACAGATCGGGGCGCAGCCCGGTCAGCACGACGACCTCGTCCACCGGGTCGAGCTTGCGACCGTCCTCGCCGACGAGGATGAGGCGACCGGTGCCGTCGCGTTCGACGGCACCGGTACGGAAGCCCGTGACCGCGTCGGCGTGGCCTTCGTCGACGGCGGCCTTCGCGGCCAGGCCGAGGGCACCGCGCGCGGGGAGCTGGTCGGCGCTGCCGCCTCCGAAGGTGGATCCGCTGATACCGCGCCGCAGGATCCAGACCGCGTGGGTGCCCGGCTCGTCCCTCGCGGTGTCGGCGAGGGACGCGAGCGCGGTGAAGGCGGAGGCGCCGGAGCCGATGACCGCGGTGCGCTTGCCGGCGTAGCGGGCTCGGACGGCCGGATCCCTGAGGTCGGGCACGCGGTAGGTGATGCGGTCGGCCGCCGCCCCTTCCCCCAGGGCGGGCAGGCCGGAGGCGCCGGCGGGGCTCGGGGTGGACCAGGTGCCGGAGGCGTCGACGACGGCGCGGGCGAAGACGCGCTCCTCGCCGGCGGGGGTGGCGAGGTGGACGACGAAGGGCTGGGTCTCCCGCTCCGCGTCGACGATGCGGTCACGGCCGCTTCGGGACACCCCGGTGACCGTGGCGCTGTACCGGACGCGGTCGCCGAGAAGGCCGGCGAGGGGCTGCAGATACTGCTCGGCCCATTCGCCGCCGGACGGATAGGTGCCCGCCGCGGGCTTGGTCCAGCCGGTCGGCGCGAGAAGCTTCTCGGCGGCCGGGTCGGTGAGCTCGCCCCACGTGGAGAACAGCCGCACATGACTCCATTCGCGGACAGCCGAGCCGGCGGTATCACCTGCCTCCAGGACGAGGAGCTCGATGCCGCGCTCCAAGAGGTGGGCGGCGGCGGCCAACCCGGTGGGACCGGCTCCGATGACGACGACGGGAAGCTGCGAGGTGCTCATGGTTCTCGGTCTCCTCAGGAGGCGAAGGGCGGCGTGCATGGGTACGGCGGTCAGCCGGGCCTCCAGCCCGTTCCCCGCCACCCGGACGGCACCGTCACCGGCCTCACGCGGCGGTCGCGGAAGGGGGCGGCGCGGAGGCTCAGGCCGCGCCGGGCGGGGCCCCGGTCATGGCGCCATGACCCCTTTGATTCGATGGTTGTCGATATGAAGAGCTTGCCACCTGCTTGGACGAGCGTCAATATAGACGCATGTCGAATTCAGACGGTGCGGGGATCCCGGTCCTCCAGGAGGAAGCCGTGATGCCGTGCTGCCCGCCGATAGCGGCAGGCGAGCTGTCACAGGCGGACGCGGAGAAGATGGCCGCCATGTTCAAGGCGCTGTCGGACCCCGTGCGGTTGCGGCTCTTCTCACGGATCGCCTCGCACCCGGCCGGCGAGGCATGCGTCTGCGACATCGCGGACGTCGGCGTCTCGCAGCCGACGGTCTCCCATCACCTGAAGAAGCTGCGGGAGGCCGGTCTGCTGACGTCGCAGAAGCGTGGGACGTGGGTCTACTACCAGGTCGCACCCTCCGTCGTGGCCGGCATGTCCGGCATGCTCGATCTGGGCGCCCAACCGGTACGTGCCACCCGTCAGCCGGAGATCCCGGGCGGGCCGCAGCGCGGCCGGTAGTTCGCGAGCCCGCCCGTTCGCATACGTGCCGGCACCGTCCGCCCGGGTACGGGACCCGCCCGCGATCCTTCCGGACGGCACCGCGCCGCGACCAGGTGGCGAGGATCGCGACCGGCAGCGGTTCCGGGACTCACCACCGGTCACCGGACGCCGGTGTCGGGTGTCACGCGACTGCGAACGTTCGCCGCCAGGCGAGCGAGACGTGGACGAGGGCGACGAGGACCGGGACCTCGATGAGCGGGCCCACCACCCCGGAGAGCGCCTGTCCGGAGGTCACGCCGAAGGTGGCGATGGCTACGGCGATGGCCAGTTCGAAGTTGTTGCCGGCCGCGGTGAACGCGAGGGTGGCGGTGCGTTCGTAGGACAGGCCGATCACCTTGCCGAGCAGGAAGGTTCCGAACCACATGATCGCGAAGTAGACCACCAGCGGCAGCGCGATACGCGCTACGTCCAGGGGCTGCGAGGTGATGGTCTTCCCCTGCAGCGCGAACAGGACGACGATCGTGAACAGCAGCCCGTAGAGCGCCCAGGGGCCGATCCTGGGAAGGAAGGTGTTCTCGTAGGACTCGCGGCCGACCTGCTTCTCGCCGATGCGGCGGGTCAGGAAGCCGGCGAGCAGGGGGACGCCGAGGAAGAAGACGACGTTCAGTGCGATCTTCCACATGGAGATGTCCAGCGACTGGCCGTCGCCGAGGCCGAGCCACCCGGGCAGGAGGTCGAGGTAGAACCAGCCGAGGACGCCGAACGCGATGACCTGGAAGACGGAGTTCAGAGCCACCAGGACGGCTGCCGCCTCACGGTCGCCGCAGGCAAGGTCGTTCCAGATGATGACCATGGCGATGCAGCGGGCCAGTCCGACGATGATCAGGCCGGTGCGGTATTCGGGCAGGTCCGCGAGGAAGATCCAGGCCAGGGCGAACATCACCGCGGGGCCGACGATCCAGTTGACGACCAGCGAGGAGATCATCAGCCGTCGGTCGCCCGTGACGGCGCCCAGGCGGTCGTAACGGACCTTCGCGAGTACCGGATACATCATGGTCAGCAGGCCGACCGCGATCGGCAGCGAGATGCCGCCGATCTCGACCTCGGCCAGTGCGTCGTCGAGGCCGGGGATCAGCCGGCCGAGCCCCAGGCCGAGGCCCATGGCGATCAGGATCCAGACCGCGAGGAAGCGGTCGAGTGTCGACAACTTGGCGACGACCGAGGATTCCCCGGTGGTGGCAGCAGGTTCGGTGCGGGTCACGGACAGGCCCTCTTGTTCTCCACGGCGGTGCGCGCGGTGGCGGCCAGCGCGGCGAACCGGTCTGCGAGCTGCGCGATGACGTCGGGCCGCAGCCGGTAGTAGGTGAAGCGCCCGCACGGCTCGGTCTCCACGATCCCCGCCTCGCGCAGCACTCTCAGATGGTTGGAGAGGTTGGTCTGCTTCGCACCGGTCTCCTCGACGAGGTGGGTGGTGCACAGCGTCTCGCGGGCGAGGAGGGTCACGATCCGGAGCCGCAGGGGGTCTCCCAGAACCCGGATCAGTTCAGTGTCGACTGACGTCATCATGGACTGATACTTTCACATCAGTGGTCACTGACACCACCGAACGCTGACATGAGTCCGTTCCGCGCCCGAACCCGAATGAATGGGACCGCGATGCCCGAGAAGCCCTCCGTGCTGTTCGTCTGTGTCCACAACGCCGGCCGGTCCCAGATGGCGGCCGCGTGGCTGAAGCACCTCGCCGGGGACCGCGTCGAAGTCCGCTCCGCCGGATCAGCCCCCACCGGCTCCGTGAACCCCGCGGCCGTCGAGGCGATGAGTGAGGTCGGCATCGACATGTCGGCGGCTACTCCCACGGTCCTGACCGTGGACTCGGTGAGAGCCTCGGACGTCTGCATCACGATGGGCTGCGGCGACGTCTGCCCGGTCTTCCCCGGCAAGCGCTACCTGGACTGGGAGCTGGACGACCCGGCCGGTCGAGGCGTCGAAGCCGTGCGCCCCATCCGCGATGAGATCAGGAAGCTCGTCGAAGAGCTCATCGAGGAGGTGGCCCCTGAAGCCGCGAAATGAGCTCCGGGCACGGGGCCTTGGAGATCATGGCGCGCCCGGCCCAACCCGCCGCGCCCGCAACCGCACCCGCACCCGCACCCGCACCCGGACGGCAACCGCCGCGCTGATACCTCCGGTGCTCGACGCGTGGTGACCACCGGAGTCGCACCGATCCGGCCACCGGGCCGGGAGCCGCCCGGGCTTCCGTGACGGCGCCACAAGGCCCCGGCGCCCCGGACCACGCACGGCGGGGCGGGGCGGCGCGGCGCCGAGTCGGTTCCGTACGAGGTGCGCGGCCCCACCGCCGACTTCGGCGAGGCCGTCAGGACCGTCACCCGCACGGACGACGCCGAGCCGATCGGACGGGGCAGCGGGGCCGCAGGGGCGGCTCGGGCGGCCGCCCTACGCGCGAACCGCCGGACGGGACCGGGGCTTCACCTTCTCCGAAGGCCCCGCCCCGGCCCGCGCCGTCACCCCGGCAGCATGTGATGGAGCATCAGCAGCCCCGCCGCCATTCCGGCGGCCGGTATCTCCCCACGTGCCACCATGTCCGGCACCAGCTTCAGCGGGACCCACTCGCGGCGCGAGGACTCGAAGTCGTCCGCGGGGTGGCCGGTGTACGTCGCCTCCCGGGACCAGAAGAGATGGTGGCGGGCGTCGACGAGCCCGCCCGCCGGTTCCACCGTCATCAGCGGGAGCAGCTCACCGGGCCGCCAGCCGGTCTCCTCCTCCAGCTCGCGCGCGGCCGCCGCGGTGATGTCCTCGCCGTCCTCGACGACCCCCGCGGCCAGCTCCCACCCCCAGCTGTCCGTGATGAACCGGTGCCGCCACAGGAGCAGGACTTCGTTCGCCTCGTTGACGACCGTCGCTGCGGCGACGGCGCGGAGCCGGATGAGGAAGTGGTCCAGGTGTCGGCCGTCCGGGAGGACCACATCCGCCAGATTGACCCGGAACCACGGATTCTCGTACACGGTCTGCTCGTTCAGGTTCGTCCACTGCACAGTTCTGCCACCTTCCGACTGGTCGATGGCAATATCGGAGCAGGGTCCGCCCCCGTGAGGGAACGTCCGCCGGGGGCTGGAATGGGGCTCACAGGGGCACGCGGAGCGCTCCGTCGATGAGGCCCGCCGCCGCCTCTGCCTCGGCGCAGCCGCTCGCCGCCAGATGTTCCCGTACCGAACGGAGCCGGTCCCGCAGCCGCTGCGACTCCATGCCCCGGGCGCGTTCGGCCATTTCGCGGGCCGTGCCGGCCGCCCTGTCCGCCTCGCCCTGGAGGAGTTCGAGATGGGCGAGCAGGGCGAGGCGGTGCACGGCGCCCCGGTCGTGCGCCGGGGCGCGTACGGCCGTCGTCGCGTGCTCCCGGGCCCCGGAGAGGTCCCCGAGGCGCAACAGGGCCTCCGCCACCTGGATGTTGACGAGGCCCGGCTGGACGTACCCGGTCTCGTCCGGTTCGCCGCCGCTGCGGATGAGACCGGCCTCGGCCTCGGCGTGGCGGATGCACTCCAGGGCGGATCGCTGGTCCCCGAGCCGGGCGTAGGCCTTGGCCTGCATCGCGTGCAGATCGGCGGCCAGGGCCGGGGTGATGTGCGGGCCGGCCGCGCGCAGGGCGGCCTCGGCGAAGGCCACGGACCGGCGGTACTCGGCCAGGTGGAGCGACTGGTTCACGAGCAGGGCGATCACGTAGCCGCCGAGCCCCCGGTCCCCGCTCGCCTTGGCGAGGCGCAGGGCCTGGTGGAAGTAGCGCTGGGCGAGCCCGTGGGCGTCGGAGTCGTAGGCGCAGATGCCCGCGACGGCCACCAGGCCCGCGGTCGCGCGGTGCAGCTGCCGGCCCGTGGCGTCGCTGTACCCGCCACGCAGCAGCGGGGCGGTCTCGGCGTTGAGGAAGCCGACGACACGGGACCGCGTCGCGATGCCGCCCGCCTTCCGGTACATCTGCTCGTAGTGGGCGCGGGCGGCACGGAGCATCGCTATGTCCGTCGCGGTCACGCGGGCGGGCCCCGGACGGGAGACGTCGGTGTCCTCGGGCGGGTTCTCCCACTCCCAGACCGGCATCACGGCCGTGGTTCCCGACACGGCCGGGGCCGCGGCGAGGTGCGGGCGCTGCTGCTCGTCGGAGCGCCAGAGCGCGGTGGCGTGCTCGACGAACCCGGGGAGTCCGGCGCCGTGGGACTCGGTGGCACGTGTCCCCTCCACGCCCATCCCGATGTCGTCGAGCGTGACGGGCCGGTCCAGCCGCGCCGCGAGCACCTCGCAGATCAGGTCCGGGACCTGCCCACGTGGGCGCTGTCCTCTGAGCCAGCGGGCGACCGCCGTGTGCTCGTACCTGAGGGACAGCCCACGGGCACGGCCGGCCTGGTTGACCCGGCCGGCGAGACCGGCGCGGGACACACCCGCCTCGTCGATCAGGGATTCGAGCAGGACGTTGGGCTCCATTGCCCCCCCCATGTGCGTGTCGCAATGAGCCTAGTGGAGCACGGTTCACACGGGGTGTGAACGCAATGCCCGAACCGTCCCGCTGTGCACTCTGCCGCGCCGGGCCGGCGCTCGCTTGAATAAGTGCCTCGCAAGAGGCGGCCGGGTCGTCGGCTCCCCCTCGTAAAGTCTGACGACCCGCACCCGCGCCGACCGTCCTGCCGGCCTGCCCGACACTCCGTGGCAGGGCGGGAGGCGCCGGACCGTACGGCCCACTGCCCCGATGACAGACGGGTCCGCGTACGGTCCACACACCGCCCGGCGAGAGCAGAAGGGGCGTATCCGGTGGCCGGATACGCCCCTTCTCAGCTCCGGGGTGACTACGCCCCGCGCAGCACCGCGCCGGTACGCTCGGCGGCCAGGGCCACCGCGGCGTCACGGGCGGCCGTGGCCTCCTCGACGGTCAGCGTGCGGTCCGGGGCACGGAATCGCAGCGCGTACGCCAGGGACTTGTTCCCCTCACCGATCTGCTCGCCGGTGAAGACGTCGAACAGCCTCAGCGACTCGAGGAGGTCGCCTGCGCCCTCGCGCAGCGCCTTCTCCACCGAGTCCGCGGTGACCTCCGTGGACACGACGAGCGCGACGTCCTGGGTCGCCACCGGGAAGGTGGAGATCCGGGGTGCCTGGAGCGCGCCGTCGACGGCCCGCTCCAGGACGTCCAGCTCGACCTCCGCGGCACAGGTCCGCTCGGGCAGGTGGAGCGCCTTGACGACCCGCGGGTGCAGTTCGCCCGCGTGTCCGAAGAGGGTCTCCTCGCCGTTCACCGTGACGTACAGCGCGGCGCACCGGCCGGGGTGCCACGGTGCGTGCCGGTCGGCGCGGACGGTGACCTCCACGCCCGCCTCGGCCGCGACGGTACGGGCCGCCTCGACGGCGTCCGCCCAGGTGGCGGGGCGTCCCGTGCCCCACCAGCCGGCCTGCTCGCGGGCGCCCGCTAGGACGACGGCGGCGCGGCGCGGCTGGCGCGGGAGCGCGGCGTCCAGTCCGGCGATCTCCTCGTCGGTGGGACGGCGGTCGACCGGGAGGCGTACGGCCTTGGTCTCCTCGCCGGTCGGCCTGAACACCAGGCCCGTCTCGAAGAGCGCCAGGTCGTGGCTGCCCCGGCCGTCGTTGCGCCGCAGTGCGCCGAGAAGGCCCGGCAGCAGCGTGGTGCGCAGCGCGGGCTCCTCGTCGGACAACGGGTTGACGAGGGTGACCGTGCGGCGGCGGGCGTCGTCCTTCTCCAGGCCGAGCTGGTCGAGGACGGCGTCACCGATGAACGGGTAGCTGAGCGCCTCGACGTAACCGGCACCGGCGAGGGCTCGGCCGACGCGGCGGTGCAGCCGCTGCCGGTCGGTGAGCCCGCGGCCGGACGGCGGGGTCGGCAGGGTGGAGGGGAGGTTCTCGTACCCCTCGAGCCTGATGACCTCTTCGGCCAGGTCGTTGGGCTCGGCCAGGTCGGGGCGCCAGGAGGGCACCGTGACGATGAGCTCGTCCTGACCGTAGACGTCGCAGCCGACCTGCTGGAGGCGGCGTACGACGGTCTCGCGACCGTAGGCGACACCGGCCACCCGGTCGGGGTGGTTCGCGGGCATCGCGATGCTGCGGGGCGCCGAGGGGGCGCTGATCTCGGTGACCCCGGCTTCGGCGGTGCCGCCGGCGAGGAGGACCAGCAGGTCCACCGTGCGCTGCGCGGCGGCGGCCGCCGCCTGCGGGTCGACGCCGCGCTCGAAGCGCTTGGACGCCTCCGAGCTGAGCCTGTGGCGTCGCGCGGTGCGGGCGATGGCGATCGCGTCGAAGTGCGCGGCCTCGATGACGACCTCGGTGGTCCCGGTGTCCTCGGCGTGGTCGGCGATCTCGGTGTCGGCGCCGCCCATCACACCGGCGAGGCCGATGGGACCCCGGTCGTCGGTGATGACCAGGTCCTGGGCGTCGAGGATCCGCTTGGCGCCGTCGAGCGTGGTGAGCTTCTCGCCCTGCTGGGCGCGGCGCACACCGATCGTTCCCTGGACGCGGGTGCGGTCGTAGGCGTGGAGCGGCTGGCCGAGCTCGAGCATCACGTAGTTGGTGATGTCGACGGCGAGCGAGACGCTGCGCATCCCGGCCTTCTGCAGCCTGCGCTGCATCCAGATCGGGGAGCGGGCCTCGGGCCGCAGACCGGTGACCGTGCGCGCGGTGAAGTTGCCGCATCCGATCGGGTCGGACACCTTCACCGGGTAGCCGTGCGCGTTGGGCGGCGGTACGTCCAGGAGCGCGGGGTCGCGCAGCGGCAGCCCGTACGCGGTGGCGGTCTCGCGGGCGACGCCGCGCATGGACAGGCAGTAGCCGCGGTCCGGGGTGACGGCGATGTCGAGGACCTCGTCGACGAGCTCCAGGAGCTCGATCGCGTCGGTGCCGGGCTCGTACTCGGGCGGCAGCACGATGATGCCGTGCGTGCCGTCGTCGCCCATGCCGAGCTCGTCGGTGGAGCAGATCATGCCGTGCGACGTCTTGCCGTACGTCTTGCGGGCGGCGATCGCGAAGTCGCCGGGCAGCACCGCGCCCGGCAGGACCACGACGACCTTGTCGCCGACGGAGAAGTTGCGGGCGCCGCAGACGATCTCCTGCGGTTCGCCGGTGCCGTTCGCGGTGCCGACGTCGACGGTGCAGAAGCGGATGGGCTTCTTGAAGCCCTCCAGCTCCTCGATGGTCAGGACCTGCCCGACGACCAGGGGGCCCTTGAGGCCCGCACCGGTCTGCTCGACGGTCTCGACCTCGAGGCCCACGGACACGAGCTTGGCCTGTACGTCACGGCCGGTCTCCGTCGCCGGCAGGTCGACGTACTCCCGCAGCCAGGAAAGCGGGACGCGCATCAGATCTCCATCCCGAACGGCCGGGTGAACCGGACGTCACCCTCGACCATGTCTCGCATGTCCTCTACGTTGTGGCGGAACATCAGCATCCGCTCGATGCCGAACCCGAAGGCGAATCCGCTGTACTTCTCGGGGTCCACGCCGCAGGCGACGAGCACCTTGGGGTTGACCATGCCGCAGCCGCCGAGCTCGATCCAGCCCTCGCTGCCGCAGGTGCGGCAGGGACGGTCCGGGTTGCCGACGGACTCGCCGCGGCAGACGTAGCAGACCATGTCCATCTCGGCGGACGGCTCGGTGAAGGGGAAGAAGTTCGGACGCAGCCGGGTCTTCATGTCCGGGCCGAAGAGCGCCTGGACCATGTGGTCGAGGGTGCCCTTGAGGTCCGCCATGGTGAGGCCCTCGTCGACGGCGAGCAGCTCGATCTGGTGGAAGACCGGGGTGTGCGTGGCGTCGAGCTCGTCGGTGCGGTAGACCCTGCCCGGGCACACCACGTAGACGGGGGGCTTGCGGCTGAGCAGCGAGCGGGCCTGCACCGGCGAGGTGTGGGTACGCAGCACGACGCCGGACTCGTCGTTCCTGGCGCCGTCGGCGCCCTGGACGAAGAAGGTGTCCTGCATCTGCCGGGCCGGGTGGTCCGGCACGAAGTTCAGGGCGTCGAAGTTGAACCACTCGGCCTCGACCTCGGGGCCCTCGGCGATCTCGTAGCCCATGGCCACGAAGACGTCGGCGACGCGCTCCATGATGGTCGTGAGCGGGTGCCTCGCACCGGCCGGGGTGCGGTCGTAGGGCAGCGTGACGTCCACGGCCTCCTCGACGAGCACCCGGGCGTCACGCTCGGCCTCCAGCTCGGCCTGGCGGGCGGCCAGCGCCTTGGAGACGGCGCCGCGGGCCATGCCCACGCGCTTGCCGGCCTCCGCCTTGGCCTGGGGCGGCAGGGCGCCGATCTCCCGGTTGGCGAGCGACAGGGGCGAGGTACCACCGGTGTGCGCGGTCTTCGCCTGGGCGAGCGCGTCGAGGTCGCCGGCGGCGGCGAAGGCGGCGAACGCCTCGTCCCGCATGCGCTCGATCTCTTCCGGTTTCAGTGCCTCGACCTCGACTGGGTCGTACGACTTGTTCGGTGCCGACATCTCTTCCCGTGCTTCCGATTGGCTGGTGGCGACCCTGACTCGACGACTGAGGACGCAGAGGTGCCAGAAGTCGAGTCTACGGGCCGACGGGAGGCGAAGGAGCCCGCGGGCCGTCCAGGCCCGCCCGTCTCCCGCCGCCACCCCTGTCTGATTCGCTGTGCGAAACCCCTTATGTCAGGTAGCCCGGTGCGCTCACGGGCAGAATAAATCGGAACTCGGCGCCCCCGCCGGGCGCGCGGTCGACCGTGATGGTGCCGCCGTGGGCCTCGACGATGCCCTTGACGATGTAGAGGCCCAGCCCGGTGCCACCGCGCTTGCTCCCCCGCCAGAAGCGGGTGAAGACGCGGCTCATCGACTCCTCGGGGATGCCGGGTCCTTCGTCGCTCACGGTGACCTCCGTTCCGCTCTCGCCGGTCTTCCCCGGCGCGGGTGCGGGGGCGATGTCAATGGTGACGGTTCCCTCGCCGTGGCGCACCGCGTTTTCGAGGAGGTTGCCGAGTACCTGGTCGACCTTGTCCGGGTCCGCCCAGAGCGCCGGAAGCGGCTGCCGGGCGTGTACGAGGAAACGGTCCGGCGCCTGGCCGGTAGCGATCAGTGCCTGGACGTGGCGTTCGACGGCGGCGGAGACGTCCACGGGCTGGCGGCGCAGTTCCAGCCGCCCGGAGTCGATCCGGGAGATGTCGAGGAGTTCCGCGATGAGCCGGGTGACGCGGTTGGCGTCGGCGTCGACGGTCTCCAGCATCAGACGCTTCTGGTCGTCGGTGAACCGTTCCCACTTGGCCAGCAGGGTGGCGGTGAAGCCCTTCACCGAGGTCAGCGGTGAGCGGAGCTCGTGGGCGACCGTGGCGATCAGTTCGGCGTGGCTGAGTTCGTTGCGCCGTCGCGCCTCGGTGCCGCGCAGCGAGACGACGAGCCTGCGGACCGGGCCGGTGGGGGTCTCGCGCACGTACCGCGCGGAGACGAGGACCTCGCGGCCGCCGGGCAGCAGCAGATTGCGTTCGGGCTGGCCGACACGGATGGCGAGGCCTCCGTACGGGTCGGTCACATCCCACCAGCGCCGCCCCTTGAGGTCCTCCAGGGGCAGTGCCTGGCTCAGCGGCGATCCGAGTGCGGCCGACACGGGGGTCGCGGTGATCCGGGCGGCAGCCGCGTTGAAGCAGACGACGGTGCCGGTCTCGTCGGCGACGACCAGGCCGTCGGGCAGATCGTCCGGGGCGATGCCGGTGTACGGGTCCACCGCGGGTGGCGGGGTCCCGTTCTCGCCGGGGAGGGAGCGCACGGCGGCCAGGTGCGTCGCTCGCGGCCCGCTCATGCCGACAGCCATCTTCCCGTACCCCACCTCTCGAACCGGTGCAGTGGGCCCCCGAGTTGGTCACCCTACTAGGCGCCGGTGGTGGCGCGACACCCTCGGGGCGGGCCGCGGGCCGGTGTGGCCCGTACCGATCGGTGGGGCGTCGGTCAGGTCCGGGCGGTCCGCGGGCGCTGGGCCCGCGCGGAGGCGTACAGGCAGACCGCGGCGGCGGTGGCGAGGTTGAGGCTCTCGGCCTTCCCGTGGATCGGGACGCGGACGACGGCGTCGGCGAGCGCCCTGGTCTCCTCGGGCAGCCCCCATGCCTCGTTGCCGAAGACCCAGGCGGTGGGTCCGCCCATGGTGCCCGCGTCGAGCTCGTCGTCGAGATCGTCCTGTCCGGCCCCGTCGGCCGCCAGGATGCGCACCCCGGCGCCCCGCAGGCCGCTCACGGCCTGTTCGACGGGGACGCCGACGGCCACCGGGAGGTGGAAGAGCGAGCCGACCGAGGCGCGGACCGACTTGGGGTTGTAGAGGTCCACGGAGGCGTCGGTGAGCACGACTGCGTCCGCCCCGGCGGCGTCCGCGCAGCGCAGGACGGTGCCGGCGTTCCCCGGATCGCGTACATGGGCCAGTACGGCGACGAGGGTGGGCTTCGCCGCGAGGATGTCCTCGAACGGGGAGTCCAGGAAGCGGCAGACGCCGATGAGGCCCTGGGGGGTGACGGTCTGGGAGACGTCGGCGAGCACCTCGGCGTCCGCGAGGTGTACCCGCGCGCCCGCGGCACGGGCGGCGCCGATGATGTCGGCGTACCGGTCGGCGGCCTCGACGGTGGCGAAGAGTTCGGTGAGGGTGGGCTCGCCGTCACCGCCCCGGTGGGTGGCGGCCTCCCGCACGGCCTGCGGCCCCTCGGCGATGAATCTGCGCTCCTTGCCGCGGAAGTTGCGCCTGGCCAGTCGGCGTGCGGCGGCGATTCGCGGCGATCGGGCGGAGATCAGTTCGGGGGTGCCCATGGTCGGCGGCGAGCCTCTCTGCGTATGTCGGCTTCTCTGCGTACGTTGATCCGCGTACGGCTGATGGCGTACGCGGCACGGGGTGCGACGCACCGGACCCGCAGACGGTACACGCCTGCGGGTCCGGTTGAGACGCTGGAAGTGCTGCCTGGATCAGGCGGCCTTCGGGGCGTTGACGTCGCTCGGGAG
The DNA here is from genome assembly GCF_042755185.1 of Streptomyces sp. NPDC059166. Lineage (NCBI taxonomy): Bacteria > Bacillati > Actinomycetota > Actinomycetes > Kitasatosporales > Streptomycetaceae > Streptomyces > Streptomyces sp. NPDC059166. Next base: position 233,849 of record NZ_JBHZCI010000003.1, on the reverse strand, counting down.
GGCCTTCTGGGCAACCTCGACGAGAGCGGCGAACGCGTTGGCGTCGTTGACCGCGAGCTCGGCCAGGATCTTGCGGTCCACCTCGATGTTGGCGGCCTTCAGACCCTGGATGAGGCGGTTGTACGTCATGCCGTTCTGGCGGGCGGCCGCGTTGATGCGCTGGATCCAGAGCTGACGGAAGTCGCCCTTGCGCTTCTTGCGGTCGTTGTAGTTGTAGACCAGGGAGTGGGTGACCTGCTCCTTGGCCTTGCGGTACAGGCGCGAACGCTGACCGCGGTAACCGCTGGCGGCCTCGAGGATCGCCCGGCGCTTCTTGTGGGCGTTTACCGCCCGCTTGACGCGTGCCACTTTTAACTCCTTGCAGCGGGGCCGGGTGGTCGTAGTCCTGACTCACCCCGACCCGGAAACGAATGGGTCCCGGTCGGATCGAGGTCGCGTCCCCGGCGTCAGCCGGAGACGGCGCCTCACTTGCCGAGAAGCTTCTTGATCTTCTTGGCGTCGGCCGGAGCCGCGACGACCGTGCCGGTCAGCGAGCGGGTCTTCTTGGACGACTTGTGCTCGAGCAGGTGGCGCTTGCCGGCCCTCTCGCGCAGCACCTTGCCGGAGCCGGTGATCTTGAACCGCTTGCTGGCACCGCTGTGCGTCTTGTTCTTCGGCATCGCGCCGTTATCTCCTCGTCAGTGGCGCCCCTCACGGTGCGGGCACCGGACTGCAGGGGCGTCAGATCTTTGGGTGGCTTCCGGGGGACCCGGGGGCGCCTGGATGGCCGCCCCCGGAGGTCACGCCTCGGAAGGTGTCTCGGCCGAAGCCTCGTCCGCTGCGGCCGGAGCCTCAGCGGTGTCACCCTCGGACTCGGCGTCAGGGGTGTTCCCCTGGCGACCGGCCTTCCGGGCTGCCTGGGCCTCGCGGGCTTCGGCCATGGCTTCGGTCTTCTTCTTGTGCGGGCCCAGAACCATGATCATGTTCCGGCCGTCCTGCTTCGGGTTGGACTCGATGAAACCGAGTTCCTCCACGTCCGAAGCGAGACGCTGGAGCAGTCGGAAGCCCAGCTCGGGACGGGACTGCTCACGACCACGGAACATGATCGTGATCTTGACCTTGTCCCCCTGCTTGAGGAACCGGACGACGTGACCCTTCTTGGTGTCGTAGTCGTGCGGGTCGATCTTCGGCCGGAGCTTCATCTCCTTGATGACCGTGTGCGCCTGGTTCTTGCGCGCCTCACGGGCCTTCATGGCCGACTCGTACTTGAACTTCCCGTAGTCCATGAGCTTGCACACGGGGGGACGGGCTGTCGCCGCCACCTCGACCAGGTCGAGGTCGTACTCCTGTGCGAGCTCCAGGGCCTTGGCAAGCGGAACAATCCCGACCTGCTCGCCGCTGGGACCGACAAGTCGCACCTCGGGAACGCGAATCCGGTCGTTGATGCGGGGCTCGGCGCTGATGGATCCTCCTCGGTAGCACCACGTGACCGCCTGGCGGACAGCCACGTAACGTCTTCTAGTGAGACCAACCGAGCCGGGAAACCACAAAAGCCCCGGACGGGACACAGGCGGGGCTCCTGGAACTACCGGAACACCGCAGCGTCAACCGCGGGGCGCTATCGGGCGGCCCCATCGTCCGTACGGAACGATGGCTGCCACCTGACCGGTGACCCGCCGTCCGCGAGGACGGTCAGGTGGGAGATCGGAGCCTCCACTTGTGGGCCGAGCACATAGGTGTCCGGCCGGTCGTTACACAAGGCTAGCAGCCCGCCCGCGTGTGCGCTAATCCCCTGTCTCCCGTCCCTCCCGCCGCTCCCGCGGGAGGGACGCCGGCGGCCTGGCCTTATCGTGTGGGGCATGAGCGACTCGACCACTCCCAGCACCGAGAACCCCGGCTTCGACGACATGGCCCGCGACATCGCGGAGGTTCCCGCGGTCGAGGTGATCGTGACCGTCGCCGTCAACCTGATGAGCGCGGCGGCCGTGAAGCTCGGCCTGACCGAGGAGGGCGAGCAGCACAAGGACCTCGACGAGGCCCGCAAGCTGGTGCAGGCGCTGGCCGGGCTGCTGGACGCGAGCGCGACCGAGATCAGCACCTTCCACGCCTCTCCCCTGCGCGACGGCCTGAAGTCGCTCCAGCTGGCCTTCCGTGAGGCATCGCTCGTACCGGACGAGCCGGGCAAGGGCCCGGGCGAGAAGTACACCGGTCCCGTCTACGGCTGATCCCGCGGCACGACGCGCGAGCCCGCCACCCGCGAGGGGTGGCGGGCTCGTCCGCGTCAGCGGCTGAACAGCGCGGGACCCGGGGCCCGCGCGTCGGCGGGCAGGAGGGCCAGATCGATCCCGCGTACCAGCCGCGCGCGGAGCACCTCGCTGGCGGAGAGCGCGTCGGCGACCCGCCGCGCGGCTTCGGCGGCGACGGCGTCCGGGGCGAGGACGAGGGCGAGCGTGCCGTCGGCCCGGCCCGGTCCGAGATGGGCCCGGAGCACCGCGGGTTCGGCCTCGGCCGCCTCACGGACCGCCCGGACCACCGCCGGGTCGTCGAGCGGGTCGGCGCTCGTCCGGTTCTCGGCGAGGGCGAGCAGGGCCGGACCGGTGAGCTCGAACGCGACCGGGCCGGCCAGGTCCAGCACCACGGTGTCGGCCTTCTCGTGGGCGGCTGCCTGGAGTGCCTGGTGCAGGGGTACGGCTACGGGGCGTGCCTCCGGGTCCCACAGGGCCAGCGAGGCGGTGGAGGTGAAGGCGGGCAAGGCGCGCCGGTCACCGGCCTGCAGGGTCGGTACCGCCATGTCGCTGGTCTTCTCGCGGCGCAGACCGTTCCCGTCCTCCTCGACCTCGCCGAGGACGGCGACGACCGGCACGAGGAGCCGTGCGTCCCGGAGGGCGGCGAGGACCGGGCCGGCCGCCGTCCGGTCCGCCGACCAGGCCGCGAGAGCCGCTGTCAGGGCAGGTGAGGCCGTGCCGTCGTCGTCGGAGAAACCGGAATCCGGGATGTTCTTGAGCGCCACACCACGAGCGTAGTGGGTCCGCGCTCTCACCCCGGCGACAGGTGGGGCACAGCCTGCTGCCAGGTGGGCTGCCTAGCGTCCGGCCCATGTCCCGCCACCGTTCGCGCAGGCCCGCGCTGCCCGCCCTCCTGACCACCGCCGTGCTGCTGGCCGGTTCCGCCGCGGGAGGTGCGTATCTGGTGGGTCGCCCGCCGGACGGCACGTCCGCGACCGTGGCCGCCGTATCGTCCGCGTCGAGCCCGCCCGCCGCGGCGGTCCCGAGCGAGGAGCCCGAGGTGGATCTGGACGCGGAGCTGGCGGGAGCGCTGGCGACCCTGGCGGACGGCGCGGACGTGTCGGTGGCCGTCCTGGACACCGGCAGCGGGGCCCGCGCCGTGTACGGGGACGACCCGTACGACACGGCCAGCATCGTCAAGGTGGACATCCTGGCGGCGCTGCTCCTGCGCGCACAGGACGAGGGCAGGGAGCTGAACGGCGCGGAGCACGCGTACGCGGAGGCCATGATCCGGCGCAGCGACAACGCCTCGGCGACCGCGCTGCTCAGGGCGGTCGGCGGGGAGGAGGCGCTCGACGCGGCCAACGAACGGCTGGGCCTGACCGGGACGACGGCCGCCCACGCCTGGGGCCTGACCCAGACCACGGCCGCGGACCAGGTGCGGCTGCTGGAGGCGGTGGACGGCGCGGACTCGCCGCTGTCGGCGGACTCGAGGGCCTACCTCACGGAGCTGATGGGCGAGGTGGAGGCGGACCAGCGGTGGGGGGTGTCGGCGGCGGGCACCGGCGCCGTGCTGAAGAACGGCTGGATGGCGCGGACGACGACGGGTCTCTGGGACATCAACAGCATCGGCCGTGTGGAGCGCGGCGGGCACACCCTGCTGGTGGCGGTCCTGTCGCGGGGGCACGCGACGAAGGAGGCGGGGGTGGATCTGGTCGAGTCCGTGGCCCGGGCCGCCGCCCGGGTGGCCGTCGGGGCGACGGAGGACGCCGAGTGACGGCGGCTGACACCGGCTGACGGCGGGTTACGGCGGGTGATGGCGGCTGACGGCGGGTGGCCGGACGGTCCGCTCAGCGTGGCGGGCCGGCGTGCCACGCGGCGTTCCCGCCGTCGCCGGCCCTGCCTGGGTTCCGGCCGCCGGGGTTCCTGCCGCGCCACAGCACGACGGCCGAGGCGAGGAGGACCGCCCCGAGACCTCCGGCGGTGGGGGCGAGCCAGTCGGCCGGCCCGCCGTGGCCCTCCGGCGCGGTGGGGCCCGTACCGAAGTACTCCTTGCGGTAACCGGCCTTGGCCGAGCGGGCGTTCAGGCCCTCGGGGCTGAGCTTCGCACCTGCGGCGATCGCGGCGGCGGGGTCGACGAGGCCGTAGCCTCTGGCGTCGTCCCGGCCGCCCTGGGGGGCATCGCGGGCGGTGTCGGCGAGCAGGGTCTTGATCTGTGCCGGGGAGAGCCCCGGGTGGGCGGCGCGCACCAGGGCGACCGCCCCGGAGACGAAGGCCGACGCGGCCGAGGTGCCCCACTCGATGTAGTAGTGCCGGTCGGGGTTGGCCACGACGATGTCGACGCCGGGCGCACTGACGGTGGCGTACCACCGCCGGGTGGAGAACGAGGCGTGTGTGCCGTACTTGTCGACGGCCGCCGCCGCGATCACCCCGGGATACGCGGCGGGGTAGGAGACCCTGTCCCCCTTCTCCCCGCCGTTGCCGGCCGAGGCGACGACGGAGACGCCCTTGGAGAGCGCGTACTGCACGGCGGAGTCCTCGCCGGGTTCGGGGTGTGCGGACTCGCTGTCGTCGCCGAGGGAGAGGTTGATGACGTCGGCGCCCTGGTCGGCGGCCCAGCGGATGCCGTCGGCGAGTGCGGTGCCGCGCGTGGCGCGGGCCTTGGCGCGCGAGGGGTCGCCGGACTCGAGGATCACCCGCACGGGCAGGATCCTGGCCTCCGGGGCAACACCGAGCACCCCGTCACCGCGTCCGGGGCCGCTGCCCCGGCCCGCGATGATGCCGGCCATCGCGGTGCCGTGCAGGGCCCATGAGCGGTCGCCGCGCCCGGCGCCGAAGCCGATGAGGTCCTTGCCGGGGAGTACCTGGCCGTCGAGGTCGGGGTGCCGGCCGTCGACCCCGGTGTCCAGGACCGCGACGGTGATGCCCTTGCCCTTGGTGGTCCGCCAGGCCGTCTCCGTGTGGAGGGCGTCCAGGGCCCACTGCTGGTCGCGGATGGCGTCCGCGTGCGCGGGCAGGGCGGGCAGCAGGGCGAAGGCGGCGGCCGTGGTGAGGGCGGCGAGAGACCGGAGCCGGCGGCGGCGGGTCATTCCGGCTTCTCCGCGAGTTCGGTGACGGTCCGGCGCATGGCGCGTTCCACCCGGTCCGCGACGCCCTTCGCCTCGTGGCCGAGGCCGGCCTGGGCGACGGCCGTGGTGGCTCCGGTGGCCATGGCCTCGGCGGCGGGCTGCGGCTCGGAGACCGTACGGCCGTCGGCGAAGCCGGACACGGAGAAGACGACTACGGGCACCTCGGTCAGGACGTGCACCGTCCAGCTGGCACGCTGCCGGTCGCCGAAGGCCGCGGCGGCGGTCCCGGCCACCGGGTAGGCGCGGGGCATCAGGTCGGCGCGGCCGGCGAGGTGCTGGGTCGTGAAGCGGGTGCTGAGCGTGTTCATCGCCTCGGTGTCCGCCTCGGTGAAGACCATGCCGACCGTGGTGACGTTGCTGCGCGTGGCGTCGGTGTAGGTGGCGCGGACCAGGCGTTCGCAGCCGACCGGGCCGAGCGCCTTCAGGAGGAGCGGGTCCAGGCCGGCGGCGCATCCGCTGTCGGGTGCCACGGCGATCCTGCTCCACACCCGGTCGGTGGCGCCGGGGCCCGCTCCGTCGCCCTTGAGGGTGGGAGGGAAGAGTTCGTCGACGGGCACGCTGTGCCAGGCGGAGCGACTCAGCGCGTACGCGTCCGCGCCGCCGCTGTCCGCGGAGGAGTCGCCGGTGAGCCAGCTCCCGGTGATCGCGCCGCCGATCAGGCCGAGGCCCAGCACCGCGCAGACCGCCGCCGCCGCGGTCCGTACCGGGCGCCGCGCCGGAACCGGCCGGAGCCTGGTGGTGGTCTCGGCCGGCGTCTCGGGATACGGAGGGTGGTAGGTGCCCGGCCGGGCAGGGGCGGTGCCGGGGCGCGGGGTGAGGTCCACCGCGCCGACGGGCCTGCGACGGGTCGCCGGGGGCGGCGGAACCGGAGGGTGGAGCGGGGCCGGCGGGACGGGGCGCAGCCGGGTGGTCGTCTCGACGGGCGGAGCCGGCGGGTGTGCCGGGGGCGCGGGAGGAGCCGCCGGGCGTGGGATCGCCGGGGCGGGAGGGGAGGGTTCGGCACGCGTGGCGGGCGGAGCGTGCGGCTCACCCGGCGGCGGGGCCCCGGGGGCCGCCTGGGGCAGGGGCTTCGCGGGCGGCTGCGGTGGGGAGGACGGGCGGGGTGGCACGGGAGCGCGCCGCGCTTCGGTACTCATCCGCCCCCCTGGTCCACGTCCCCGTACCGTCGGCGGACCGCGGCTCGCACGGGTCCCGCCGGTCGATCGTGTCCGCCACTCTACGGGGTGGACGGCATCCGGTGGGAACGGGACGGAGGGGGTGCGGGCGATCTGCACCCAACATCCCCCTACCCAGTGGTAGGGCCGTCTGGCAAGCTGCCGACATGACTGTCCGCGCCGCTGACCGGAGCCGCTACGACCGGGCCACCGCCCATCTCGACGCCCCCGTGGCCGTCGTCGACCTGGACGCCTTCGACGCCAACGCCGAGGATCTGGTGCGCCGGGCGGGCGGCAAGCCGGTCCGGGTGGCCAGCAAGTCGGTGCGCTGCCGCGCCCTGCTGGAGCGGGTGCTGGCCCGGCCGGGTTTCGCCGGGATCATGTCGTTCACCCTGGCGGAGTCGCTGTGGCTGGCCCGCGCGGGGTTCGACGACGTACTCCTGGCGTATCCGTCGGCCGACCGGTCCGCGTACGCGGAACTGGCCGCGGATCCCAAGCTCGCGGGGGCCGTGACGGTGATGATCGACGACCCGGCACAGTTGGAGCTGATCGACGCGGCACGGGCCGGCGGCGGTGAGGAGATCCGGGTCTGTCTGGAGCTGGACACCTCGCTGCAGCTGCTGGGCGGCCGGGTCCGGGTCGGCGCGTTGCGTTCACCTCTGCGCTCACCGGACCGACTGGCCGAGCTGGCGCGGTCGGTGGAGCGCCGTCCCGGTTTCCGCCTGGTGGGGCTGATGGCGTACGAGGGCCATGTGGCCGGTGTGGGCGACTCGGTGACGGGCCGGCCGCTGCGGTCACGGGCGATCCGGCTCATGCAGGCGGCGGCGCGCAGGGAGCTGGCCGTCCGGCGGGCCGAGGTCGTGCGGGCGGTCCGCGCGGTGGCACCCGGCCTCGAGTTCGTGAACGGCGGAGGCACGGGCAGCGTCCAGCACACGGCCGCCGAGGCGGCGGTGACCGAGATCGCGGCGGGATCGGGGCTCTACGCGCCGAGGCTCTTCGACAACTACACGTCGTTCAGGGCCCGTCCGGCCGCCCTGTTCGCCCAGCCGGTGGTGCGCAGGCCAGGGGTGGGCGTGGTGACGGTGCTGGGCGGCGGCTACCCGGCGTCCGGAGCCGCGGGCGCCGACCGGCTGCCGGTGCCGTATCTGCCGGAGGGGCTGCGCTACGACCCGCAGGAGGGCCCCGGCGAGGTCCAGACTCCGCTGCTGGGTACGGCGGCGGACGATCTGCTGATCGGTGACAAGGTGTGGTTCCGGCACGCCAAGGCCGGGGAGCTGTGCGAGCGGTTCGACGAGCTGCGGCTGATCGAGGGCGACCGGATCACCGCCACGGTGCCGACGTACCGGGGCGAGGGGCGCACCTTCCTCTAGGGCCCCTCGATCGGATCGTGCCGAGCTCGCGTGCCCTGGTGCCGCAACAGGCAGCGTCAGCCCTGCCGCGGCACCAGCACGGATCGGAGGAGTCTCAGGGTGCCAGGGTGCTGCCGACTCCCCCGTCGGTGGCGTCTCCGATCGGCCGGATGCCGCGGGTGAGGGTGTCCATGAGGGAGAGCGGAAGTTCGTCGCGGCCGGCGTCGAAGGCGAAGCGCACGATGACCGGCGTCCCGCTTCCCAGTGGGGAGGGGAAGACGAGCGACTGCACGTAGCCTCCGGGTCCCTTGCCGGTGGTGATCCGCCGGCGCACGAGGTAGCCGGTGCGTCCCGCCACGGTCACGGACCTGGAGGCGAGTTCGTTCTCGGAGCGGATGCCCCCGTGGGTGAGGTCGCCCGCGACGTCCTTCCCGTAGGCGCGGTCTGCGGCGGTCTCGACGTCCTCCTCGGCGATCGGCTTCATCTCCGTGAGGTCCGTGCCGCTGGCGGTCCGCACGGTGACCGTGCCGTGGTAGCAGAAGTCGCCGGAGTCGCCGGGGCAGGAGTAGGAGGCGGCCGTGCGCATGGTGGTGGCGTCGTCGAGGGTGTGCTCGGGCTTCTCCCAGCCGTCCGGGACGGGAATGGTCACCCCGTTGAGCTGGTCGACGAGCACCGCCGGATCCTCCTGACCGCCCGTGGTGGGCGACGGAGCCGCCGTGGACGCGGTGGGCGCGGGCGGGGCGCTGCTGCCTGCGGCGGGGCCGGCCTGCCCGGCGCCGCCCTCGTCGTCGCCCAGCACCAGGAAGCCGGTGACCGCCGCGGCGGTCACCGCCAGGCCGGCCGCCGCGAGGGCCGCGATGCGGGTGGTGCGGCCGCCGCCGTCCCGCACGGGGTGCCGGCCTGTGGGCGCCACGGGCAGCGGCTGGGTGGCGGCGGCCGTCCTGGTGTGGCCGGTCCAGGCCGCGCCGTCCCACCACCGCTCGGTGCCGGGCACGTTCACGTCCGGGTACCAGCCGGGCGGTGTCGTGTGCATGGCCCCACTGTAGGCGGCGGTCCGCAGGGGCCGTCAGTCCAGCGGTGTCACGTACGCCCCCGAGATTCCGCCGTCGACGAGGAAGTCGGTGGCGTTGACGAAGGAGGAGTCGTCGCTCGCGAGGAAGGCGACGGCCGCCGCGATCTCCGTCGCCTCGGCGAACCTGCCGAGGGGGATGTGCACGAGCCTGCGTGCCGCGCGCTCGGGGTCCTTGGCGAACAGTTCCTGGAGCAGCGGGGTGTTGACGGGCCCGGGGCAGAGCGCGTTGACCCGGATGCCCTCCCGGGCGAACTGGACCCCTAGTTCGCGGGACAGCGCGAGGACGCCGCCCTTGGACGCGGTGTAGGAGATCTGGGAGGTCGCGGCGCCCATCCTGGCCACGAAGGACGCGGTGTTGATGATGGAGCCGCGTCCCTGACGCCGCATGTAGGGCAGGGCGGCCTTGCAGCACAGGTAGACGGAGGTGAGGTTGACGTCCTGGACGCGCTTCCACGCGTCGAGCCCGGTCGTGAGGATGGAGTCGTCCTCGGGCGGTGAGATGCCCGCGTTGTTGAAGGCGATGTCGACGGAGCCGTAGGTCTCGTGAGCCGCGGCGAAGAGCGCCTCCACCTCGTCGGGGTCGGTGACGTCGACGCGTACGAAGGTGCCGCCCACCTCCTCGGCGGCGGCCCGTCCCGCGCTCTCGTCGATGTCGCCGCAGACGACGTGGGCGCCCTCCGAGGCGAGTCTGCGGGCGGTGGCGAGGCCGATTCCGCTGCCCGCGCCGGTGATGACGGCGGTGCGGCCGGTCAGACGGCGGCAGACGCCGCCGGTGTCGGTGCTCATGTGTGCTCAGGCCTCCGTGGCGATGAAGACGTTCTTGGTTTCGGTGAACGCCGCGAGGGCGTCGGGGCCCAGTTCGCGGCCGAGTCCGGACTGCTTGTAGCCGCCGAACGGAGTCCAGTAGCGGACCGCGGAATGGGAGTTGACGGAGAGGTTCCCCGCCCGGACGGCCTGGGAGACCCGCAGGGCGCGGCCGACGTCCCGCGTCCAGAGGGAGCCCGCGAGCCCGTAGGCGGTGGCGTTGGCGAGGCGTACGGCGTCCGCCTCGTCCTCGAAGGGCAGCACCACGGCGACCGGGCCGAACACCTCCTCGGTGGCGACCGGGGAGTCGGGGGCCGTCCCGGTGAGGACGGTCGGGGGGAACCAGAAGCCGGGACCGCTGGGCGCGGTGCCCCGGATGCCGTCCGCCGCCTCGGGTACGAGCGCGCGGACGCGCTCCAGCTGGGCCCGGGAGATGAGCGGCCCCATCTGGGTCTTCTCGTCCTCGGGGTCACCCACGACGACGGAGGAGACGGCCGGGAGGAGCAGTTCCAGGAACCGTTCGTACACGGTGCGCTGGACCAGGATGCGGGACCGGGCGCAGCAGTCCTGGCCGGCGTTGTCGAGGAAGGACATCGGCGCCGACGCCGCGGCGGCTTCGAGGTCGGCGTCCGCGAAGACGATGTTGGGGCTCTTGCCGCCGAGTTCGAGGGTCAGCCGCTTCATCCGGTCGGCGCACCTCGCCATGATCTGCTTCCCGACGCGGGTGGAACCGGTGAAGACGATCTTGGCAACGCCGGGGTGTTCGACCAGCGCGTTGCCGGCCACGTCGCCGGCGCCCGGGAGCACTTGGAAGAGGTGTTCGGGGAGGCCGGCGTCGAGGGCGAGCCCGGCCAGTTCCAGTGCGGTGAGCGGGGTGGTCTCGGCCGGCTTGAGCAGCACGGCGTTCCCCGCCGCGAGGGCGGGGGCGGCGCCCCAGGCGGCGATGGGCATGGGGAAGTTCCACGGTGCGATCACCCCGACGACGCCGAGCGGTTCGAGGAAGGTGAGGTCGACACCGCCCGGGACGGGGATCTGGCGTCCGGTCAGTCTCTCCACTCCCCCGGCCGCGTAGTCCAGGAGGTCACGGACGTTGGCGGCCTCCCAGCGGGCGTTGCCGAGGGTGTGGCCGGCTTCGGTGACCTCCAGCCGGGCCAGCCGTTCCACGTTCTCGTCCACGAGGACGGCGAAGCGGCGCAGCAGCCGGGCGCGGTCGGCGGGGGCGAGGGCGGCCCAGGTCCGCTGGGCGGTGGTGGCGCGGGCGACCGCCGCGTCCACCTCGGCGGCGGTGGTGGCGGGGACGACGGCGACGAGTTCCTCGGTCGCCGGGTTGAGGACGCGGTGTTCGGTGGTCAAGGTGTGCCTCACAGGCGTTCGAAGGAGCGGCGGAGTTCCCAGTCCGTCACCGAGGCGTCGAAGGCCTTCAGTTCGACGCGCGCCATGTTGGCGTAGTGCGCGACGACTTCGTCACCGAAGGCCTTGCGGGCGCGATCGCTGCCCTCCCAGAGGGCGGCGGCGTCGCGCAGGGTGGTGGGGACCTGCTCGTATCCGGCGGTGTAGGCGTTCCCCTCGCAGGGGTCGGGCAGTCCGAGTTCGTTCTCGATGCCGTGGAGTCCGGCCGCGACCAGGCCGGCCACGGCGAGGTACGGGTTCACGTCACCGCCGGGCAGCCGGTTCTCGAAGCGCATCGAGCGTCCGTGGCCGACGACCCGCAGGGCGCAGGTGCGGTTGTCGTGGCCCCAGGCGACGGCGGTCGGGGCGAAGGAGCCGGGCTGGAAGCGCTTGTACGAGTTGATGTTCGGCGCGTACAGCAGGGAGAAGTCGCGCAGGGCGGCCAGCTGTCCGGCCAGGAAGTGCCGCATCAGGGGTGACATGGCGCCGTCCTCACCGGCCATGACGGCGTGTCCGTCGGCATCCTGGAGGGAGAGGTGGATGTGGCAGGAGTTGCCCTCGCGTTCGTTGTACTTCGCCATGAAGGTGAGTGAGACGCCTTCCTGCGCGGCGATCTCCTTGGAGCCGGTCTTGTAGACGGCGTGCTGGTCGCAGGTGACGAGGGCCTCGTCGTAGCGGAAGACGATCTCGTGCTGGCCGGGGTTGCACTCCCCCTTGGCGGACTCGACGGTGAGTCCGGCGGCGGCCATCTCGTTGCGGATGCGCCGCAGCAGCGGTTCGATCCTTCCGGTGCCGAGGACGGAGTAGTCGATGTTGTACTGGTTGGCCGGGGTGAGGCCGCGGTAGTCGGCGTCCCAGGCCTGCTCGTAGGTGTCCTTGAAGACGATGAACTCCAGCTCGGTTCCCACATGGGCGGTCAGGCCGTGGGCGGCCAGCCGCTCCAGCTGCCGCCGGAGGATCTGCCGGGGCGCGGCGGTGACGGGTGTGCCGTCCTCCCAGGCGAGATCGGCCATGACGAGTGCTGTCCCCTCATGCCAGGGGACACGCCGCAGGGTGGCGAGGTCGGGGCGCATAGCGAAGTCGCCGTAACCGTTGGACCAGGAGGACATGGCGAACCCGTCGACGGTGTTCATGTCCGTGTCGACGGCGAGCAGGTAGTTGCAGCCCTCCGTGCCGTGTTCCAGGACCTCGTCGAGGAAGAAGGTCGCCGCGAACCGTTTGCCCTGGAGCCGGCCCTGCATGTCGGGGAAGGCGAGGACGACGGTGTCGATCTCACCGCGCTCCACGAGCAGGCGCAGCTCGTCGGTTGCGAGCGGGGATGTGCGGTCTGCCACGGGATGCTCCTCGATCGGTCAGCCGGAAGGCTTAAGGTATGGGAGAAAACCATTGGGGGGAAGGGAATCGGGACGTGGCGGAAGAGACCGGTGACCCCGTGTTCCCTCATGGCCTGCGGCCGGTCCGCGCCGGCAACGGCTTCGAGGAGGCGCTGGAACAGATCCTCCAGGTGGTCCGGCTCGGCCTGGTCCCGGACGGCGGACGCCTGCCCTCCGAGCGGGAGCTGGCCGGGCTCCTCGGCATCAGCCGCGTCACCCTGCGCGAGGTCCTGAAGGTGCTTCAGGACCAGGGCCTGATCGAGGCCAGACGCGGCCGGTACGGCGGTACGTTCGTGCTCCCGCGCACGGTCGCCCCGGCCGACGGGGACGAACTGCGCCGCCGGGTGGCCGGCGTCGACCTCGAGGACCTCCTGCTGTTCCGCGAGGTGCTGGAGTCGGGGGCGGCGGGGCTCTGCGCGTCGCGCGGCCTCGACGCCGCGGGCGCGGACCGGCTGCGGGGAGCTCTGGCGGCGACACACGAGGCACCTCTGCCCGACTACCGCCGGCTCGACACCCTCTTCCACCTGACGCTCGCCGAGCTCGCCGGCTCGCCCTCCCTGGCGGCCCGCTACGCGGCGGTGCGGGCGGACGTCAACGACCTGCTGGACTGCCTGCCCCTGCTGGTACGGAACCTCGAACACTCCCAGCACCAGCACGCCTCCCTCGTCGAGGCGGTGCTCGAAGGCGACGAGGAGGCGGCGCGCGCGGTGATGCGCGAGCACTGCGCGGGGACGGCGGCGCTGCTCCGCGGTTTCCTGGCTTGATCTTGCTCTTCCGGATCACCGCTCTTGCGCGGCGGCCCGGCACGAACAAAGGTATGACGCGACACCATTGCACCGGGCCGGCCGCAGACCGGCCGCCGGAGGGACCGCGCCATGCACGAACCGCTCATCGGCATCACGACCTATCTGGAGCCGGCGGCTCGCTGGGGCGTCTGGGAACTCCCGGCGGCGGTGCTCCCCTCCGCGTATCCACGGCTGGTCCAGCGGTCCGGCGGCCTGGCCGCGCTGCTGCCGCCGGACGACCCGGCGCGGGCGGCCGAGGTCGTCGCACGTCTGGACGGGCTCGTGATCGCCGGCGGCGCGGACGTCGACCCCGGACTGTACGGCGCGGAGCGCGACTTCAGGACCGGCCCGCCGGCGCACGAGCGCGACGGCTGGGAGGTGGCCCTGCTGCGCGCCGCGCGCGAGGCGGGCACCCCGGTCCTCGGGATCTGCCGGGGGATGCAGCTGCTCAACGTCGCGCTGGGCGGCACCCTGACTCAGCACCTGGACGGCCACGCGGGCCCGTTCGGCAAGGCGGGGGTACTCGGCGAGCACATGGTGACACCGGTGGCGGGGACGCTGTACGCGTCGCTGGTACCGGAGGAGGCGTCCGTACCGACGTACCACCACCAGGCGGTGGACCGCCTCGCACCGGGCCTGGTGGTGTCCGCGTACGCGGCGGACGGCACGGTCGAGGCGGTGGAGCTGCCGGGGTCGCAGTGGGTGCTGGGAGTCCAGTGGCACCCCGAGATGAGCGACGACCTGCGGATCATGCGGGCCCTGGTGGAGACGGCCCGCACGCGTGCGGAGGCGGCGCAGCCGGTCGCGCACCGCGTCTGACGGTCCGTCCCGGGCGACGTCCGGCCCCGGGCCTGCCGCCCCGGGCTGGGGGCCGGGTCGTGTCAGACCAGGTCCGCCGGGTATCCGTGATGCGCCCCGCCGGGCACGAACACCCGCCATGCCTCCTCCGCCCCCGAGCAGTCGGGGAAGGCGGTGAGCCGGAATCCGGGCGACCAGGTCAGCACCAACTCGCCGGCCTCGCCGACGGTCACGGCGTCGACGGCGGGCCGCAGCTGCCCGAGGATCGAGCCGAGCGTGGCCGCACGGGCGTCGTACACCGTGCGGAACTCGTCGAAGGCGTGGTCGCCGGCACCCTTCTGCGCGTACCTCATGTCGGCGGAGCCGAGGACCGTCCTTCCCTCGTGCACGACCCGGAAGGGGCACTGCACGTGGACCATGACCTTCCCGCCCTGCTTCCCGGCGAGCTCGATGACTCCCATGTCCGCGGCCCTTCCGACCGAACGGACGACCGCGCCCCGCAGGAGAGCCGTGATCAGGTGGGTCGGTGTCTCGGCAGCCACCGGCGGCCTCGCTTTCTTCGACGTGTCCGTGGACTCGGCCCGCCCCGGCCCTTCAGCAGGCCGATCGCGTCCGCTCGATGCGGGCGCCCCAGGCCCGGTGGGAGGGGGCGCGGCACCTCTCAGGGCCCGCCGGCTCCGTCCTCCCCACCGTGTGCCGACCGGCCCGCCCGCGGTGCGGCTCCCGTGTCAGCGGGGCGGTCGAGCCACTCGTCGAAGCTCTCCACCAGGGCGGCGGTGACCGCGGTCGCGGGAGCGGCGGCCAGAGCCTCCCGGATCACTTCGACCGTCTCCCGGTCCAGGTGGAGGGTGAGCCAGAACCGTGGATCGACCGGCGTGGCCATGATCCCCGCGTCCGACCGCCGGACCAGGCCGGCCAGTTCGGCCGCGCGGTGCTCGTCGAGCCCGGGCATGTCGATGCTCCAGTACGGGCGGTCCGCATCCCGGTCCTCTGCCATCAGCGCCCTCCGGCGGGGCGCCGGCCTGAGCCGATCCTGGCTGCGGGACGGTACCGGCCACCGGCGCGGGCGCGTCGGGACATCCCGGCTCCTTCTTCCGAGCGCCGCAGGGCGATGATCACACGTTGCGGTCGCGTGCCGACCGTAGGGAGGAAGGGGAAGGGCGGTCCACACCTTTACACGGGTGCATGTGCGCACGATCCCGACCAAGCCCGCGAAGCGGATGGTGATGTGCGTCTCACGGGTGTCAGGCACCCGCCTCCTGCCCGGACGGAGGGTGAACGGGGGGCGCCGGGCACATGAACGCCGCGGCACCCGGGCCGGGCCGCTCAGCCGCGTACCGCCCCCACCGCGTGCGCGGTCAGCGACAGCAGGTCGCGGGCCGGGCCCGTGGGCCGGTGCCCGGAGGGCCACACCGCGCGGAGCTGGCGCCTCAGCCGTACGCTCACGACCGGGACCTTGACCAGGCGCCGGGCCGACAGCTCCTCCCCCAGGGCGAGTTCGCTCAGCACGCAGGGACCCGCGCCGCTCTCCGCCGCTCCCTTCACCGCCGTGGTCGAGGAGAGTTCGAGCAGCGGACGCGCCAGACCGCCGTGGACGGCGAGCGCGGCGTCCAGGACCTGCCGGGTGCCCGAGCCGTACTCACGCAGGATCAACGGTGTCGCCGCGAGTTCGCCGGGGGTCAGCGGGGTACGCCGGCGGGCCCACGGATGGGAGGGGGCGACGACCACCACGAGCCGGTCGTGTGCGATCACCGTGCCGTCCAGCCCCTCCGGTATCGAGAGGCCCTCGACGAAGCCGAGGTCGGCCTCGCCGGCCAGCAGCCGCAGCGCGACCGTGGCGGAGTTGCCCGCGAGCAGGGACACGGCGGTGCCCGGGCGTTCGGCTCCCAGGGCGATCAGCCAGCCGGGCAGCAGGTATTCGGCGATGGTCATGCTCGCCGCCACCCGCAGCCGGGAGTCCCGCCGGTCGCGCAGTGCCTGGGCTCCCGCGTCGAACGCCTCAGCCGCCTCGACGACCCGGCGGGCCCAGTCGGTGACCAGGGCGCCCGCGTCGGTCAGCCGGGAGCCGCTCGGGGAACGGTCCAGGAGAGCCACCCCGAGCTGCCGTTCCATGGTCCGGATGCGACTGGAGGCGGCGGGCTGGCTGATGCCGACCTCCTTCGCCGCCCGGCCCAGGCTCCCGTGCCGCGCCACGGCGAGCAGGAGCACCATGGCGCCCAGGTCGGGGACCCGGTGGGGCAGGGAGGACGGCACGGACTGCGGACTGGTCATAAGACCAGCTTATGACCTCATAGCCGCACGCTCCCTGGTGGCCGGCGGCGGGCACTCGGAGAATCGTGGCATGGCCATCTTTCCGCAGACCAAGACCGGGGCACTCCCCCTCGCCCCAGCCGTTCCCCCGCTCCCCTCACTGCGGCACATCGGCCCCAACTGGTACGCGACGGTCATGGGCACCGCGATCGTCGCGACCGCGGGCGCCGCGCTGCCGGTGCGGGTCCCGGGTCTGCGTACGGTCTGCGTGACGGTGTGGGCGCTCTCCGCGGTCCTGCTGGTCACCGTGCTCGCGGCTCGCGCGGGGCACTGGCTGCTGCACCGGGACCAGGCCCGCGCCCACCTCCGGGACGCGGCGGTCGCCCCCTTCTACGGCTGTCTCCCCATGGCCCTGCTCGCGGTGGGAGCCGCCACGATGGCGGTCGGCCGGGACCTCCTCGGGCACCGCGAGGCCGTCGCCGTGGACGCCGTGCTGTTCACCGGCGGCACGGTCGCGGCTCTCGCCGCCGCCGTGGTGATCCCGTATCTCATGGTCGTACGCCACCGGCCCGCCCCGGCCGACGCGTCCCCGGTCTGGCTGCTGCCGCTGGTGGCCCCCATGGTCTCGGCGGCCGTGGGACCCCTGCTGGTGCCGGAGCTGCCGGCCGGGCAGTGGCGCGAGGCGCTGCTGCTGGCCTGCTACGCCATGTTCGGACTGTCCCTGCTGGCGACGCTGGTGGTCGTGCCGCTGGTCTTCGCCAGGCTGCTGCACCAGGGACCGCTGCCGCTCGCGCTGACCCCCACGCTGTTCCTCGTGCTCGGGCCGCTGGGGCAGTCCACGACCGCCGTCAACCAGCTGGCCGATGTGGCGCCGGGGGCGATAGGGGCGCCGTACACCTCGGCCTTCGGCGCGTTCGCGGTGCTGTACGGGGTCCCGGTGATGGGCTTCGCCCTGCTGTGGCTGGCCCTGTCCGCCGCGATGGTGGTGCGCGCGGTGCGGCGCGGCATGCGGTTCACGATGACGTGGTGGGGTTTCACCTTCCCCGTCGGCACCTGTGTCACCGGTGCGGCGGGACTGTCCCGGCACACCGGGCTCGACGCGTACACGTGGCTGGCCGTGGCGCTGTACGCGCTGCTGGTGACCGCCTGGGCGGTCGCCGGCGTACGGACACTGGGCGGGCTGTTCAGCGGAGCGCTGCTCCCAGCGCCCCGGCCGCTTCGGCCAGCGACGGTCCGTACCAGGTGAGATGGCGTCCGTCGACGAGTGCGGCTCTCATCCCGGGGAAGGCCTCGGGTCCGTCCTCGGCCGTGAAGCGGTAGGGCTCGTCGGGCAGCACCACCAGTCCGGCCCCGCAGGTGTTGAGCTCGTCCAGGGGGACGCGGGGGTAGCGGTCGGGATGGTCCGCGTACACGTTCCGCACGCCGAGCCTGGCCAGCAGGTCACCCGCGAAGGTGTCGCGGCCGAGCACCGTCCAGGGCCGGCGCCAGACGGGCACGACCGCCGGACGCGGAGGTACGGCAGGGGGTGGCAGCGCCGCCCATGCCGCCTCGGCCTCGTCGAGCCACCGTGGGCGGGGCGCGGCCCCGCACGCGGTGAGGACCCGCTCCAGCTCTGTGAAGGCCTGGTCGAGCGTACGGACCTCGGTGACCAGGACCTCGATACCGGCTTCCCGCAGGGCGGCCAGGTCCGGCTCCCGGTTCTCCTCCTCGTTGGCGAGGACCAGGTCGGGCCTCAGGGCCGCGACGGCAGCGGTGTCCGGGTTCTTCGTGCCGCCGACGCGGGCGGCGCTCAGTCCGGCCGGGTGGGTGCACCAGTCGGTGACGCCGGCCAGCAGTCCCGGGGCGGTCACGGCGACCGCCTCGGTGAGCGAGGGGACCAGGGAGACGACTCGCACCGGCGGCTCCCGTCAGCGACGCGAGTCGTAGGTCGCGTCGATGTGCTCGGCCACGGAGACGACCAGCAGCCGGGTGCCCTCGACGGTGGCCCGCCAGCGGTGCCTGACCCCTCCGGAGAGGAAGAGGGTGTCCCCGCGGGCCAGGCGGTGCGCCTGTCCCTCGGCCTCCACGTCGACGGCTCCCTCCACCACGTACATCACCTCGTCGTTGCGGTGCTGGAACTCGCGCCCGAGGTCCTGCTCACCGATGAACTCCAGCGCGCTGAGCTGGTGACGTCCGCGCACCAGCCGGTGCACGCCGTCGCTCTCCTCGGCGCGCACCAGGTCCACGGCACGGGCCGAGTCGGCCGCGGCACGGAGGCGCGCGGTCGTGGTCTCGAGCGCCTGGGCGACCCGGTCCAGTGAGCGGGGGCTCGGTCTGGCCCGTTCGTTCTCGATCTGGCTGAGGAACGGCACGGACAGCCCGCTGCGCCCGGCCACCGCCGCCAGCGTCAGCCCGAGGGTCCTGCGGCGTCGGCGGACCGCGGCACCCACCCGAAGGGCTTCCTTCTCGTCCATGTCCGGCTCCCTCCCCGGATCACCAATCCTCCCGGTTCCCAGCACCCTACGCATGTCGTTCGCGCGATGGAGCGGAAGTGGGCGGACGCGAGACCTTCGGGGACTCCTTGGGACAAGCCTGAAGGGGACGGCTCCGGTTCGCTACCGGGGCCGTCCCCTTAGTCGCCGGCGGACCAGCGGGTGCTCGTGGATCAGCGGGTGGCGCGCACTCGCGTCCCGGCCACGTCCGGGTCCGTACGGATCAGCCCTTGACCGGGGCCAGCTTGTCGATCACGTCCGGGTTGGCGTCCATCCAGTGACGGGCGGACTCCTTCTCGTTCCCGGCGCCGCCCTTCTGGATCTCCGCCTCGAGCGAGGACAGCTGGGCGTCGGTGAGCTTGAAGTCCTTCAGCCAGCCGGTGAGCTCCGGGAAGTCCTTGGCGAAGTCCTTCTTGGCGACCGTGTGGATCTCGTCGCCCTTGCCCCAGGCACCCTTCGGGTCCTTGAGCTTCTTCAGGTCGTGCTTCGCGTAGGCCCAGTGCGGCGACCACAGGGTCGTCACCACCGGCTCCTTCTTCTGGATCGACCGGTTCAGCTCCGCCAGCATCGACGAGGTGCTGGACGAGACGACCTTGTACTCGCCGTCCAGGCCGTACGCCTTGAGCACCTTGTCGTTCAGGATGCCCATCATCCCGGCGCTCGACTCGATCCCGATGATCTTGTTGCCGAACTTCTTGCCCTGGCCCTTGAGGTCCTCGAGCGAGTCGATCCCCTTGACGTACGACGGAACCGTCAGCTCCAGCGACGTCGGCCCGTACCAGGACCCGAGGTCGGTGAGCTTGTCCTTGTAACGCTCCCAGTACTCCTTGTGCGTCGTCGGCAGCCAGGAGTCGAACTGGACGTCGAGCTGGCCCTGCGACAGACCGGTGTACAGCGGGCCGGGGTCGAGCTGCTTGACCGAGGTCTTGTAACCGCGGTCCTCCAGCATGTTCTCCCAGAGGTAGGTGCTGGCGATGGCCTCGTCCCACGGGAAGTACCCGAGGTTGACCGTCTTGCCCGCGTCCTTGCCCTGCTTCTTCGCCCCACCGGGCACGGGTGCGAGCTTGTCGACCAGGCCGGGGTTCTTCTTCAGCCAGGCGCGGACACCGTCCTGCTCCTTGCCCTCACCGGCGTTCTGGATCTCGTTCTCCAGACTGGTCAGCTGCTTCTCGCTGAGCTTGAAGTCCTTCAGCCACTTGGCGACCGCCGGCGACTTCTTCGCGAAGCCCTTGTGGGCGACGGTGTGGACCTGCTCGCCCTTGCCCCAGGCGCCCTTCGGGTCCTTGAGCTTCTTCAGGTCGTACTTGTCGTAGGCCCAGTGCGGCGACCACAGGGTCACCACCACCGGCTCCTTCTTCTGGATCGACCGGTTCAGCTCCGCCAGCATCGACGAGGTGCTGGACGAGACGACCTTGTACTCGCCGTCCAGGCCGTAGTCCTTGAGCACCTTCTTGTTGAGGGTGCCCATCATCCCGGCGCTCGACTCGATGCCGATGATCTTGCCGTCGAACTTCTTGCCCTGGCCCTTGAGGTCCTCGAGCGAGTCGATGCCCTTGACGTACGACGGAACCGTCAGCTCCAGCGACGTCGGGCCGTACCAGGCGCCCATGTCGTCCAGCTGGTCGCTGTACTTGTCCCAGTAGTCCTTGTGCGTGGTGGGCAGCCAGGAGTCGGTCTGGAAGTCGACGTCACCGCGGGCGACACCGGAGTAGAGCGGACCGGCGTCGAGCTGGGTCATCCCGGTCTCGAAACCGCGCTGCTCCAGGATCTCCTTCCAGAGGAAGGTGGAGGCGATGCCCTCGTCCCACGGGATGTATCCCATGTTGATCTTCTGGCCCTTGCCGACGTCCGTGCCGCCGGCCTGCGCGCCGCCGGAGCCGGCGGATCCCGCGATGTTCAGACCGCCCGCGACGAGCGCGAGGACGATGACACCGGTCATGGCGACGGCCGTTCCCGGCTTGTAGTGCGTGAACCGCAGCTTGCGCGCGCCGGCGGCGGCCTTGGCCGCGGCGCGGCGGCCGAGGGGGGAGACGCGCTCGTTGAGCGCGCCGGTCATCCGGTCCAGGTACATGGCGAGGATGACGACGGCGATACCGCTCTCGGCGGCCAGGCCGACCTGGAGCTGGGTGATCGCGGCGTAGACCTTCTCACCGAGACCGCCGGCACCGGCCATGCCGCCGATGACGACCATCGACAGGGCCAGCATGATGACCTGGTTGATCCCGGCCATGATCGTCGGCAGGGCGAGCGGCAGCTGCACCCGGGTGAGGGTGTGCTTGGGCGTGGTGCCGAAGGCCGCGGCGGCCTCGACGAGTTCGCCGTCGACCTGCCGGATGCCGAGCTCGGTCATCCGGACGCCCGGGGGCATCGCGAAGACGATCGTCGCGATCACACCGGGGGTGACGCCGACGCCGAAGAACATGACGCCGGGGATCAGGTAGACGAAGGCGGGCATCGTCTGCATGACGTCGAGCACAGGCCGCAGGGCGGCGCTGACCCGGCTGTTGCGTGCCGCCCAGATACCCATGGGCACCGCGATCACGATGGTGATGACCGCTGCCACCACCACCAGTGAGAGCGTGGCCATGGCCTCGTCCCAGAGGTCGAGCGAGTCGATGAGCGCGAATCCGACGAAGGTCAGCGCGGCGGGGACGATCCCGCGCAGCCAGAACGCGATGACGGCGAGGATCCCGGCCATCAGCAGGGGTTCGCCACCGCTCAGCACGGCGTTGACGCCGTCGTACATGCCGCCGAGCACGGTCTTGATGAAGTCGAAGATCCAGGTGAGGTTCGACTGGAGCCAGTCGACCGCGTCCTCGACCCACGCACCGAAGGTCAGCCTAGGCACCGGCGGTCACCTTCTCCGCACGCTGCGCCGGGACCGGTTCGGCCGGGGCGTCCACCTTCGGTTCCTCTCCGAGCGCGGCGAGAAGCCGGTCGCGCGGGACGACGCCTATGAGGTCGCCGTCCTCACCGGTGACGGCCACGGCCGCCCCGCTGGTGGAGCAGGGGGTGAAGAGCTCCGCGATCGGGGTCTCCGAGGTCACGGTCGCGGGCGCGTCGGCCAGCAGGTCCGTGTCGGAGACACCGGTCTCGGGCGCCTCCATGATCGAACCGGCGGTGAGCACCCTGGACCGGTCGACGTCCTGGATGAAGGAGGCGACGTAGTCGTTGGACGGGCGGACGAGGATGTCCTCGGCGCTGCCCTGCTGCACGATCTCGCCGTCACGCATCACGGCGATGCGGTCGCCGAGGCGCATGGCCTCGTTGAGGTCGTGGGTGATGAAGACGATCGTCTTCTTCAGGCGCTTCTGCAGCTCCAGGAGCTGGTCCTGCATGTCACGGCGGATCAGCGGGTCGAGCGCGCTGAAGGACTCGTCCATCAGCAGCAGGTCGGCGTCGGTGGCGAGCGCGCGGGCCAGGCCCACGCGCTGCTGCATGCCGCCGGACAGCTCGTCGGGCCAGGACTTCTCCCAGCCGGCGAGGCCGGTCAGCTCCAGAGCCTCGGTGGCGCGGGCCTCCCGCTCGGCACGCGGCACACCCTGGACCTCCAGGCCGTACGCCGCGTTCTCCAGCACGCTCCTGTGGGGGAAGAGCGCGAAGTGCTGGAAGACCATGCTGATCTTGGTGGAGCGGACTTCGCGCAGGTCGCGGGAGCTCAGCGCGGTCAGGTCCTGACCGTCGAAGAGAACCCGGCCCGCGGTGGGCTCCAGCAGGCCGTTGAGCATCCGCAGCAAGGTGGACTTCCCGGATCCGGAGAGCCCCATGACGACGAAGATCTGGCCCGGCTCCACGGTGAACGAGGCGTCGATCACCGCTGCCGTCGTTCCGTCGGCACGCAGCTCGTCACGCGAGGTTCCGCCCTCGAGCTTCTTCACGGCTTGATCGGGTCGTCTGCCGAACACCTTGTACAGGTGTTCCGCTTGCAGCCTGGACACATACACCTCACGCGTTGGACCGAAACGGTCCGCCACCCCCGCGGGCAGACCGTGGAGCGGTGCGGAGTCTTCCCGCAGAGCACGGGCACACTGGAAAATGGCCGTGGTCCGCTCCGGTGCCGCGCCTGCCCCTGCTTACGCGACCCAAACACCTGTGTGATCCAGTTCACCTGAATCGTGCGGCCGGAGCGGGAACCGGACGCCTTCCCGGCGCTCGTCGTCGGAGCGGTGCGGCATCATCTGGGGTGTGACGCGACGCCTGATGCTCCTCGACACCGCTTCCCTGTATTTCCGCGCCTACTTCGGCGTCCCGGACTCGGTGCGCGCACCGGACGGCACCCCGGTCAACGCCGTGCGCGGACTGCTCGACTTCATCGCCAGGCTGGTGCAGGACCACCGCCCCGACGACCTGGTGGCCTGCATGGACGCGGACTGGCGCCCGCAGTGGCGGGTCGACCTGATCCCGACGTACAAGGCGCACCGGGTGGCCGTCGAGACCGCCGGCGGGGTTCCGGACGAGGAGGAGATCCCCGACACGCTCTCGCCGCAGGTCCCCGTCATCGAGCAGGTGCTCGACGCGCTCGGCATCGCCCGCGTGGGCGTCCCGTCGTACGAGGCGGACGACGTGATCGGCACACTGGCCGGGCGCGCCACGGGCCCGGTCGACATCGTGACCGGGGACCGCGACCTCTACCAGCTGGTCGACGACGCCCGCGAGGTCCGCGTGCTGTACCCACTGAAGGGCGTGGGGACGCTCCAGGTGACGGACGAGGCCTGGCTGCGCGGCAAGTACGGCGTCGACGGCGCCGGATACGTCGACCTGGCCCTCCTGCGCGGCGACCCGAGCGACGGGCTGCCGGGAGTGCCCGGGATCGGCGAGAAGACGGCGGCGAAGCTGCTCGACGCCTTCGGCGATCTGGCGGGGATCATGGCCGCGGTGGACGACCCCTCCGCACGCCTGACCCCGTCCCAGCGCAAGCGGCTCGACGAGGCCCGGGACTACATCGCGGTCGCACCCAAGGTCGTCCGCGTGGCCGGCGACGTACCGCTGCCCGCCTTCGAGCCGGGGCTTCCGCGGGAGCCCCGCGACCCCGCGGCCCTGGAGGCCCTCACGGCGAGGTGGGGCCTGGGCAACGCCGTGCAGCGCCTGCTCGTCACGCTCCAGGCGTGAGGTGCTAGCTTAGGTATACCTAAGTCGAAGATGACCTCATGCATGCTCAGAGCAGGGAGAACCACGTGGCAGAGCAGCCGCAACGCCGGACCCCGAAGGCACGGGGGGCCCAGGTTCTGCGCACCGAGCAGATCACCCCGCACATGGTGCGGGTGGTCCTCGGCGGCGAGGGCCTTGCCGACTTCGAGCTCGACGGATACACCGACCACTACGTCAAGCTGTGCTTCGCGCCGGAGGGCGCGGAGTACTCCCACCCCTTCGACATGGCGGCGATCCGGGAGGAGTACCCGCGCGAGCTGTGGCCGACCACCCGCACCTACACGGTCCGCTCCTGGGACCCCTCGGCGCGTGAGCTCGCGATCGACTTCGTGGTGCACGGGGACCAGGGCCTCGCGGGCCCCTGGGCGGCGCGGGCGGTCCCCGGCGACCTGGCGACCCTCCTGGGCCCCGGCGGGGGCTACGCCCCACAGGCCTCGGCCGGCTGGCATCTGCTGGTGGGCGACGAGAGCGCGCTCCCGGCCATCGCGGCGTCGCTGGAGCAGATGCCGCAGGGCGCCGTGGCGCACACCTTCGTGGAGGTCCCGGACGCCTCGGAGGAGCAGAAGCTCGTGGCTCCGGACGGCGTCACGGTGACCTGGCTGCACCGCGGCGACCGCCCGGTCGGCGCGGCGCTCGTCGAGGCGGTGCGCGGACTGGAGTTCCCCGAGGGCGAGGTCCAGGCGTTCGTGCACGGCGAGGCCGGCTTCGTGAAGGAGATCCGGCGCCACCTCCGCCTGGAGCGCGGCATCCCCCTGCCGCAGCTGTCGATCTCGGGTTACTGGCGCCTGGGTCAGGACGACGAGGCGTGGCGCGCGGTCAAGCGCGAGTGGAACGAGCAGGTGGAGCGCGAGGAGGAGAGCGCCGCGTAACACCGGCCCCCTCCTCCCGCACGGCGGCGAACCCGGTCAGGCCCGAGGGCGTGACCGGGTTCGCCGTGTCGGGGACGTCCCGGGCGGGCCGCGTACGCCGGTGGGCCGTCTCCGTGGTCGTCCGTACGGCCGTAGGATCCAGGCTTCGGCCGGGCGGCTTCGGCGGCACCCGCGCCGCCCCGGAGCCGCGGACCCGGTCCGGAGGCCGGCGGCCGCACGGTTGTGCGTGACCTCCGACCAATCCGCCGGGGCCCCGGCTCCGAATCAACCACGAAACCGTTGTGTGCTCCGGGAGGACCGTCCGCGTGAGAGAAGCCGTACACATCAGTGGGGTCCGCTCGCCGGGCCCCGGCCTGGAGGATCTGCTGGTCCAGGTCGCCCGTGGCGACCAGGACGCCTTCACCCAGGTGTACGACCACGTCAGCGGGCCGGTTCTGGGCCTGGTCAGGAGCGTGCTCCGCGACCCGGCGCAGTCGGAGGAGGTGGCCCAGGAGGTACTGGTGGAGGTCTGGCGGACCGCCCCGCGCTTCCAGCCGTCCCGCGGGAGCGCCATGAACTGGGTGCTGACGCTGGCGCATCACCGGGCGGTGGACCGGGTGAGGTCGGCCGAGGCCACGGCTGCCCGTGAGCACAAGGCCGCACTGCTGGACCGCACCCCCGACTTCGACGAGGTCTCCGAGCAGGTCGAGAGCCGGCTGGAGCGGGAGCAGGTCCGGCGCTGTCTGCGGACGCTCTCCGAGATCCAGCGCGAGTCGGTGACGCTGGCGTACTACCGGGGGCTGACCTACCGCGAGGTCGGTGAGCTGCTCTCCGTACCGCTGGGAACGATCAAGACACGGCTGCGCGACGGACTGATCCGGCTGCGCGACTGCCTGGGGGTGAGCGCATGACGACGGCCGAGCTGCACACGCTGACCGGGGCCTATGCCCTGCACGCGCTGCCGGACGACGAACGCCTCGCGTTCGAGCGGCATCTGAGCGCCTGTGAGGCGTGCGCCCAGGAGGTCCGGGAGCTGTCCGCCACCGCCGCCCGGCTCGGGCTCGCGGTCTCGGCCGCCCCGCCGGCCGTGCTGCGTGAGCGGGTGCTGCGGGAGATCACGACCGTGCGGCAGGAGGCGCCCTCGCAGGGGCGCGGGGCCCGCTCCGGGACGTCGGCCGCCGGGCGGGCCGGGAGGTGGACCACGTTCGCCCTGGCCGCCTGCGTGGCCGCCGCGGCGGCCTTCGGCGGGGTCGCCGTCTGGCAGAACCAGGTCGCCCAGGACGCCAGGCAGGAGGCGACACGGGCCCAGGAGCACAACGCGCAGGTGGCACGGGTCCTCACGGCGCCCGACGCCACGACGACCGCGTCGCAACTGGCGGACGGCGCACGGGGCACCGTCGTGGTCTCCAGGAGCGTCGACCGGGCGGTGTTCCTCGCCTCGGACCTGGCGCAGCCGCCCAGCGGCAAGGTCTACGAACTCTGGTACGACGACGGCGGTGTGATGCGTCCGGCCGGTCTGATGAATCCGTCGGCGACCGACGAGGCGGTGCTGCTGGACGGGCCCGTGGACGGAGCATCCGGCATGGGCATCACCGTCGAGCCGGAGGGCGGCTCCGAACAGCCGACCACCGAGCCGCTGGCCGTGATGGAGTTCCGCGACGCCTGACCGCGCGCACGGCCGTGCCCCCGTCCTCCCGCGCGAGACGCGCGCCGGGCGGGGGCACGGCCGTGTTCAGCGCTTCGGCGGGAGGGGGAGGAATCCGCTGGTCCGGGCCACGTACTCCGCGTACCCCGGCCTTCCTTCCATATGCCGCTCCAGGAGCGCCTTTCCGCTTCCCTTGGTGAGCAGCAGACTCATCACCACGGGCGAGACGAGGGTGGCCGCGGCTGCCCCCGGGCTCGCGCAGACGATCAGGAACAGCCCCCACCAGACGCAGAAGTCGCCGAAGTAGTTGGGGTGCCGCGTCCAGGACCACAGCCCCCGGTCCATGATCTGGCCCTTGTTCGCCGGGTCCCTCTTGAAGCGGTGCAGTTGTGCGTCGCCGACCGCCTCGAACAGGATTCCCAGGGCCCACACCGCGGCGCCGGCCCAGGCCCAGGCGCCGAGCGGCCCCGCAAGGTACATCCCGGCCTGCACCGGCAGCGAGACGAGCCAGACCAGCGCGCCCTGCAGCAGGTACACCTTGCGCAGGGCGTACAGGGCCGGGCTGCCCGGGGCCTTCGCGAGCATGGCCTCGTAGCGCGGGTCCTCCCCGTGGCCGCGGCCGCGGCGGCCGATGTGCACGGCCAGCCGCAGCCCCCAGACGACGGTCAGGACGGTCACCAGGAGACGGAGGCCCCCGTCGCCGTCGCCCGCGGAGGCCGCGTACGAGACGAGGGCGACGGCGGCGAAGCCGACCCCCCCAGGCCACGTCGACGATCCGGTGCACGCCTTTGCGCAGGGCGACGAGGAAGGTCACGAGCATGACCGCGAGGGCGACGGCCGCGGCCGCCGCCAGGTTCTGTGCGAACGCGGCCCACGCGAAGCCGTTCATCGCGCGGTCCCCTTGCCCGCGGCCGCGGAGCCGAGACCCTCGTACCAGCCGTGGCGGGTGGCGGGCACGCCCGCCGTGCCGCCGGCGTCGGGCCGTACGGAGAGGATCTGGTCGACTCCCATCCGGCGTTCCTCGAACGCCAGCGCGCCGCCCACCAGGTAGAGCCGCCAGACCCGGGCGGTCTCCTCACCGACCAGGGCGACGAACTGGGGCCAGCGTTCCTCCAGGGTGCGGTGCCAGGCCTCGACGGTCAGGACGTAGTGCTCGCGCATCGATTCCACGTCGCGTACCTCCAGCCCGGCGCCCTCCAGGAGTTCGACCGTCTCCCCGACGGGGCGCATGTGCATGTCCGGTGCGATGTACGACTCGATGAAGGCCCCGCCGCCGGGCGCGGTGGTGCCGCGGGACATCTGCTGGACCAGGGCCCTGCCCCGTGGCCGGAGCACCGAGTGCAGCAGCGCGGTGAACGCCGGGTACTCGGCGTCGCCGACGTGCTCGCCCATCTCGACGGTGGACACCGCGTCGTAGCCGCCCTGGAATCCGGGAAGCCGGGCTACGTCGCGGTAGTCGCAGTCGTGCACCTCGACGAGTTCCTCCAGGCCGCGCTCGGCCACCTGGGCGCGCACGTGTGCGGCCTGTTCCCTGGCGAGGGTCACCGCGGTGACGCGGACCCCGTGCACCGCCGCCGCGTACAGGGTGAGGGAGCCCCAGCCGCATCCGATGTCGAGCAGCCGGGCGCCGGGCGTCAGTCCGAGCTTGCGGCAGATCAGTTCGAGCTTGTCCCGCTGGGCGTCGGCCGGGCCGTACTCCGGTCCCACGCCGGTCCAGTAACCGCAGGAGTAGGCCATCGTCTCGTCGAGGAGCAGGGAGTAGAAGGCGTTCGACAGGTCGTAGTGGTGGCTGATGGCCGCCCGGTCGCGGGCCTTGCTGTGCAGCGCCCCGCTGAGGCCCGCGCGGGCCGCGGGGACGGGCGGGCGGGGGCCGACGGCTCCGAGGCGCAGAGCGGTGCCGGCGGCGCGGACCCGGTCGGCGAGACGGGGCCGGGGGAGCTGGAGTCCCTGGTCCCGGGCTGCCCGGCGCATCGCGCGCAGCCCGGCGGCGAGGTCGTCCGCGATATCGATGTCGCCGGTGATGTAGGCCTCGGCGAGGCCGAGTTCACCGGGCTGCCACAGCAGTCTGCGCAGCGCCCTGCGGGAGCGCACGTGCACGGTCGGCGCGTCCGCGGGGCCGGTCTCGCTGCCGTCCCACATCCTGATGCGGACCGGCGGCGGCCCGCCGAGGAACTGCTCGATGACCGGCGCGATCCGCCGGGCGGCTCCGGTGACCGGGGTGTCGGTGGCGATGGCGGTGTTCACGCGGTGTCCTCACGGATCAGGAGCATCTGCTGCACGTCGAGGTAGCCGGAGCGGAATCCGGCTTCGGAGTAGGCGAGGTAGAAGGTCCACATCCTGCGGAAGGTGGCGTCGAAGCCGAGCGCGTCGACCCGGTCGGCGCGCTCCTCGAAGCGTTCCCTCCACAGCCGCAGGGTCTCGGCGTAGTGCATGCCGAAGCCGTCGCACTGTTCCGTGCGCAGCGCGGTGTGCGCGGTGGTGACGCGCTCGACCGCCTCGACTGAGGGAATCATCCCGCCCGGGAAGATGTACTTCTGGATCCAGGTGTAGGTGCTGTTGCTGGCGAGCATCCGGTCGTCCGGCATGGTGATCGCCTGGAGCGCGACGCGCCCGCCGGGGGCCAGGCGGCGTTCCAGGGTCCGGAAGTAGACGGGCCAGAACTCCACGCCGACGGCCTCGATCATCTCGACGCTGACGATCGCGTCGTACTCCCCGGTGACGTCGCGGTAGTCGCACAGCCGCACGTCGACGCGGTCCTCGTACCCGGCCTCGCGGATTCGGGCCCTGGCCAGTTCCTGCTGCTCGCGGGAGAGGGTGAGGGTGGTGACACGGGCGCCGCGCGCCGCCGCGCGTACGGAGAGTTCGCCCCAGCCGGTGCCGATCTCCAGGAGTTCGGTGCCGGGGCCGACCCGGGCGAGGTCCAGCAGTCTGTCGATCTTGCGGTGCTGGGCGGCGGGCAGCAGTTCGTGCTCCGCGGGGAAGCCGCGGAAGACCGCGGAGGAGTACGAGAGGGTCTCGTCGAGGAAGAGCGCGAACAGGTCGTTCGACAGGTCGTAGTGGTGGCTGATGTTGTCGCGGGCCCCTTCGGGGGTGTTGGCCTGCGCCGCCGGCTGCCGGAGTGCCCAGAGCTTCCGGAGCCTCTGCAGCGGTGCGGGTACGAGCCCCGCGGCGTTTCCCGCGAGGACGGTCAGCACCCCCACGAGGTCGGGCGAGTCCCACTCCCCCGCCATGTACGACTCCCCGAAGCCGATGAGCCCGCTCGCGCCGATCCGCCGGAAGAAGGCGTCGGGCCTGCGGATCTCCATGAGCGGACCGCCCAGGCCGATGCTGTCGCGGCCGGCGAGCCTCGCGCGCAGCGGGAGCCGGGACAGGGCGTGCCGGACGAGCCGTTCGGCCACCGCGGTCCTGACCGCCGAGGCCTTCGGCTGTGCGGCGACGTCGGGCCAGCGGCTCGCGTCGACGCGGGCGGGCCGGGCCGTCGCGGTCCGCGCCTGGGCGGGGATGGTGCCGGTGGCGGTCGGCGCAGTCCGGGAAGTGGGTGAGGTGGGCATCTTCACTGCATGCCTTCCTGGGTGGGATGAGAGGGACGTGGCTGTACGGGGAGCCGGCGCAGGAACAGCCGGACGCCGTGGAACCGGATTGCGGCGGACACCACGGCGGTGGAGAAGGGGTGGCGCAGGAACAGCCGGACGAGTTGGGCGGGCGTGCCGGGGCGCCTGTCGCCCCGGACCGTCGCGGTGAAGGGACGTATGCCCTCACGCTCCAGATGAACCGTCAGGTTCAGCCGCCGGCCGGGCGGGGGGAGCCTCATCCGGTACTCGCCGTCGACCGGGAAGAACGGCGAGACGTAGAAGTCCTTGCCGGTCACGGCACGGTCGGAGGAGTCCGGTCGCAGCAGGTAGCAGTGGCGCTGCCCGTAGGTGTTGTGCACCTCGGCCACCACGCAGAGCGGTGTGCCGTCGGGGCGGTGGCACCAGTAGACCGTCAGCGGGTTGAAGACGTGGCCGAGGACCCGTGCCTGGGTGAGCATGGTGACGGAGGCGTCGGCGAGGTCGACGCCGCGCGCCCGGAGGAAGCGTTCGAGTCCGGCCCGGACGGTGGGGGCCGTGCCCCCGAAGTGGTCGCGCGCGTCGAACCGGGCGAGCGGGCGCAGCGGGGCCGGCAGACGGGGCGGACGGTCCGGGTCGATGAGCCACAGGTAGGTGCGGTGCCGCAGGGCGTACCTGCGGGGCGCCGTCCGTACGTGGGTGATGGTGCAGGGGTAGAGGGCGCCGCTCACCAGACCACCCCGAGAGCGGCGGCTGCCTCGGCCCCCGAACGGCAGCCGTCCTCGTGGAAGCCCCAGCCGTGGTACGCGCCCGCGTAGGCGACGACGGGGCCGGAGAGTCCGGGGAGCCGGGCCTGCGCGGCCACCGACTCCGGGGTGAAGACGGGGTGTTCGTAGACCATGCGGGCCCGCACGAGGTCCGGGTCCACCCGGTCGGCGCCGTTCAGTGTGACGACGTAGCGTTCGGGGGCGTCCAGGCGCTGGAGGCGGTTCATGTCGTAGCTGACGGTGACCCGGTCGGCGTCGGCGGCGCAGGACGGCATGAGGTAGTTCCAGGAGGCGGCCGCTCCCCAGCTGTCCGGCAGCAGGGTGGTGTCGGTGTGCAGGAGCGTGGGGTTGCGGGAGTACCGGAACGCGCCCAGGGTGCGGCGCTCCTCCTCCGTGGGGTCGGCGAGCACGGCCAGGGCCTGGTCGGGGTGGGTGGCGATCACCACCGCGTCGTACTCCTCGGTGGCGCCGTCCCTGGTGACGATCTCCACGCCGTCGTCGTGCCTGCGGACGGTCCTGACATGGGCTCCGGTCCGCACGGAGTGCACCTGCTTGACGATCCGGTCGACGTACTCGCGCGACCCCCCGGTGACGGTCCGCCAGACCGGCGAGTCGCCGATCGAGAGCATCCCGTGGTGCTCCAGGAACCTGAAGAGATAGCGGGCGGGGTAGCGCAGCGCGGTCACCGGATCGCAGGACCAGACCGCGGAGACCATGGGGGTCAGGAAGTGTGCGCGGAAGTACGGGGAGAAGCGGCCTCGTTCGGCGAACTCGCCCAGGGTCATGACCCCGGTCCCCTCCGGCATGGCGAGCAGTGCCCGGGCCGCCCGGTGGAAGCGGGGCACCTCGGTCAGCATCTTCAGGTAGGGGCCGTTGACCAGGGATCCCGGCCGGGCGAGGAGCCCGGCGGGGCCGCGGGCTCCGGCGTACTCGAGTCCGCAGCCCTCGCAGCGCACGGACATGCTCATCTCCGATTCCTGCGTGGCCACTTCGAGTTCGTCGAAGAGCCGCAGGAGGTTCGGGTAGGTCCGCCGGTTGTGCACGATGAAGCCGGAGTCGACCCGATGGATCCGGGCGTCCGGCGATGTCAGTTCGTGCGTGTGGGCGTGTCCGCCCACCCGTACGTCCGCCTCCAGGAGCGTCACGTCGTGCGCCTTCCCCAGGACGAACGCGGCAGTCAGTCCCGCCACCCCGCTCCCCACCACGGCCGTGCGCCGCCGCTCCGTCGTCATTCGCTTCCCTCCGGTGTTCCACGCGTCGCGGGGGCGCCGCTCCAGCGCCCCTCAGCGGTGATTCGGTGCTGGTGGCGTCATGGATTGGCCGATGATCGGACTTCCTTCGATCGGGTGAGAGGCCAATCCGCGGTGCCCCGGGCGCCGAACCCCTGATGTGACGACAGACCTGAACGATCCGCAGACACAGGGGGCCTCCGGGCCCGGGCGTGCCCGACTGGCGCGGGGGGCTCTCGCCGCGCTCAGCGGTCTGATCGCAGGGTTCACCGCCCTGTGCGTGGCCGAGCTGGTCGCCGCGGCCGTGCGCCCCGAGGCGGGTCCGGTCACCGCGGTGGGCGGGGCGGTCATCGACCGGACTCCCCCTGCGGTGAAGGACTTCGCCGTACGGAACTTCGGCACCTCCGACAAGCTGGTGCTGCAGCTCGGGATCCTCGTCCTCCTGGCGCTCTTCGCCATGGCGGTCGGTGTCCTGGCGTCGCGGCACCGACGTGTGGGTTCCGCGGCCGTTCTGGTCTTCGGTGTGGTCGGGGCGGTGTCGGCGGCCGGGCGCCCCGAGGGGCGTCCGGGCGACGCGCTGCCCTCGGTCGTGGGCGCGCTGGTGGCCGCGGGGGTCCTGTACCTCCTGGCCGCACGGCTGGCCCCGGTGAGCGCTCCGCCTCCCGCGGCTGGGGAGACGGACGACATCGCCCCGGGCGCCTTCGACCGCCGCGGATTCGTGATCGCGGCGACCGCGGCAGCGGCGGCCTCGGCCGGTGCGGGGCTCCTGGGGCGTCGGCTCCAGGCGTCCCAGCTGGCCGGGGTCTCCGCCTCCCGGGGGGACATCACCCTCCCGGCGCCGGCCTCTCCGGCACCGGCGATACCGCGCGGCACCGATCTGGGGATCCGCGGCCTGAGTTCGTTCGTGACCCCGAACAAGGACTTCTACCGGGTGGACACGGCCCTCGTCGTCCCGCGTGTCGACGCGGACTCATGGCGGCTGCGCGTCCACGGCAAGGGGGTGGCGCGGCCTGTCACTCTCAGCTTCCAGGACCTGCTGCGGCGCGAGCTGATCGAGCGTGACATCACGCTGACCTGTGTCTCCAACCAGGTGGGCGGTCCGTACGTGGGCACCGC
Organism: Streptomyces sp. NPDC059166; assembly: GCF_042755185.1. NCBI lineage: Bacteria > Bacillati > Actinomycetota > Actinomycetes > Kitasatosporales > Streptomycetaceae > Streptomyces > Streptomyces sp. NPDC059166. The sequence continues at coordinate 200,771 of NZ_JBHZCI010000003.1, read as the reverse complement.
TCGCTGGATCGGTGTGCGGCTGGCGGACTTGCTCCGGGAGGCGGGGGTGAAGCCTCCGTCCGAGGGCGGGCCCGCGGATCAGATCGTGGCGCGTTCCGTGGACGGCATGACGATCGGGACCCCGGTCGAGGACGTCATGGACGGACGCGACGCGCTGCTCGCAGTCGGCATGAACGGCGAACCCCTGCCGTTCGACCACGGGTTCCCCGTGCGGATGGTCGTGCCCGGTCTCTACGGCTACGTCTCGGCGTGCAAGTGGATCCAGGACGTCGAGCTGACCACGTTCGACTCGTACGACGCCTACTGGGTCAAGCGCGACTGGTCGCGCGAGGCCCCGATCAAGACCGAGTCCCGCATCGACACCCCGCGTCCCTTCGCCTCCCCGAAGGCGGGGAAGGTGCCCGTGGCGGGTGTCGCCTGGGCCCAGCACCGGGGCATCGAGCGGGTCGAGGTCAGGGTCGACGGCGGCGAGTGGCACACCGCGCGCCTGGCTGCCGAGGCGGGACGTGACACCTGGCGTCAGTGGGTGTGGGAGTGGCCCGCGACCACCGGCAACCACACGCTCGAAGTCCGTGCGACCGACCGCACCGGAGCCACCCAGACGGAGAAGCGGGTCGGTACCGTGCCCGACGGCGCGACCGGATGGCACTCGGTCGTGGTGAACGTGACCTGACCCTCTCCATGCGCCGCTGCCGGAATACGGGCCCGGGTGCCGAGCGCCTCCGACCTGGCGTCACCGGCTCCGCGCCTCGACGGAATCGCAGGATGAAAACACCAGGAAACTACACATAAGGGTCAGATAAGAGCACACTGGTGAGGAGAAGGGACGACCGCACCGGCCTTCCGGCTGCGGCCTTCGAGAAAGCGCGAAGGAGACCATCCTCATGAGTAACCTCGCCCACTCCGGAAGGGACGTCTCGAGCCGGACCGAGAGAGACGTTTCCATGCACACCGGCAGAGATCATGCCGAACGGGATATGTCCCGGCACCCCGACGCGGATGAGATGCGGGAGCGTCACGACCGTGTGATGAGCGGTGGCGCCGAGAGCAGCACCGGACGCTCCGCAGGAATGGCGGCCGCCCCGCTGCTGCTCGCGGGCCTGTTCTGCGCCGTCTCCCCGTGGGTGCTCCACTTCACCGGGAGCCAGCCCTCCCTGGTCCCGCACAACCTCGTCATCGGCATCGCCATCGCGGTGCTGGCGCTCTGCTTCACCGCCATGCCCGGCCGGATGACCGGAGCGGGCCTGGCCATCGTGGCGCTGGGCGCATGGCTCATCGTGTCGCCATGGGTCGTGGGACAGAGCCCGGACATGGGCGTGATCCTCACCAACGTCATCGTCGGCGGCCTCACGATCGTGCTGGGGGCAGCCTGTGCGGGGCTCTCGCTGATGAGCGGGAAGAAGCGCGGAACGAGGACGAAGGCGGCCAGGACCTGACCGAAGCACGCAAGAGAAGCGCACACGAGAGCGGAAGCGAGAGAGCGGCCACAGGCCTCTGAGCCTGTGGCCGCTCCCGTGCTTCTCCGGGACCCGTCGGCCGCTCCCGCGCTTCACGGCCGGTGTGCGCGGGAGCGGCCGGGGCTCACCCCACCGAGCTGTACGCCACCACTCCCCGGAGTACCGCGTCGACCGCCTTGTGGGCGTTCTTCGACACCGAACTACCGTCCCGGGGAGCCGCCGCCGCGATCTGCCCGAGCACGTCGATCACCTGCTTGCACCACCGGACGAAGTCCCCCGCCGGCATCTCGGCCTCGCGCAGGACCTCGTCCAGCGTCCGCCCGGAGGCCCACATGTAGACCGCCCAGGCGAAACCGAGGTCGGGTTCGCGCTGGCCGACCCCCTCGGTCTGGCTGATCTTGAAGTCCTCCTCCAGGGCGTCGAGCCTCCCCCAGATGCGGACCATCTCGCCCATCGCCTTCTTCGCCGGCCCCGAGGGCAGCTTGGGGGCGACGGCGTCGTCCGCCTGACGCGCCTCGTAGACCAGCGCCGAGACGCATGCGGCGAGTTCGGCGGGGTTCAGCCCCTCCCAGACGCGGTCCCGCAGGCACTCGCTGGCGAGCAGGTCGAGCTCGCCGTAGAGCCGTGCCAGCCGGCGGCCGTTCTCCGTGACCTCGTTGCCCCGCAGGTAGTCGAGCTCGGTCAGGAGCGCCACGATCCGGTCGAAGGTGCGGGCGATGGTGTTCGTCCGGCCCTCGATGCGGTTCTCCAGCTGCCGGGTGTCCCTCTGCAGCCGGTGGTAGCGCTCCGCCCAGCGGGCGTGGTCCTCCCGCTCGTCGCACCCGTGGCAGGGGTGGGCGCGCAGTTCCGTGCGCAGCCTGGCGATCTCGCGGTCGTCGGCCGCGGCGGCCCGCTGCTTGCGGTGCCGCCCCGGGTCGATGTGGCCCGCCTTGCTGCGCAGGGCGGAGGCTAGGTCGCGGCGTGACTGCGGGGAGCGCGGGTTGAACGACTTGGGCACCCGCATCCGCTCCAGCGCCTCGACCGGCACCGGGAAGTCGATCTGGGCCAGGCGCTTCACCTGCCGCTCGGCGGTGAGCACCAGAGGACGCGGTCCGTCGTGGTACTCGAGCCCGCGATGGCCGTTCGTCCGCCCGGCCGGAAGGCCCGGGTCGAGGACGAGCGCGAGACCGGCGAACTTGCCGGTGGGCACGTGGATGACGTCACCGGGCTTCAGCTTCTCCAGGGAGGACGCCGCCGCCGCACGCCGCTGGGCCGCGCCCTGCTTGGCCAGCTCGGTCTCGCGGTCCTTGAGGTCGCGGCGCAGCCGCGCGTACTCCTCGAAGTCGCCGAGGTGGCACGTCATCCCCTCCTTGTAGCCGGCGAGACCTTCCTCGTTGCGCTGGACCTGCCGGGAGATCCCGACGACGGACCGGTCCGCCTGGAACTGGGCGAACGAGGTCTCCAGCAGCTCCCGTGAACGGTGCCGCCCGAACTGCTGCACGAGGTTGACGGCCATGTTGTACGAGGGCCTGAAGCTGGAGCGCAGCGGATAGGTGCGCGTTCCGGCGAGCCCGGCGAGAGCGCCGGGGTCCATGCCGCGCTGCCAGAGCACGACCGCGTGGCCCTCGACGTCGATGCCTCGGCGTCCGGCCCGCCCGGTCAGCTGGGTGTACTCGCCGGGTGTGATGTCGGCGTGCTGTTCGCCGTTCCACTTGACGAGCTTCTCCAGCACCACCGAGCGCGCGGGCATGTTGATCCCCAGGGCGAGCGTCTCGGTCGCGAAGACGGCCTTGACCAGGCCGCGCACGAAGAGCTCCTCCACGACCTCCTTGAAGGTCGGCAGCATCCCCGCGTGGTGTGCGGCGATGCCCCGCTCCAGGCCTTCGAGCCACTCGTAGTAACCGAGGACGTGCAGGTCCTCGCCGGGGATGGACGCGGTCCGCTGCTCGACGATCTCCCTCACCAGCCGGCGCTTGTCCTCGTCGTTCAGCCGGAGTCCGGCCTGAAGGCACTGCTGGACGGCCGCCTGGCAGCCGGCCCGGCTGAAGATGAAGGTGATCGCGGGCAGCAGACCCTCGGAGTCGAGCCGCTCGATGACCTCGGGCCTGGAAGGTGTCCAGATCCTGCTGCGCTGACGGCGCTCACGCTCGCGGTCCGCCTCCCGGACCATCTTCCCGCGCCGCCGGTCGCGCGGGTTGTAACCGCGCTGGTTCTCCATCCGGGCGAGACGGACGAGGTCGGGGCTGACCTCGCGCCTGCCGGTCCCCCGGCCCCCGTGGTCGGTCTCCTCCTCGAAGAGGTCGTACATCCGCCGGCCGGCCATCACGTGCTGCCAGAGCGGCACGGGGCGGTGCTCGGAGACGATCACCTGGGTGTCACCGCGTACGGTGTCCAGCCAGTCGCCGAACTCCTCGGCGTTGGACACCGTCGCCGAGAGCGACACCAGGGTCACCGACTCCGGCAGGTGGATGATCACTTCCTCCCAGACCGCGCCCCGGAAGCGGTCGGAGAGGTAGTGCACCTCGTCCATGACCACGTAGCCGAGACCGGTCAGGGCCTGGGAGCCCGCGTACAGCATGTTGCGCAGGACCTCGGTCGTCATGACGACCACGGGCGCGTCCGCGTTGACGCTGTTGTCACCGGTGAGCAGGCCGACCTTGTCCGCGCCGTAGCGGCGGACCAGATCGGCGAACTTCTGGTTGGACAGCGCCTTGATGGGCGTGGTGTAGAAGCACTTGCGGCCCTGCAGCAGGGCCAGGTGCACGGCGAACTCGCCGACGATCGTCTTGCCCGACCCGGTGGGGGCCGCGACCAGCACTCCCTTCCCTGCCTCCAGGGCCTGGCAGGCCTCGGTCTGGAACGGGTCCAGCCCGAACTCGTACATCTCGCGGAAGGGCCCGAGGGCCGTGGCCTGTTCGGCCGCACGCACCCGGGACGCCTGGTATCGCTCAGCTGGTGAGAGGTCCTCTGTCATCTTGGTACGAGCCTACCCGCCAGGTATGACAGTCAGCCCGATCTTTGTTTCACGGTGCGAGGACCCGCACCGCACCCGGTACGCAGGTGGCGGTCAGCGGCAGCGCGCCCAGCGGCTCACCGTCCGCGTAGGCGGTGACGTCCGCCGCGGCCATCTCGATCGAGGCGACCCGGTGCACGGTGACCTTCGGGTGGTCCAGGTGCGTCCCCCGGTACACCTTCGGGAAGACCTTGAGCAGTGTGGTCCGGCTGCAGTCGCCGACCACGGTCACGTCGAGGAGCCCGTCGTCCATCTCGGCACCGGCGCAGATGCGCATGCCTCCGCCGTAGGTGGTCCCGTTGCCCACCGCGATCAGCGTCGCCTCGATCTCGGTGACCGGTCCGCCGTCCAGCCTGACGCGGTAGGGGATCGGCCGGAAGGCCGCCAGTTCGGCCAGGATCGCCAGGTCGTACTTGAAGCGCCCCGGCAGGCGCATCCGGTTCCCCCGGTCGTTGACCCTGGAGTCGAAGCCGGAGGCGAGCACGGACCCGAACCAGCGCTCCCCCACGCGGCCGAGGTCGATCGCACGCGCCGTGCCCGCCTTCAGCATCCCGGCGGCGAGCCGTCCCGCGGCGGCGGGGTCGCGTACCGGCAGACCGAGCGCGCGGGCGAAGTCGTTGCCGGTCCCGACGGCCACGGCTCCGAGCGGCGTCGCGGTCCCGGCGACGGCCTGGAGGGCGAGGGACATCATGCCGTCCCCGCCCACGGCTATGAGCGCACCGGTACCGCCGGCCACCGCCTCGCGAGCCCGCCGCAGGGCGTCGCCGGCGTCCTCGCCGAGCACCGTGCGTACGGAGAAGCCGGCGTCCCGCAAAGCCGAAGCGGCCGGCTGCGCGGCACGCGCGCCCCGGCCGCTTCCCGCGGTGGGATTGACGAAGAGGGTGATCTCGCTGGTCACCCGCGGGACCTTACAAGGTCAGGTGATGTCGTCGTAACCGTTGAGCCGGTGCGAGCCTCCCCCGTCCGCCTCGCCGTTGGCCTGGCCCGGCAGGGCCGGACGCGGGGCGGGCTCGACGGCGCCGACCGGTTCGGGCGTGAGGTCCAGCCGCGACGCCTCGTCGTCGTCGAGCTCGGCGTCGGGGTCGTTGCGGTGACGGCGCTTGTCGTTCAGCAGCGAGAAGCCGACCGCGATGAAGTAGAGCACCGCCAGCGGACCGGCCAGCAGCATCATCGACAGCGGGTCCCCGCCGGGTGTGGCGATGGCACCGAACGCGGTCAGGCCGACGATCATCCCGCGCCACCAGGCGAGCATCCGCCTGCCGCTCAGCACCCCGGTCATGTTGAGGAGGATCAGCAGCAGCGGGAGCTCGAAGGCCAGCCCGAAGACGAGCACCATGCGGGTGATCAGATCGAGGAAGTCGTCGAGCGGCAGCAGGTTCTTCACGTTGTCGGGCGTGAAGCCGAGCATGATCTCCGCGGTCTGCGGCAGGATCCAGTAGGCGATCCAGGCGCCGAGGACGAAGAGCGGCACCCCCGCCGCCGCGAAGGCGAAGGAGTAGCGCTTCTCCTGCTTGTGCAGCCCCGGGGCGACGAACGCCCAGAGCTGGTAGAGCCACACCGGCGTGGCGGCCAGTACGCCCGTCATCAGGGCGACCTTCAGCGCGATGGTGAACGGCGACAGCAGACCGTTGGTCGTCATCTCCGCGCAGGGGCGACCGTTGATCATGGTCACCGCGCCGTTCTTGCAGCCGACCGAGTCGAGGATCGGCTTCATCAGGAACTCGAAGATCTCCTTCTGGAAGAAGGCCGCCACGATCACGGCGACCAGGATCGCCAGGACCGACTTCAGCAGGCGGTTGCGCAGCTCACGCAGGTGATCGAGGAGGGGCATCCGCCCCTCGTCGTCCTTCTCCTGCTTGCGGGCAGACTTGAGCAACCCACTTCCCTCGTCTCGTGCGGCAGCTTCCGGGGCTGGGGATCAGCTGTCAGCTCTGGGTGGTGGGCTTGGACTCGCTGACCGGTCGGGCACTGGTGACGTCGCCCGGGGCGGCCTGGATCGTGCGCGCGGTCGTCGGCTGGGTGGTGTCCGCGACGTTCTCCGCGGTGGGGGCGGCGGGTTCCGCGCCGTCCTTCTTCATCGCCTGGGCCTCGCTCTTGAGGATGCGGGCCGACTTGCCGAGCGAACGCGCCATGTCGGGAAGCTTCTTGGCACCGAAGAGCAGCAGGATGACAGCGATGATCAGAACGATCTCGAGGGGCTTCAGATTGCCGATCATGTGCGACTTCCTTCTCACTGAGGCGTCTGGAGGGTGGGCTCGCTACCCGTTCGACCGGACAGGTGTCCGACCTTTCCGCTGGGAGCGATCGTAACCCGCAGGGGTAAACGCGAGGCAATGCCCGCGCGTACTCCCGCTTGCGGCCCGCACCTCACTGCCTGGGCCGCCTCAGCAGGGTACCCCTCGTCCCTGTGCGGCTGGAGGCCACGGCCTGCTATCGCAGGGCCTCGCCGGTGTCGGCGAGCGTGGTGGCCGCTCGTTCCAGATCCTCGGCGGCCCGGTTGATCCGCTGCGTGGTCACGGCGACCTGGCGGCCGAGCCGCCGCGCCTCGACGTAGACCTTGACGGCCAGGACGCCGAGCACGGCCAGGCCGGCGAATCCCAGGGCGATGGCGAGCATGGGCCAGAACATGGACGGATCCTCGATGTGTCTCGTCACCGCAGGGCGGTGTGCAGGCGCAGTGTTCGCACCCCGCCGCCGCTGAGGAGCTCGACGATGCGCTCCCCGGCCGGCTTGCGGACCGCGGAGCCGCAGGCGGGGCAGGTGAAGGAGTAGAAGGTCGTACGGCGGCTGGCGCCTATGGCGAGCCGCAGCGCTCCCGCTCCGAGTTCGAACCGCTCCCGGCAGTCCGGGCAGGCGGCCCGGAATCGTACGGTCTCGGGCACCGGGACCGGAACAGGGCCGGTCGATGTGCCCGGTATCGCGGTCAAGGGGCCTCGCTCGCCTCGGTGCACCCGCCGCCGCCCTTCAGAGTGTGCCGTCGTAGGCGGCCAGTGCCTCACGCGCCGCGGAGCGGGCGCTCTCGGCCAGGTCGGGCGGCGATGTGATGCGTCCCTCGCCTCCCAGTCTCAGGGCGAGCCTGCGCAGGGAGGCCGGATCGGGGGTGCGCAGGGTGATGCGCAGCCCGCCGTCGGGGAGTTCCTCGGCACTGTCGTGCGGGTAGTACTCGGCGACCCACCGGCCTCCGGGGCCCACCTCGACGACGACCTCCGGGTCCTCGGCCGCGGGCTGGACCAGTCCTTCGGAGAGGTCTCGCAGCTCCAGCTCCGGCGGGGCGGACGGGGCGTCGAGCAGCCTGATCTCGGCGACCCGGTCGAGGCGGAAGGTGCGCCGGGCCTCGGTGAGCCGGCACCACCCCTCCATGTAGGTGTGTCCGACGGCGAACAGCCGGATCGGATCCACCTCGCGCTCGGTCAGCTCGTCGCGCGCCGGTGAGTAGTAGCGCAGCCAGAGCCGCCGCCGCTCGGAGATCGCCCGGTCCACGTCGGCGAAGACGCCGCCCTCGGCCTCGAAGGTCACCGAGAGCCGCGAGCTGGCCGTCCCCACCTCCCCGGCCGCGGTCTCCAGCTTCGCGGTCGCCCGCAGCAGCGCCTGCCGGTCGCTCTCCCGCAGTCCGGGGAGGGTGGCGACGGCACGGGCGGCCACGAGCAGCGCGGTCGCCTCGTCGGCGGCGAGCCGCAGCGGCTCGGCCACGTCGTCCGGGTTGTGCCACCAGATCCGGTCGCCGTCGGTGTCGATGTCCAGCAGGTCGCCGCCTCGGAAACTGGTCCCGCACATGGGCAGCACGTCGAGGTCCGAGATCAGCTCGTCCTCGGTGATCCCGAAGGCCCGGGCGACGTCCTGGACGTGCGCGCCGGGGCGCTCACGCAGATACGTCACCAGGGAGAGCATCCGCCGGGTCTGGTCGATCGCGTTCGTGGCCACGAGTACGGCTCCCCCTCAGTCCTTGGCCACGGCGCGCAGCCGGTCCATCACATCGGCCCGCAGGTCGGCGGGCTCGCTCACGATCACGTCGGGGCCGAACTCCACGAGCCAGGCGTCCAGCCCGTGTCCGTAGGGGATCTCCAACTCGTCCCATCCGTCACCGAGTTCGGTGACGGTTATCGCCCGGGAGCGCAGCGGGTAGCCGGCCCCGGAGCGCAGGCGGATACGCGCCGTCCTGGTGGCCGTCTCACCGGCCCAGCTCTCGACGGTCTCCCGGACGGTGACCGCGTCGGGTACGGGCGCCGTGAACGCCCCGGCGCGGGAACGGACCCGGCCGGAGATCCGGGAGAGCCTGAAGACCCGCTCGGCGCCGCGGCCGCGGTCCCAGCCGGCCAGGTACCAGTGACCGCGCCAGCACTCGAGCGTCCAGGGTTCGACCTGGCGCTGCTCGGGGCGTGCGGCGTTGCCCTTGCGGTAGTCGAAGGTGACCGGGCGCCGGTCCCGGCAGGCGAGCATCAGCGGTTCGAAGGCGGCCTCGTGGACGGGGATCCGGGGTTCGAGGGTGCTGTGCACCTCGAAGTCGTCCTCGGCCTCGGGCATTCCGGCGGCACGCAGCTTCTGCAGGGCGCCGCTGGCGGCCCCGGCGAGACGGGCCTGCTGCCAGACCTTCGCGGCCAGGCCGAGCGCCGCGGCCTCCTCGGCGTCCAGGGTGATCGGGGGGAGCCGGTTGCTGTCACGGCGCGCGAGGTACCCGGTGTCGCCGTCGAGGTTCTCCACCGTCTCGATGACGAGGCCGAGTTCGCGGAGGTCGTCCTTGTCGCGCTCGAACATCCGGTTGAAGGATTCGTCGGAGCCCGCCTCGAGATAGGCCTCGATGGATCCGCGGAGCTCACGCTTGCTGAGCGGGCGCCGGGTACCCAGCAGACACAGCGCCAGGTTCATCAGCCGTTCGGCCTTGGCAATCGCCATCGACGCCCCTTCTCGACGTACTCTCCGACCGTCGACCGTACCGCCCCGGGGTGTCCGGACCAAAGCGAGGGGCCCGCGCCTTGCGGCGCGGGCCCCTGGTGCGGTAACCGGACGGATCAGACCGCGACGAGGTCGCAGACGAAGATCAGCGTCTCGCCCGGGGCGATGCGCCCGCCGCCCGCGCCGCGGTCGCCGTAGGCGAGGTCCGCGGGGATGGTCAGCTGGCGGCGCCCGCCGACCTTCATGCCCTGGACACCCTGGTCCCAGCCGGCGATGACCTGGCCGGCACCGAGCTGGAACTGCAGCGGGGTGCCGCGGTTCCAGGAGGCGTCGAACTCCTCGCCGGTGGAGAAGGCGACACCGACGTAGTGCACGGAGACGGTCTGACCCGCCTGGGCCACCGGTCCGTCGCCCTCCCAGATGTCCTTGATCTCCAGCTTGGCCGGCGGCTCGCCACCCGGGAAGTCGATCTCGGGCTTCTCGATGCTCACTGAGCTGCTCCTCTTACTGATGAAGTGCGTAACCGGGACAGTCTTACATCTTCGCCAGGATGTCGACCGCGAAGACGAGGGTCGACTTGGCCGGGATGGACTGCTGCGCCTCGTTGCCGAAGGCCTGGTCCGGCGGGATGACGAGCAGCACGCGGCTGCCGACCTTCTTGCCGACCAGACCGGTCTTGAGTCCCTTGAGGGTGACCTGGGCCAGCGGGAAGGTCTGGGTCTTGCCCGTCTGGTAGGTGCTGTCGAAGACCTTGCCGCCCTTCCAGAGCTGCCCGACGTAGTTCACGACGACGCTGTCGGTGTCCTTGACGACCTCGCCCTTGGACTCCAGGACGTAGTTGGAGACCAGCTTCTTCGGCGGGTCGCTCTTGGGGATCTCCACGGAGGGCGCCTTGCCGTCCGTGTTGGTACCGACCTTCGGGAGGCCGGCGTCGTCCTGTGCGACCTTCGTGCCCTCGGCGGACTTGGGGATCTGCGTCGCCTTCACGATGTCCACGACGAAGACGAGGGTGGCGTTGGGCTTGATGTCGCCCTGGCCCTGCGCGCCGTAGCCGAGGTCCGGCGGGATGACCAGCTGGACGCGGCTGCCGACCTTCTGTCCGACGAGCCCCTTGTCCCAGCCCTGGATGACCATGCCCGCACCGAGCGTCAGGTCGAACGGCTGCTTGCGGTCGAAGCTGTTGTCGAACGGCTTGGTGGAGTCCCATGCCTGTCCGAGGTAGTTGACCTGGATCGCGTCGCCGTTCTTGAGCGCCGCACCGTCACCCTCGCTGATGACGTCGGTCTTCAGTTCCTTGGGGGGATCTCCCTCCCCCTTGGCCAGGGTGGGCTTCTCACCGAATTTCGTCCCCGCGGTGATCGCGGGGTTGCCCTGGGACGAAGCGGAGTCGGAGGCCTTGTCGTCGCCGCATGCCACCGCGGACAGCAGCAGAAGGGGGACGACGAGAAGGCCGGCAAGTCGGCGCACGGGTTCCTCAGATCTCAGAAGGCACGTGAATGGTCCCCCGACACTCTAAGGGCTCTCCCCCGCTCCCCGGCGGGCACGCGACGACAGGCGCGGCCCCACGCCGCGGGTGCCCGGGCCTCTCGTGGAGTTGCCGGCGGCAGAGCGGCAGGGCCCGTACGAGGAACGTACGGGCCCTGCCGCTCGGGTCGCCGGACGGGACGTCCCGTCACATGCCGGCGATCAGCTTCTCCACCCTGTCGTCGACCGATCGGAACGGGTCCTTGCACAGCACGGTGCGCTGCGCCTGGTCGTTGAGCTTGAGGTGGACCCAGTCGACGGTGAAGTCCCGCCGCTGTTCCTGCGCGCGGCGGATGAAGTCGCCGCGCAGCCGCGCCCTGGTGGTCTGCGGGGGCACGGACTTGCCCTCGAAGATCTTCAGGTCGTTGCAGATGCGGGTGGCCTGGCCCTTGCGCTCCAGGAGGTAGTACAGCCCGCGCCGCCGGTGGATGTCGTGGTAGGCGAGGTCTATCTGAGCGACCCTCGGGTTCGACATCGTCATGTTGTGCTTGGCCCGGTACCGCTCGATGAGCTTGTACTTCATGACCCAGTCGATCTCGGTGCCGATGCGGTCGAGGTCCTCGGCCTCGATGGCGTCGAGGGTGCGGCCCCACAGTTCGAGGACCTGGTCCACGGTCCCCGTGCGGATGCCCCGGCGCTCGACGAAGTCGACGGCCTTCTCGTAGTACTCCCGCTGGACCTCGATGGCGGAGGCCTCACGGCCGCTCGCCAGCCGGACCTTGCGCTGCCCGGTGATGTCGTGGCTCACCTCCCGGATGGCCCGGATCGGGTTCTCCAGCGTGAGGTCGCGCATCACCGTGCCGGCCTCGATCATGCGCAGCACGAGGTCGGTGGCCCCGACCTTGAGGAGCATGGTCGTCTCGGACATGTTGGAGTCACCGACGATGACGTGGAGGCGGCGGTACCGCTCGGCGTCGGCGTGCGGCTCGTCCCGGGTGTTGATGATCGGGCGGGAGCGCGTCGTGGCGGAGCTGACGCCCTCCCAGATGTGCTCGGCCCGCTGGCTCACGCAGTAGACGGCTCCGCGTGGCGTCTGCAGCACCTTGCCGGCGCCGCAGATCAGCTGACGGGTCACGAGGAACGGAATGAGGATGTCCGCGAGCCGGGAGAATTCTCCGTGCCGGGCCACGAGGTAGTTCTCATGACACCCGTAGGAGTTTCCCGCCGAGTCGGTGTTGTTCTTGAAGAGATAGACGTCGCCCGCGATTCCCTCCTCGTGCAGGCGGCGTTCTGCGTCGACGAGCAGGCCCTCGAGAATGCGCTCGCCCGCCTTGTCGTGCGTGACCAGTTCGGTCACGTTGTCGCATTCGGGTGTCGCGTATTCCGGATGCGATCCCACGTCGAGGTACAGGCGGGCGCCGTTCCGCAGGAAGACATTGCTGCTGCGGCCCCATGACACAACACGGCGGAAGAGGTAGCGCGCCACTTCGTCAGGTGACAGTCGGCGCTGTCCCCTGAACGTGCACGTGACGCCGTACTCGTTCTCCAGCCCGAAAATGCGGCGGTCCATGACTGAACATTACGCCTTATGGCCTGAGCTGAAACCGGGTTCGGCAGCACCGTTTCGATCATTTTCCGAACCGGCCACGACGGCGGGCGTACGCCCGGGAGCTGCGAGGACCCTTCCGGTGGCCAGCAGCACCAGCGTCGCGGCCACTCCACCGGCCCCCGCCACGGCGAAACTCCATGAGGTGCCGCCCAGCTCGACGGCCGGGCCCGCGACCGCCGTTCCGGCGGCGGCGCCCACCCCGAAGGTCGTCACCAGCCAGGAGAACGCCTCGGTCACGGTGCCCCGCGGGGCGTGCCGGTCGACGACGATGAAGGAGCAGGCGATCGCCGGGGCGAGGAACACCCCGGCCAGAGCCGCCAGCAGGGTCATGGCGGGCACACCGGGCGTCAGGATCAGCGGCAGATAGCCCAGCGCGAGCAGCCCGACGACGACCCGGAGCCTGCGTTCGGGCGGGCCGGCCCACTGGCGCGCCCCGTACACCGCTCCCCCGATCAGCGCCCCGAGGCCCAGCGCCGCCATCAGCCAGCCGTACACGGACTCCCGGCCGTGGTCGTCCGCGTAGGCGACCGCGGCGACGGTGATGGAGCCGAGGGCGAGGCCGACGAAGAAGAAGGCGCCCAGCAGGGCGAGCAGGCCCGGGGAGCGCAGGGCTCCGAGCCAGTGCGCCTCGCGCGGCGCCGATCGCCAGTTCCTCGACGGCTCGGACAGCACGACGGAGAGCGCGCCCAGCACCCCGAGGGCGTTGATGACCAGCAGGGCGGCGGCGGGCGACCACAGCGACACCAGCAGGGTGACGAGCAGCGGCCCCACCGTGAACATGACCTCCTGGGCCACCGCGTCCATGGCGTAGGCGCGGTGCACGCGGTCCTCCCGGCCGAGGACCGTGGGCCACAGGGCACGCAGCCCGCCCTCCAGCGGGGGTGTGAACAGGCCGGCCACGACGACCGCCGCGTAGGCCGCGGGGAGCGAGCCCAGGCCGGCGAGGGCCAGTCCGGCCATGCCGAGGGCGGAGACGACCGCGGCGGGGAACTGGACGCGCGGCTGCCCGTACAGGTCCACGGCCCGGCCGAGCAGCGGCTGCCCCACCGCGGTGGCGAGCCCGTAGGCGGCCGCCAGGGCGCCGGCCAGCGTGTAGCCGCCGCCCTCGGCCCGCACGAACAGGACGATGGCGATGTGGGCGGTGCCGTTCGGCAGCCTCCCCACCAGGGTCCCGGTGAGCAGGCGCGCGGCGTGCCTCGCCCTGAGGATGTCGAGATATCCCGCAGCCATGTCCGCCCCTCTCCCCCGACGGTGTCACGGCCACGGGGTTTTACGTATAACTTCGGCCTTCATACGTACCATGTGGGCAACCCGGGAGTCCATCCCGCAGCACCGGAACGGCCGGCACGGAGGCATGAGTGAGCAAGGCGCGGCAGCCCGCCCCACCACGGCCCACCAGCCGTGACGTGGCACGGGCCGCGGGGGTCTCGCAGGCCACGGTCTCGCTGGTGCTCGGCGACAAGTGGCGGGGCAGGGTCTCGGAGGCCACAGCCGCGAGGGTGCGGGACAGCGCCGGAGAGCTCGGCTACCGGCCGAATCTCGCCGCCCGCAGCCTGCGGCTGGGGCACACCCGGACGGCCCTGCTCGTCGTGCCCGCGCTCACCAACGAGTTCTTCGCGCGGGTGTACACCGGCGCCGCGGCCGTCGCAGCCGAGCACGGCTTCGGCGTGGTGCTCTATCCGTCCCCGGACGGCACCGGTCCCGCAAGGGACCCCTTCGCCTCGGCGCGCGCGGCGCTGGACGGGGTGATCGCGTCCTCCATGGCCACCGAGGCCCTGGGAGCGCTGCGGGGCGCGGACCTCCCGCTGGTGATGCTGGACAGCGATCCGGGGGACGACGGCGCGGCGGCTCACGTCAATCTCGACATCGCCGACGGGATGCGCCAGGTGACGGAGCATCTGCTGGGTCTCGGCCACCGCCGGTTCGTGCACCTTGCGTCCGCCGTGGACACCTGGACCTTCGCGGAGCGCGCCCGGGCTCTGCGCGAGGCCCTGCGGGACGTCCCCGAAGCCACCGTGCGGACCGTGCGCGCGCCCCTGGACGTGACCGCGGGACGCGAGGCGGCACAGGCGGCGCTCGCCACGCCGGGTCCCCGGCCCACGGCGCTCGTCTGTGACGACGACATCCTGGCCGCGGGCGCCTGCAAGGCCGCACGGAGGCTGGGCCTGCTGGTGCCGGGCGACGTCTCGGTGACCGGGTTCGACGACCTCGCCCTCGCCACCGCTGTGGAACCGGAGCTCACCACCGTGCGCCTGCCCGCCGAGCAGGTGGGTGAGCGCGGCATGAGGGCCCTGCTGGCCGTCCTGGAGGGCCGGGAGGCGGAGGCCGGCGGGCTGCCCGTCCGGCTGGTGCCGAGGGGATCCACCGCGCCCGCGCCGACCACATGACGAGGTCCCCGCCGGCCGTCGTGCGGCTGGCGGGGACCCGGTCGCCGGTCGGTACCGGTTACGGCTTGGCGGGGCCGTCCGTGTCCGTGCCCCCGGAGCCGCCGCCCTCCGGGGCGGACGTCCCGGCCGGGCCCTCGGGCTCCTCCGTGTCGGACGGGGCGTCCGTCGGTGTGGTCCCCGTGTCGTCGGCGCCCAGCAGCCTGGCCAGCTGCCTGCCGACGATCCTCTTGAACTTCCGCTGCTGCGGCCGCGTCCGGTCCAGGACGGCGACCTCGAGCCGCTCGGCGGGAATCTCCCGCTCGTTGCCGTTGGCCTCGCGGGAGAGCGCCTGGACCGCCAGCTTCAGAGCCTCCGCCAGGGACATCCCGTCGCGGTGGCGCTGGTCGAGGAAGCTGCTGATCTGCTCGGCGTTCCCGCCGACGGCGACCGAGCCGTGCTCGTCCACGATCGAGCCGTCGTGGGGCAGGCGGTAGATCTGGTCGCCCTCGGGCCCGACGCCGACCTCGGCGACCACCAGCTCCACCTCGTACGGCTTCTCGGCCGCACTGGAGAAGATGGTGCCGAGGGTCTGCGCGTAGACGTTGGCCAGTCCACGGGCCGTCACGTCGTCGCGGTCGTAGGTGTATCCCCGCAGATCCGCGTAGCGGACCCCGCCGATACGGAGGTTCTCGTACTCGTTGTACTTGCCGGCGGCGGCGAAGCCGATCCGGTCGTAGATCTCGCTGAACTTGTGCAGCGCGCGGGACGGGTTCTCGCCGACGAACACAATGCCGTCGGCGTACTGCAGCACAACCAGGCTGCGACCACGGGCGATGCCCTTCCGGGCGTATTCCGCCCGGTCGGCCATGGCCTGCTGGGGTGAGACATAGAACGGCGTCGACACCGGCTATCCGTCCCTTTCTGTCAGTGACGAGTGCATCGGAGAAGCATCGGGCCGGTCAGAGCAGCGCGGCACGGGGGCCGTCGGGCTGTTCGAGCCGGCGCTCCAGGATCGCGCGCGCGATCTCCGAGGATTCCGTGTCGCCGAGCCTGCGGAAGCCCTCGTCGTTGATGACGGTGACGATCGGGTAGATCCGGCGGGCCACGTCCGGGCCGCCGGTCGCCGAGTCGTCGTCGGCGGCGTCGTACAGGGCCTGTACCACCAGGGTGAGCGTCTGCTCCTCCGTCAGGTCGGCGCGGTACAGCTTCTTCATCGACCCGCGGGCGAAGACGGAGCCCGAGCCGGTGGCCGCGTATCCGTGCTCCTCGGAACGCCCGCCGGTGACGTCGTAGGAGAAGATGCGGCCCTTCTCGCGGTCGACGTCGTACCCGGCGAACAGCGGGACGACCGCCAGCCCCTGCATGGCCATCGCGAGGTTGCCCCGGATCATCGTGGAGAGCCGGTTGGCCTTGCCCTCCAGGGAGAGCGTGGCGCCCTCGACCTTCTCGAAGTGCTCCAGCTCCAGCTGGAACAGCTTGACCATCTCCACGGCGAGGCCCGCCGTGCCGGCGATGCCCACCGCCGAGTACTCGTCCGCCGGGAAGACCTTCTCGATGTCCCGCTGGGCGATCATGTTGCCCATGGTCGCCCGCCGGTCGCCGGCCAGCACCACTCCGCCCGGGTACGAGGCCGCGACGATGGTCGTGCCGTGCGGGGCCTCGACGGCGCCCTGGAGCGGCGGGAGGCTGCGGTTTCCGGGAAGGATCTCGGGCGAGTGGTCGGACAGGAAGTCCATGAACGACGACGACCCCGGCGTCAGGAAGGCAGCTGGTAGACGCCCGGTGCTACGAGTGTTGGCTTCCACGCGTTTCCCTCCAGGTATGCGATGGCCCTGCGCAAGGAGTCAGGATCATCCCCCAACTTGCCGATGGCCGGATTGCAGTTGAAGCGCTACGCCACGGACCCTACCCGCCCCGTGGCGGTGATCAACATGATCGAGGTGCGGAAACGCTTCCGTGGGGTGCCCCTGCGTGGGCGAGGGCACCCCGCGGAAGACGCGGGCCGCCGGCCGGTCTCACCGGCGTGCGGCCAGGACCGGTTCTCCGGCCGTCACTCGCCGCCCTTTTGCACGAACGAGCGAACGAAGTCCTCGGCATTGGACTCGAGGACGTCGTCGATCTCGTCCAGGACGTCGTCGACGTCCTCGCCCAGCTTCTCCTGCCGCTCCTTGAGGTCCTCGGACGCCTGCGCCTCCTGCGCCTGCTCCTCGGTCTCCTCGGTGGAACGTGTCGCCTTCTGCTGTCCGCCGCCGGTGTCCTTGGTCGCCATCTAGCTCACCCCGCTCGGTTCGAAGCACTTGATCAGACCCTACCTACGGGGTCCGACATCGGCCCGGTACTTTCCTCAACGTCCGGAGGTCATCTCATTGATTCCCACCCGGGGCGCCTTTCAGGCCCCCGTCAGCGTCCGGACCAGCTCTTCCGCCGTACGGCAGCGGTCGAGAAGCCCCTCGACGTGGCTACGTGTACCACGCAACGGTTCCATCGTGGGGACCCGTTGCAGTGAGTCACGGTCGGGCAGGTCGAAGATCACCGAGTCCCAGGACGCCGCCGCGACGTCGTCCGCGTACTGCTCCAGGCAGCGGCCACGGAAATAGGCCCTGGTGTCCTCGGGAGGCTTCGTACGGGCCCGCTCGACGTCGCTCTCGTCCAGCAGCCGCTTGATGCTCCCCCGCGCCGCCAGACGGTTGTACAGCCCCTTGTCGGGGCGTACGTCGGAGTACTGGAGGTCCACCAGGTGGAGCCGGGGGGCGTCCCAGTCCAGGCCGTCACGGCGCCGGTAGCCCTCCATCAGCTGCAGCTTGGCGACCCAGTCCAGCTCGCCCGACAGACTCATCGGGTCGTTCTCCAGGCGGTTGAGGGTGTCCTCCCAGCGGGCCAGCACGTCCTTGGTCTGGTCGTCGGCGTCGGCGCCGTACCGCTCCTCGACGTACTTGCGGCCGAGCTCGAAGTACTCCATCTGGAGCTGGACCGCGGTGAGTGTCCGGCCGCTGCGGAGCGTGACCAGCTGCTTCAGCGTGGGGTCGTGCGAGACCTGGTGCAGGGTACGGACCGGCTGGTCGACGGCGAGGTCGACCTTGATGAAGCCGTCCTCGATCATGGCGAGGACGAGCGAGGTGGTGCCCAGCTTCAGGTACGTGGAGATCTCGGACAGGTTCGCGTCGCCGATGATCACATGGAGCCGGCGGTACTTCTCGGCGTCCGAGTGCGGTTCGTCGCGGGTGTTGATGATGGGGCGCTTGAGGGTCGTCTCCAGCCCGACCTCGACCTCGAAGTAGTCGGCGCGCTGGCTGAGCTGGAAGCCGTGCTCCTGGCCGTCCTGGCCGATGCCCACGCGTCCCGCACCGGTGACCACCTGGCGGGAGACGAAGAAGGGGGTCAGATGGCGCACGATGTCCGAGAACGGGGTCTCGCGCTTCATCAGGTAGTTCTCGTGCGTGCCGTAGGACGCGCCCTTGTTGTCGGTGTTGTTCTTGTAGAGGTGGATCGGCTGGGCACCGGGGATCGCGGCGGCGCGCTCGGCCGCCTCCGCCATCACCCGCTCCCCCGCCTTGTCCCAGAGCACCGCGTCCAGCGGATTGGTGATCTCCGGTGAGCTGTACTCGGGGTGTGCGTGGTCGACGTAGAGCCGCGCACCGTTGGTGAGGATGACATTGGCCAGGCCGATGTCCTCGTCGGTGAGCTGACTGGAGTCTGCGGTCTCGCGGGCGAGGTCGAAGCCTCGCGCGTCACGCAGCGGATTCTCCTCCTCGAAGTCCCAGCGGGCGCGGCGCGCCCGGTGCATCGCCGCCGCGTACGCGTTGACGATCTGGGACGAGGTGAGCATGGCATTGGCGTTGGGTTGACCGGGGACGGAGATCCCGTACTCCGTCTCGATGCCCATTACTCGCCGTACGGTCATGCGGCCCTCCTTGCCCGGCGTCGCCCCCGTCCGGGAGCGGCGCTCAAGTACCGCTGCTGGTCCGCGGTGCCGGTCCCCGCACCGCGCGACTCGGCGGATATGGCAGAGCCTAGAGCGCCTCTGCGCCGGAGGGGAGATCAATTGCGTCTTTGTTCGGTGTGGGCGGAGCCCGCTGTGAAAGCGGCCGGCTGCGGATACCCTGCCGGGCATCCGCAGCCGGTCCGCGTTCTACAGGTACTGTCCGGTGTTCGCCACCGTGTCGATGGAGCGACCGGTGTCCGCGCCCTGCTTTCCGGTGACGAGTGTGCGGATGAAGACGATCCGCTCACCCTTCTTGCCGGAGATCCTGGCCCAGTCGTCCGGGTTGGTGGTGTTGGGCAGGTCCTCGTTCTCCTTGAACTCGTCCACGCACGCCTGGAGGAGATGGGAGACGCGCAGGCCCTTCTGGCCCTGCTCGAGGAATGCCTTGATGGCCATCTTCTTCGCCCGGTCCACGATGTTCTGGATCATCGCTCCGGAGTTGAAGTCCTTGAAGTACAGGACTTCCTTGTCGCCGTTGGCGTAGGTGACCTCGAGGAAGCGGTTCTCCTCGGATTCCGTGTACATCCGCTCCACGACCGACTGGATCATGGCGTGGGCGGCGGCCTCCTTGGAGCCGGTGTGCTCGGCCAGGTCGTCCGAGTGCAGCGGCAGCGAGGGGGTGAGGTACTTCGCGAAGATGTCCTTCGCCGCCTCCGCGTCCGGGCGCTCGATCTTGATCTTCACATCGAGACGGCCGGGCCGCAGGATCGCGGGGTCGATCATGTCCTCACGGTTGGAGGCGCCGATGACGATGACGTTCTCCAGGCCCTCCACACCGTCGATCTCGGCGAGCAGCTGGGGGACGATGGTGTTCTCCACGTCCGAGCTGACACCGGAGCCGCGGGTGCGGAAGAGGGACTCCATCTCGTCGAAGAAGACGATGACGGGGGTGCCCTCACTCGCCTTCTCCCTCGCACGCTGGAAGACGAGCCGGATGTGCCGCTCGGTCTCACCCACGTACTTGTTGAGGAGCTCGGGGCCCTTGATATTGAGGAAGTAGCTCTTCCCCGCGGGCTGCCCGGTCACCTCGGCGACCTTCTTGGCCAGTGAGTTGGCGACGGCCTTGGCGATGAGCGTCTTGCCGCAGCCGGGGGGACCGTAGAGCAGGATGCCCTTCGGCGGCCGGAGTTCGTGCTCCTTGAAGAGGTCCGGGTGGAGGTAGGGGAGCTCGACCGCGTCGCGGATCAGCTCGATCTGGTCGCCCAGGCCGCCGATCTTGTCGTAGTCGATGTCCGGGACCTCTTCGAGGACGAGTTCCTCGACCTCGCTCTTGGGGACCACTTCGTAGACGTAGCCGGACCTGGGTTCGAGCAGGAGGGCGTCGCCGGGGCGGATGGTGATGTCCAGGAGGGGCTCGGCGAGCCTCACCACCCGTTCCTCGTCGGTGTGCCCGATGACCAGGGCACGCTCGCCGTCCTCGAGGATCTCCTTGAGGGTGACGATGTCCCCGGCCCGCTCGAACTCCATGGCCTCGACCACGTTGAGCGCTTCGTTGAGCATGACTTCCTGGCCTCGCCTGAGGCCGTCGAGCTCGACACTGGGGCTGACGTTCACCCGGAGCTTGCGGCCCCCGGTGAAGATGTCGCAGGTGTCGTCCTCGTTGGCCTGCAGGAAGACACCGAATCCGGCCGGCGGCTGCGCGAGCCGGTCGACCTCCTCCTTGAGGGCCACGATCTGGTCGCGGGCCTCCCGGAGTGTGTTGGCGAGCCGCTCGTTCTGCGCGGACACGCCCGCCAGGCTGGTCTGCAACTCGACGATCCGCTCTTCGAGAATCCTCGTATGACGCGGAGAGTCGGCGAGCTTACGTCGCAGGACGGCGATTTCCTGCTCGAGATAGGCGACCTGGCCGGCTGGGTCTTCTGACCCCCGCCCGGGCCGGATGCCGCGGTTGATGTCGTCGTCGTGGGCTGCCACGGTCCTCACCTCCTCCAAGGGGAGCTGGACGCTTCCTGACCCTACCTGGGTGGGTGATGATTGAAACCCCTAGATCACAAAGACCTGGGACTGTGTCCGATCTTCACCCTTGCGCTCTCCCTCACGCCAAGGGAATACCCACCCTTCGGCACCGGAAAGCAGCCGGTTGTATCGTCGAAGCGGTCAACACCCGTCAGGGCTGGCTTCAATTGGTGCAGATACGCAGGGAACGGCAGGACTTATGACCGTGCAGCACGACGCTCCGGGCGACAGCGACACGCAGGACCTCGAGGTCTGGATCGACCAGGACCTCTGTACGGGCGACGGCATCTGCGTGCAGTACGCACCCGAGGTGTTCGAGCTGGACATCGACGGTCTCGCGTACGTGAAGAGCTCCGAGGACGAGCTGCTCCAGGACAAGGGCGCCACCACCCCGGTGCCGCTGCCGCTGCTCCAGGACGTCGTGGACTCGGCCAAGGAGTGCCCGGGCGACTGTATTCATGTACGTCGCGTTTCGGACAATGTGGAAGTCTACGGGCCGGACGCGGAGTGACGGTCAGACGCCGCGGGCGGTTCTCTCCGCGGGGCCCGCGGACCTGATGAAGGCGTTCCCCTTCCACTGCCACACGGGGTTCTGCCGTTCGTCGGGGCAGCAACGCGGGACGTCGGCCGAGGAGTAGCCGAGCAGGGTCGCCGAGATGCGGCCCTCAGCCACGGTGAGACCGGTCACCTGGAGATTCTCGGCGGGGTCCACCAGGGTCGCCACGACCCTGGCCGGGGCCCCGTCCGGCTTCGTCACGACGTAGACACCGCTGGGCGGGGTGCCCGACCCCGCGTCGCAGCGGACGACGGCCACGGTCTCGGGCCCGCCGTCGCCGTCCAGGTCCCCCGGAGCGCTGTCGGCGACGGTCTGTCCCGACGGCCCGCAGTCGAGCGGGAAGGCGACGTCCGCGGCGTCGGGCGCCGGCGCGGCGGACGCACCCCCGTGCGGGGCGGTGGCGCGGTGTCCCGGTGCCGGGGAGGTGGCTGTGGCGGTGGCCGCGTCGGGCTGGAGCAGCCCCGCGGCGGCGACCACCGCGGCCATGGCCGTCGCCGTGGCGAGCCAGTGCACCGGCCTGGCCGCGGTGTGCGCGAGGTCCGGGAGCGCGGAGGTCTGCACGCGGTATGTCTCCTGTGGTTCCTGGAGGCCTGGCAGGCGGCGCCGAACGAATGCCTGCCGAGGGGGTGGCCAGCATCGTGCCACACCTCACACCCGAGGGGGAACGGCGGGGTCCGCCCGGACCACGCGAAGGCGCCGCCGCCGTGCCCCGGGTCGGTCCGGGAACACGGCGGCGGCGCCTTCCGGGCTCGGTGCGGTCAGTCGCGGGAAGCGGAACCGCTCCGGGCGCCGGGGCCGTCGTAGTCCTCGCCGTAGGCGCCCTTGGAGGGGCGGCGGCGGCGCAGCGGCGGCTCGACACCGTCCGCCAGCCGGCGGGCGGTGACCAGGAAGCCGGTGTGGCCGATCATGCGGTGGTCGGGGCGCACGGCCAGGCCCTCGACGTGCCAGTTGCGGATCATCGACTCCCACGGCTGCGGTTCGGCGAAGCAGCCGATCTCGCGGATGGACTCCACGGTCCGCGAGAGCTGGGTCGTCGTCGCCACGTACGCGCAGAGGATGCCGCCGGGCACCAGGGCCTTGGAGACGGCCTCCAGGCACTCCCAGGGGGCGAGCATGTCCAGGACGACGCGGTCGACGTCGGTGTCCGAGAGGTTGTCCTGGAGGTCGCCGACGGTGAGCTGCCAGGCGGGATGCGGCGAGCCGAAGTAGCGCTCGACGTTCTGCTGGGCGATCTCGGCGAAGTCCTCGCGGCGCTCGTAGGAGTGCAGCATGCCCTGCTCGCCGATGGCGCGCAGCAGGAAGGTGCTGAGCGCACCCGAGCCGACGCCGGCTTCGACGACGCGGGCGCCGGGGAAGATGTCGCCGAAGGCAAGGATCTGGCCCGCGTCCTTCGGGTAGACCACGGCGGCACCGCGGGGCATGGACAGGACGTAGTCGGGGAGCAGGGGGCGCAGCGCCAGGTAGGCGACGTTTCCCGTGGTACGGACAACACTGCCCTCGGGAGCACCGATCAGCTCGTCGTGCTGGAAAGAACCCTTGTGGGTGTGGAAGTTCTTTCCGGCTTCGAGCGTGAAGGTGTAGTGGCGTCCCTTGGGGTCGGTGAGCTGGACCTGGTCCCCGACTTTGAATGGGCCGCGACGGCGGGCGGCACCGGTCGGTTCGGACATGTGACCAGCCTACCGGTATTTCCCGACCCTCTTGCCGGGGTGCCGGAAGCCGTCGTACCGCCCCGGCCGGGGCGGTACGACAGTTCCTCAGGCCGAGGGACGGGCCATGGCCTTGACGAAGGCGCGCTCGACGTCCGCGGTCGAGAGGACGCCGTAGATGGCCCCGGTCTCCTCGACGACCAGGTACTCGGTGGCGGGGGTGGCCTTGAGCCGGTCCAGGAGCGCCTCGCCCGCGAGTTCCGCGGGCACCCTCATGCCGTCGGTGATGTCCTGGGCCAGGCCGCTGACGGCCACCCAGGGCCTGCGGTGCTCCGGGACACCCGCGATGGCCGCCTCCCGGACGACGCCCTTGGGGCTGCCGTGACCGTCGACGACGACGAGCGCCCGGGCGCCCGCCTCGTTGGCACGGCGCAGCGCTTCGGAGAGCGGGGTCGCGGACTCGACGGGCACCGCGCGCCTCGTCAGGGTGCGCGCCCGCAGGTCGGGAAGGTGTTCGCGGAGCCGGGCCATCCGCAGGCTGTTGCCGGCCCCGGTCCAGATGATGCCGGCGAGGATCGCGGCGAGCAGCGCGTCGGTGACGGTCTCCACCCCGCTGACCTCTTCGGTGGCGTTGCCGAGGGCGCCGGTGTGCGTGAGCAGGGGCAGGCCGATGAGGACGGTGACGGCCAGCCCCCGTCCCACCCAGGCGGCTGCGACGGTGCCGCTCATCGGCTTGCCGGTGATCTTCCAGACGACGGCGCGGAGCATCCGTCCGCCGTCGAGGGGCAGACCGGGCAGCAGGTTGAAGGCGGCGACGATGAGGTTGGAGACCATCAGTCCGGCGAGGAGCACGCCGGGGACGGTGCCCGCGTCGACGAACTGGAGCGGGACGTAGAAGACTCCGCCGAGGACCAGGGACAGGAGCGGCCCCACGAAAGCGAGGACGAACTCGCGGCCGGGTGTCTCGGTCTCCTTCTCGATCTCCGAGACGCCGCCGAAGAACTGGAGCTGGATCCGGCGCACCGGGAGCTTGTAGCGCAGGGCGGCGACGGTGTGGGCGAGCTCGTGGACGAGTACGGAGGCGTAGAAGGCGATGGCGAAGAAGAGTGCGACGAGGTAGCGGAGGCCGCCGAGCTCCGGGAGGACCCGGTCGAGCTGGCCGCCGAAGACCCATGTGATCAGGGCGGCGACGACGAACCAGCTGGGGGCCACGTAGACCGGCACCCCGAAGGGGCGGCCCATGAGGAGGCCTCCGCCGGGCTCGGCCGGGCGTGGTGGCGTGCCCTTGCCGGGGCCGGTGCCGGGGTCCTTCCCCCCTGCGCCGGGCTGCGGGCGCCCGCTGTCGCCGCTCTCGTCCACGGGGTCCCTCCGGTCGGTGGCCTTGCCACGATCATGCTGTGTGCGAGCTCTGTGGTCGATGGTATGCCGCCCGGTGTCGGTGGGGGGCCGTAGGGTCTTCGGCATGACGTCAGTACCGCGCCCGCCTCAGCCACCCTCGTCCCTGTCGCCGTCGCGCGCGAACGATTTCATGCAGTGCCCTCTGTTGTACCGCTTCCGGGTGATCGACAAGCTGCCCGAGAAGCCCAGTGAGGCTGCTACCCGGGGCACGCTGGTGCATGCGGTGCTGGAGCGTCTCTTCGACGCCCCGGCCGCGGACCGTACGGCCCCGAAGGCGAAGGCGCTGATCCCCGGGCAGTGGGACCGGCTGGTGGAGTCGAAGCCGGAGCTGACCGAGCTGTTCGAGGAGGATCCGGAGGGCGAGCGGCTGGCGGGGTGGCTGGGCGAGGCGGAGCGGCTCGTGGAGCGCTGGTTCTCCCTGGAGGACCCCACCCGCCTGGAGCCGGCCGAGCGGGAGCTGTTCGTCGAGACCGAGCTGGATTCCGGACTGCGGCTGCGCGGGGTGATCGACCGCGTCGACGTGGCGCCCACCGGCGAGGTCCGGATCGTGGACTACAAGACCGGCAAGGCGCCGCGGCCGGAGTACGCGGAGGGCGCCCTCTTCCAGATGAAGTTCTACGCGCTGGTGGTGTGGCGCCTGAAGAACGTGGTGCCCCGGCGCCTGCAGCTGGTCTATCTGGGCAGCGGCGACGTGCTGACGTACGACCCCGTCCCGGCCGACCTGGAGCGGGTGGAGCGCAAGCTGCTGACGCTGTGGGAGGCGATCCGTCTCGCCACGGAGACGGGTGAGTGGCGTCCGCGGCCGACCAAGCTGTGCGGCTGGTGCGACCACCGGGCGGTCTGTCCCGAGTTCGGTGGGACTCCCCCGGTCTATCCGCTGTCCGTCCGCCCGGCCGAACCGGGGGAAACTGTGCAGGGCAGAATGGAGCCGGTCCGGTCCGAGGCCGTCCGGGAGGCGGCCCTCGAAGGCCCTTAAGGAGATCACGTGGCTATCCGCGTCCTGCTCGTCGACGACCAGCCGCTGCTGCGCACCGGCTTCCGGATGATCCTGGAGGCCGAGGGCGATCTCGCGGTGGTCGGTGAGGCGGGTGACGGCCTGCAGGCCATCGATCAGGTGCGCGCTCTGCAGCCCGATGTCGTGCTCATGGACATCCGGATGCCGCGGATGGACGGGGTCGAGGCCACCCGCCAGATCACGGGCCCCGGCCGGGACGGACCGGCGAAGGTCCTGGTGCTGACGACCTTCGACCTCGACGAGTACGTCGTGGAGGCGCTGCGCGCCGGGGCCAGCGGCTTCCTGCTGAAGGACGCGCCCGCCGACGAACTGGTGCAGGCCATCCGGGTGGTGGCCGCCGGGGAGGCGATGCTCGCGCCGAGCATCACCCGCCGCCTGCTCGACAAGTACGCCGACCATCTGCCGTCCGGTGAGGACCCGGTCCCCGACGCCCTGAACACCCTCACCGAACGCGAGGTGGAGGTCCTCAAGCTGGTGGCGCGAGGACTGTCCAACGCGGAGATCGCGGCCGACCTGTTCGTGAGCGAGACGACGGTCAAGACGCATGTGGGCCACGTGCTCACGAAACTGAGCCTGCGCGACCGTGTCCAGGCGGCGGTCTACGCGTACGAGAGCGGCCTGGTGCGTCCCGGCGCCCAGTGACCCCGGAGGGACGGACCGGCGCGGTCCCGGGTGTGAGCCCGGGACCGCGCCGGTTTCGTGGCGTCACGGATCAGGAGTTGCCGCGCCCGAGCTCCCAGA
Organism: Streptomyces sp. NPDC059166; assembly: GCF_042755185.1. Classification (NCBI taxonomy): domain Bacteria; kingdom Bacillati; phylum Actinomycetota; class Actinomycetes; order Kitasatosporales; family Streptomycetaceae; genus Streptomyces; species Streptomyces sp. NPDC059166. The sequence continues at coordinate 174,699 of NZ_JBHZCI010000003.1, read as the reverse complement.
GCTGGAGATCGGCCGAGGAGTTGACGGACCACTCCACCCCGGTCAGCCCGTCGCGGGAGGCGACGTACTGCTTGCCCTGCCAGACCGGGAGGACGGGGACGTCGTCGGCGACGATGTCCTGGAGCTTGTCGAAGGCCGGACCCGCGGCGCTCCGGTCGGCCTCACGCCGGGACTGCGGGATCAGGGTGTTCTCCGCCAGGGCCGACCGGTACGGCGAGTTGAGGAAGTTGTTCTCGTCGAGGAACGGTGCGGTGTAGTTGTCGGCGTCCGGGAAGTCGGGGAACCAGCCCATGCCGTAGACCGCGTAGTCACCCTTCATCTGGGCGGGGCGGTACTCGGCCCACGGGGTGCCCTTGACGTCGACCTGGAACAGGCCGGAGGCGTTGAGCTGCTTGGCCAGCATCTCGAACTCGGCCTTGGTGGCCGGGCCGTAGTGGTCGGTCGTGTAGTGCAGGGTGAACTTCACCGGGGTGCTGACACCGGCCTTGTCCAGGATCTTCGCGGCCGCGGCGGTGCTGGGCTCGCCGTAGCGGTCGTAGAACGAGGTGGTGTGGCTGGTGATGCCCGACGGGATGAGGGAGTAGAGGGGCTCGGCCGTGCTGCCGTACACCGACTTCGCGATGGCGCCGCGGTCGATGACCTGGGCGACGGCCTGGCGCACCGCCTTGTCCTTCACCGCCGGGTCCTCGGTGTTGAAGGCGAGGTAGCTGATGGCGAGGCTGGGCATCTCGGTCAGCTTGACGCCCTCCTTCGGCTTGGCCAGCATCTCCTGGGCCTGCTCGGGCGACATGGTGCGCGTCATCATGTCGATCTTCTTGTCGTCGAGCGCCTTGCCCATCGCCTTGGCGTCGGGGAAGAGATCGAGCTCGACCTTCTCGTTGCTGATCTTCAGGTCGCCCTTGTACTTCGGGTTCCTGGTGAAGACCACCTTGGTGACCTGGTCGCCCTCGACCTCGGGCTTCATGGTGTACGGCCCGGAACCGTCGACCTGGAAGCCCTTGCGTGCGGACTTCGCCGGGTACTTGTCCTTCTGGACGATGCCGGCGGACGGCGTGGCGAGCTTGTAGGGGAAGGTCGCGTCCGGGGTCTTCAGGTGGAAGACGATCTCCTTCTCCCCCTTGGTCTCCATCGTGTCGATGTTGGCCAGCAGGCCGATCGGACCGCTCTCGTCCTTGATGTCGAGGACGCGCTGGATGGAGTACTTCACGTCCTCCGGGGTGACCGGGGTGCCGTCCGCGAAGGTGAGTCCGTCACGCAGCGTGCAGCGGTAGCTCTCGTTCTCGGTGTCGGTGAAGGCGCAGCTCTTGGCGGCCTCGGGGGCCGGCGCTCCGCCGCCGCGCGGTATGTGGGTCAGGGTCTGCACCGTCTGCCGCAGGACGTTCCACACGCCCGCCTCGTAGCCGACGGCGGGGTCGAGCGGGGCCGGGGCGTCCTTCGAGGCGATGAACTGGTCCGTCGTGCCGACGACGATGGCATCGCCCCCGTCGTCCGACCCGCCACAGGCGGCGAGCACGGGCGCGAGCAGGCCCACTACGGCCGGCAGCACCAGCGTCTTGCGGTTCATCTGGACGTTCTCCCTCGGTACGGCATGCGAGCAGACCGAGATTAATCGCCGCTGCGGGAGGGCTCGAACGGGCCGGAACCGGCGCGTATCCACTGGGTGATCATCGATAACCGGTTGTCCATGCAATGCACAGGAATGTTTCGTACATCACCTCTCCAAAGCGGACGTAAGGCCGACCGGATCGGGCATTCCGACCGGCGCGCCGGGCTCGGTGACGTCACATCGAGTGACGAAAGTCACTGATCGGGAATGCCGGACACATTGACATGGACCTGATTTTTGAGCCGGAAGCCGGAGGGCGGGAGGCGGAGGCGAGGAGCGGGGCGGCGCCGTGGGCTCCCCGCTCCCGCGCCCGTCAGTCCTCCGCGACGAGTCCCCGCAGGAACGCGAGGTCCACGTGTTCCAGCGACGGCACCACCACTCGGCCCGGCGCCGCGGCGATCGGCGCCACGGACGGCACGGCCACGACCCGGCAGCCCGCCGCCTCGGCCGCGGCGACCCCGGTCGCCGTGTCCTCGACGACCGCGCAGCGCCACGGATCCGCCCCGAAGCCCGCGGCGGCGGCGAGATAGGGCTCGGGATGCGGCTTGGTGCGGGTGACCTCGTCGCCCGCGACCGTGAGCGCGAAGTGGTGGCGGCCGACCGAGTCGAGCACCCGCTCGATGATGCGCCGGTGCGAGGCGGAGACGAGGGCGGTGGGCACCTGGTGCGCGGAGAGTTCGGCCAGCAGTCGGGAGGCACCCGGCATCAGCGGCACTCCGCGCCCGATCCGCTTCTCGAAGCGGTCGTTCAGCAGGACGGTGAGCTCCTCGATGGCGATGCCGGCGCCGGTGACCTCGATGAGGTATCCGGCGCTGCGCGTCATCGGCCCGCCGACGACCACGTCGCGCCATGCCTCGTCGAGCCGGTGGCCCAGGTCGGCGAAGACCTCGACCTCCACGTCCCACCAGAAGCCCTCGGTGTCGACCAGTGTGCCGTCCATGTCGAGCAGCACCGCTTGGAGCGCCGACCCTTCGGTCGTGCGGGTCAGGGACGCGGGGACCGTACTGGTCATCCGGCACACCTCCATGAGGGACGAGAAGGCCGGCCGCCTTCCCGGTGGGAACGGCGACCGGCCTGCACTGGACCGACCAGTCTACGACGGTGCCCGCCCGGTGCGCAGCGTGGCGTCACCACGCGTCGAGCGGTTCTCTACCGTGCGTTGAAGTACTTCGCCTCGGGGTGGTGGATGACGATGGCGTCGGTGGACTGCTCCGGGTGCAGCTGGAACTCCTCGGAGAGCTTCACGCCGATCCGCTCGGGCTCCAGGAGCTCGGAGATCTTGGCCCGGTCCTCGAGGTCGGGGCATGCCCCGTAGCCCAGGGAGAAGCGCGCCCCGCGGTACTTCAGGGCGAACATGTCCTCGACGTCGGACGGGTCCTCGCCCGCGAAGCCGAGCTCGCCGCGGACCCGGGCGTGCCAGTACTCCGCGAGCGCCTCGGCCAGCTGCACGGAGAGGCCGTGCAGCTCCAGGTAGTCGCGGTAGGAGTTCGCCTCGAACAGTTCCGCGGTGGCTCCGCCGATCCTGGAGCCGACCGTGACGACCTGGAGCCCGATCACGTCCGTCTCCCCGGACTCCTCGGGCCGGAAGAAGTCGGCGAGGCACAGGCGCCGGCCGCGGCGCTGTCGCGGGAAGGTGAAGCGGGTCCGCTCGGAACCGTCCTCGTGCAGCAGGATCAGGTCGTCGCCCTTGGAGACGCAGGGGAAGTAGCCGTAGACGACCGCGGCCTCCAGCAGGTTCTCGGTGTGGAGCTTGTCCAGCCACCCTCGCAGGCGGGGCCGCCCCTCCCGTTCCACGAGCTCCTCGTACGAGGGGCCGTCGCCGGCGCGGGCCTGCTTGAGACCCCACTGGCCCTTGAAGAGTGCGCCCTCGTCCAGCCAGGAGGCGTACTCCTTGAGCTGGATCCCCTTGACGACCCTGGTGCCCCAGAAGGGCGGTTCGGGGACCGGGTTGGTGACGGAGACGTCGGAGCGCACACCTTCCTCGGGCTCGGTCACCTCGGTCACCGCGGTGTCCCGCTTGGGCACCCGGCGCTGCTTCAGTTCGGGGAGGGACGCCCCGGGCACCCCGCGCTTGACCGCGATCAGGGCGTCCATGAGGCGCAGGCCCTCGAACGCGTCACGGGCGTAGCGGACCTCGCCCTCGTAGAGCTCGTGCAGGTCCTGCTCGACGTAGGCCCTGGTGAGGGCGGCGCCGCCGAGGATGACCGGGTACTCGGCCGCCAGCTTGCGCTGGTTCAGCTCCTCGAGGTTCTCCTTCATGATCACGGTGGACTTCACCAGGAGCCCGGACATCCCGATGACGTCGGCGCGGTGCTCCTCGGCGGCTTCCAGGATCGCGGAGACCGGCTGCTTGATGCCCAGGTTGACGACGTTGAAGCCGTTGTTGGACAGGATGATGTCGACGAGGTTCTTGCCGATGTCGTGGACGTCTCCGCGCACGGTGGCCAGGACGATGGTGCCCTTGCCGTCGTCGTCGGTCTTCTCCATGTGCGGCTCGAGGTAGGCCACCGCGCTCTTCATGACCTCGGCGGACTGGAGCACGAAGGGCAGCTGCATCTGGCCGGAGCCGAAGAGCTCGCCGACGACCTTCATCCCCTCGAGGAGGGTGTTGTTGACGATGTCGAGGGCGGGGGTGGTCTCCAGCGCCTCGTCTAGGTCGGCCTCCAGGCCGTTCTTCTCGCCGTCGATGATGCGGCGCTGGAGCCGTTCGTCCAGCGGCAGCGCGAGGAGCTCCTCGGCCTTGCCCTGCTTCATCGACTTCATGTTGACGCCCTCGAAGAGCTCCATGAGGCGCTGCAGGGGGTCGTAGCCCTCTTCGCGGCGGTCGTGGATCAGGTCGAGGGCGACCTTGACCTGCTCCTCCTCGAGCCGGGCGATCGGCAGGATCTTGGAGGCGTGCACGATGGCCGAGTCGAGGCCGGCCTTCACGCACTCGTCCAGGAAGACCGAGTTCAGGACGACTCGGGCTGCCGGGTTGAGACCGAAGGAGATGTTGGAGAGGCCGAGCGTGGTCTGGACGTCGGGGTGGCGCTTCTTCAGCTCGCGGATGGCCCCGATCGTGGCGATCCCGTCCTTGCGGGACTCCTCCTGCCCGGTGCAGATCGTGAAGGTCAGGCAGTCGATGAGGATGTCCGCCTCGCGGATGCCCCAGTTGGTGGTGAGGTCCTCGATGAGCCGCTCGGCGATGGCGACCTTGTGCTCGACGGTGCGGGCCTGGCCCTCCTCGTCGATGGTCAGCGCGATCAGCGCGGCGCCGTGCTCGGCGGCGAGGCCGGAGACCTGGGCGAAGCGGGATTCGGGGCCGTCCCCGTCCTCGTAGTTGACGGAGTTCAGCACGGCACGGCCGCCGAGCTTCTCCAGTCCGGCGCGCAGGACGGGCACCTCGGTGGAGTCGAGGACGATCGGCAGGGTGGAGGCGGTGGCGAAGCGGCCGGCCAGCTCCTCCATGTCGGCGACGCCGTCGCGGCCCACGTAGTCGACGCAGAGGTCGAGCATGTGCGCGCCCTCGCGGATCTGGTCGCGGGCCATCTCCACGCAGTCGTCCCAGCGGGCGTCGAGCATGGCCTCGCGGAACTTCTTGGATCCGTTGGCGTTCGTGCGCTCGCCGATCGCAAGGTACGAGGTGTCCTGGCGGAAGGGGATGCTCTGGTAGAGCGAGGCGGCGCCCGGTTCGGGCCGCGGGGAGCGGGCGGTGAGCTCGGCGCCGCGGACCCGCTCGACGAGCTGCCTCAGGTGTTCGGGCGTCGTGCCGCAGCAGCCGCCGACCAGGGAGAGGCCGTACTCCCGGACGAAGGTCTCCTGGGCGTCGGCCAGCCCTTCCGCGTCGAGCGGGAAGTGGGCGCCGTCCTTGGTGAGGACGGGCAGCCCGGCGTTGGGCATGCAGAGCAGCGGGATGCGCGAGTGGCGGGTGAGGTAGCGCAGGTGCTCGCTCATCTCCGCGGGGCCGGTCGAGCAGTTCAGGCCGATCATGTCGACGCCGAGCGGTTCGAGAGCGGTCAGCGCGGCGCCGATCTCGGAGCCGAGCAGCATGGTGCCGGTGGTCTCGAAGGCCAGCGAGCAGAGCACCAGGAGGTCGCTGCCGAGCGCGTCCAGCGCCCGCCGGGCGCCGAGCACCGCGGCCTTGGTCTGCAGGAGGTCCTGGGTGGTCTCGATGATCAGCGCGTCGGCGCCTCCGGCGATCAGGCCTTCGGCGTTCTGCTGGAACCCGTCGCGCAGGACCGTGTAGGGGGCGTGGCCGAGCGTCGGCAGCTTGGTGCCGGGGCCGATGGAGCCGAGCACCCACCGCTGCTGACCGGTGGACTCGGTGAAGCGGTCGGCGACCTCGCGTGCGATCGCGGCGCCGGCCTGCGAGAGCTCGTGGATCCTGCCGGGGATGTCGTACTCGCCCAGGGCGGAGGCGTTGGCTCCGAACGTGTTCGTCTCGACGCAGTCCACACCGACCGCGAAGTACTCCTCGTGCACCGAGCGGACGATGTCGGGCCGGGTGACGTTGAGGATCTCGTTGCAGCCCTCGAGGTTCTCGAAGTCCTCGAGCGTGGGGTCCTGGGCCTGGAGCATGGTGCCCATCGCACCGTCGGCCACCACCACCCGGGTGGCGAGCGCCTCACGGAGCGCGGCGGCCCGGTTCCGGCTGTCAGCTGTGGGGGTCGGCGACGAGGCCATGGAATGTTCTCCCTGGGATGCGACGGCTGTCGGCTTCGCCCCCTTCAGCGGATGGGGGCACGCGGCCAGCGTAGCCGGGAGCCGCCCGGGCCGGTCGACGCGTCCCACGGGGCGGACTGCATGCTGTGCGGTGAACGGGCCGGCTCACGGCGTGACGCATATTGTGCGCGCCACCGGACAGGGGTCGACATCGACCGATAGTGTTCAGCATTGTCGAACCGAGTGGAGGAGTACGGCGCGATGGCGAAGAACATCCAGTCGCTCGAGCGGGCAGCGGCCATGCTGCGCCTGCTGGCGGGCGGCGAGCGCCGGCTCGGGCTGTCGGACATCGCGTCGTCACTGGGCCTGGCCAAGGGCACGGCGCACGGCATCCTGCGCACGCTCCAGCTGGAGGGCTTCGTCGAGCAGGACGGCACGTCCGGCCGCTACCAGCTGGGGGCGGAGCTGCTGCGACTGGGCAACAGCTATCTCGACGTGCACGAACTGCGGGCCCGCGCACTCGTCTGGACCGACGACCTGGCCCGGTCCAGCGGCGAGAGCGTCCACCTCGGCGTCCTGCACCAGCACGGCGTGCTCATCGTCCACCACGTCTTCCGCCCGGACGACAGCCGGCAGGTGCTGGAGGTCGGCGCGATGCAGCCGCTGCACTCCACCGCACTGGGCAAGGTGCTCTCCGCCTACGACCCGGTCGCGCACAGCGAGGCCACCGAGGCGGAACGGCGGTCCTTCACGCCGCGGACCGTCACCGGCGACGCCGAGTTCGAGTCGCAGCTGGACCTGGTCCGGGCCCAGGGCTGGGCGTCGGACCTCGAGGAGACCTGGGAGGGCGTCGCCGCCGTGGCGGCCCCGATCCACGACCGGCGCCGGATGCCGGTCGGCGCCGTGGCGGTGACGGGCGCCGTGGAGCGCGTGTTCCCCGGCGGGGTACTGCGCCCCGAACTGGTCGCGGCCGTACGGGACTGCGCCCGCGCCGTGTCGCGGGATCTGGGCGCCGGGCGCTTCTGATCCGGCCACCGGCCCGGCGGCCCGGGAGCCGATAACGATCGAGTCCCCCGTCACACACCCCTTGACGCACTCACGTTCGGGGAGAAGCATGACCGTTCACCGGTCGGCATTGTCGAACACCTAACGGCAATACGCGTTAGGGTGTGACAGTGCCGAGGGCCGGTCAAGCCCTACAGGTGGGGTACCTGCTCTCCCAGAGGTACCCATCTGGGGGCGCGATCCACCGGAGGGACCCGGTGTTTCGCCTTCCCCTGGACGAAGGACAAAGGAGTCGCGGGTGTCCAGCTCCGACATCTTCATCGGCGAGACCATCGGTACCGCCGTACTCATACTGCTCGGCGGCGGCGTCTGCGCCGCCGTCACGCTCAAGCGCTCCAAGGCGCAGAACGCCGGCTGGCTCGCCATCACCTTCGGGTGGGGCTTCGCCGTGCTGACCGGCGCGTACATCGCCTCCGGTGTGTCAGGCGCCCACCTCAACCCGGCGGTCACGATCGGCCTGGCGATCCAGGGCGGCACCGCCTGGAGCGACGTGCCCCTGTACCTCGCCTCCGAACTGCTCGGGGCGATGATCGGCGCGGTGCTCGTCTGGGCCGTCTACTACGGGCAGTTCCACGCGCACCTCACCGATCCCGAGATCGTGAAGGACCTGCCGCCCGAGGAGGGCCTGGTGGACCGGTCGGCCGCTCCGAAGGCCGGCCCGGTGCTGGGGATCTTCACCACCGGCCCGGAGATCCGGAACGCGGTGCAGAACGTGGTCACGGAGGTCATCGCGACCTTCGTACTGGTCCTGGCGATCCTGACCCAGGGCCTCAACGACGAGGGCAACGGCCTCGGCGCGCTGGGAGCCCTGATCACAGCCCTGGTGGTCGTCGGGATCGGCCTCTCGCTCGGCGGCCCGACCGGCTACGCGATCAACCCGGTCCGTGACCTCGGCCCGCGCATCGTGCACGCGTTGCTGCCGTTGCCGAACAAGGGCGGGTCGGACTGGGGCTATGCCTGGGTACCGGTGGTAGGACCGCTCATCGGGGCGGCACTGGCCGGCGGACTCTACAACCTCGCCTTCGCCTGAGACGCACCTCACCCCACCACACGGACTCCGGGAGCCAACCGTGACCGACGCACACACCACCGGCCCGTTCATCGCGGCCATCGACCAGGGCACCACCTCCAGCCGCTGCATCGTCTTCGACAAGGACGGCCGGATCGTCTCGGTCGACCAGAAGGAGCACGAGCAGATCTTCCCCAAGCCGGGCTGGGTCGAGCACGACGCCAAGGAGATCTGGGAGAACGTCCAGGAGGTCGTCGCCGGAGCGGTCGTCAAGGCCGGCATCACCGCCGCGGACGTCAAGGCGATCGGCATCACCAACCAGCGTGAGACCACGCTGCTCTGGGACAGGAACACCGGCGAACCGGTGCACAACGCCCTCGTCTGGCAGGACACCCGCACCGACGCCCTGTGCAAGGAGCTCGGCCGCAACGTCGGCCAGGACCGCTTCCGCCGGGAGACCGGACTCCCCCTCGCGTCGTACTTCGCCGGCCCCAAGGTCCGCTGGCTGCTGGACAACGTGGAGGGCCTGCGCGAGCGTGCCGAACGGGGGGACATCCTCTTCGGCACCATGGACTCCTGGGTCATCTGGAACCTGACCGGCGGAACCGAGGGCGGAGTCCACGTCACGGACGTCACCAACGCCTCGCGCACCCTCCTGATGAACCTGCACACCATGCAGTGGGACGACAAGATCCTCAGCTCCATGGGCATCCCCGCCGCCGTGCTCCCCGAGATCCGTTCCTCCGCCGAGGTCTACGGCACCGCCAAGGACGGCGTGCTCGCCGGTGTCCCGGTGGCCTCCGCGCTCGGCGACCAGCAGGCGGCGCTGTTCGGGCAGACCTGCTTCGCCCAGGGTGAGGCCAAGTCCACGTACGGCACCGGCACCTTCATGCTGATCAACACCGGCGAGACCCCGGTCAACTCCTACAACGGGCTGCTGACGACCGTCGGCTACCGGATCGGCGACCAGAAGGCGGTGTACGCCCTGGAGGGCTCCATCGCCGTCACCGGCTCGCTCGTCCAGTGGATGCGCGACCAGATGGGCCTGATCAAGTCCGCGGCGGAGATCGAGACGCTCGCCTCCTCGGTGGAGGACAACGGCGGCGCCTACTTCGTGCCCGCATTCTCCGGACTGTTCGCCCCCTACTGGCGCCCCGACGCCCGCGGGGTGATCGCCGGCCTGACCCGGTACGTGACCAAGGCGCACATCGCCCGGGCCGTGCTCGAGGCCACCGCCTGGCAGACCCGTGAGATCAGCGACGCCATGACCAAGGACTCCGGCGTCGAACTGACCGCGCTCAAGGTCGACGGCGGCATGACCTCCAACAACCTGCTGATGCAGACGCTCTCCGACTTCCTGGACGCGCCCGTGGTGCGCCCCATGGTCGCCGAGACCACCTGCCTCGGCGCCGCCTACGCCGCCGGCCTCGCCGTCGGCTTCTGGCCGGACACCGACGCGCTGCGCGCCAACTGGCGCCGCGCCGCCGAGTGGACACCCCGCATGGACGCGGCCACCCGTGACCGCGAGTACAAGAGCTGGCTCAAGGCCGTCGAACGGACCATGGGCTGGATCGACGACGAGAGCTGAGGAGCAATCGACATGACCACCCTGCAGAGCGTCCCCTCCCTCGGGACGCATCCGGCCTCCGGCTCCCCGCGGAGCCGCGCCGAGACCCGGGAACGGCTTTCGAAGGCGACGTACGACCTCCTGGTGATCGGCGGCGGCATCCTGGGCATCTCCACCGCCTGGCATGCCGCGCAGTCCGGGCTGCGGGTGGCCCTGGTGGACGCCGGTGACTTCGCCGGCGCCACCTCCTCCGCCTCGTCCAAGCTGCTCCACGGCGGCCTGCGGTACCTCCAGACCGGCGCGGTGAAGCTGGTCGCCGAGAACCACTTCGAGCGGCGCGCGGTCTCCCGGCAGGTGGCCCCGCACCTCGCCAACCCGCTCACGTTCTACCTGCCCGTCTACAAGGGCGGCCCGCACGGCGCGGCCAAGCTCGGCGCCGGGGTCTTCGCCTATTCCGCGCTGTCCGCCTTCGGTGACGGCGTGGGACATGTGATCAGCCCGTCCAGGGCCGCCCGGGACGTGCCGGAGCTGCGTACGGACGGCCTCAGGGCCGTCGCGGTCTACGGCGACGACCAGATGAACGACGCGCGCATGGCGCTGATGACCGTCCGCGCCGCCGTCGACGCCGGCGCGGACGTCCTCAACCACGCAGCGGTGACCGGGCTGCGGTTCACCCGGGGCCGGGTCACCGGCGCCGAACTGAAGGACCGCCAGGACGGCACGGAGTTCGGCGTGGACGCCCGCCTCGTCCTGAACGCCACCGGACCGTGGGTCGACCACCTGCGGAAGATGGAGGACCCCGCCGCGGCGCCCTCCATACGCCTGTCCAAGGGCGCGCACCTCGTGCTGCGGCGCACCCGCCCGTGGAGGGCGGCTCTGGCGACGCCGATCGACAAGTACCGGATCACGTTCGCCCTGCCCTGGGAGGACATGCTGCTGCTCGGCACCACCGACGAGGAGTACGAGGGCGATCCGGCCGACGTCGCCGTCACGGAGAAGGACACGGCCCAGATCCTGGACGAGGCTGCGTTCTCGGTCAGGGACCAGCAGCTCTCCCGCGACCTGATCACCTACTCCTTCGCGGGCCTGCGGGTGCTGCCCGGCGGCCCGGGCGACACCTCGAAGGCCAAGCGGGAGACGGTCGTCACCGAAGGGCGCGGCGGCATGCTGTCGGTCGCCGGCGGCAAGTGGACGACGTTCCGTCACATCGGCAGGACCGTGATGAACAAGCTCGCCGAGCTGCCCGGCCGCCCGCTCGCCGAGGACATGGAGCCGATGGCCAGGCTGCCCCGGAAGGTGCCGCTCCCCGGCATCGCCAACCCGGACGCGGTGGCGCACCGGCTGCTCGCCGAGGGCGGCACCCCGGGGCCGCGGATGCCCGCGGACACGGCCCGCCACCTCGCCACGCACTACGGCTCGCTGTCCTTCGACATCGCGCGGCTGGCGGCGGAGGACCCGGCTCTGGCCGGGCGCATCCATCCCGACGCCCCGGAGATCTGGGCCCAGGTGGCCTACGCACGGGACCGCGAATGGGCCGCGACGGCGGACGACGTGCTGCGCCGCCGGACCACGCTGACGATCCGGGGCCTGGCCACGGACGGGATCCGGGCCGGGGTCGAGAGCATGCTGGCCGAGGGCCGCTGAACCTGGGCCGGGGCCGTCACCAGGGGCGGTGTGCGCGTGGGCACCGCCCCTGACCGCATAATGAGGCGATACATCGGATGTCTTGTGTGCGAGGAGCCCCCATGGCCGTCACCGACGAAGCGATCGAGAGAATCAAGGGAATGATCGTCTCGGGTGCCCTGGCCCCCGGGGACCGTCTCCCGAAGGAGAGCGAACTCGCGGCGGAGCTCGGGCTGTCACGCAACTCCCTGCGTGAGGCGGTGCGCGCGCTGTCGCTGATCCGGATCCTCGACGTCCGCCAGGGCGACGGCACCTACGTCACCAGTCTGGACCCCCAACTCCTGCTGGAGGCGCTGAGCTTCGTGGTGGACTTCCACCGCGACGACACGGTGCTGGAGTTCTTCGCGGTCCGCAGGATCCTGGAGCCCGCGGCGACCGCCATGGCGGCGCTGCGCATCGAGGAGGAGCAACTGGACGCGCTCGGAGCCCAGCTGGACGCCCTGGGCACCGACCCCTCGGTGGAGGACCTGGTCGCCGCCGACCTGGAGTTCCACCGGGGGATCGTCCGGGGCTCGGGCAACTCGGTCCTCTGCTCGCTGCTCGACGGGCTCTCCGGCCCGACCACCCGGGCCAGGGTGTGGCGGGGGCTGACGCAGGAGAACGCGGTCAGCCGCACGCTGTACGAGCACCGGGCCATCCTGGCCGCGCTGCGGGACCGGGACGCCGAGGCGGCCCGGTCCTGGGCGACCGTCCATGTCGCGAGCATCGAGCAGTGGCTGCGCTCAACCCTGTGAGGGGCCCACGGGCCGCAGGCGCAGCCCCTGCATCCCCCCGTCGACGGCGAGCGCGGTGCCCGTGACGGAGGCGGCGGCCGGGCTCGCGAGGTAGACCACCGCGGCGGCAACCTCGTCGGCGGTCACCAGCCGCCCCAGCGGCTGCCGGGCGGCCAGCGCCGCCCGCTCCGCCACCGGGTCCTCGGCCTGCCCGAGCAGCCGGCCGATCCAGGGGGTGTCGGCGGTTCCGGGGTTGACGCAGTTGACCCGGATTCCCTCCCGCACGTGGTCCGCGGCCATGGCGAGGGTGAGGGAGAGCACCGCACCCTTGCTCGCGCTGTACAGCGCGCGCTGCGGCAGACCCGCGGTGGCCGCTATGGAACAGGTGTGGGTGATCGAGACGGAGCCCGGCCGCCCGGCGACCGCCCGCCGGAGGTGGGGCAGGGCATGGCGCGCGGCACGGACCATGCCGAGCACGTTGACGTCCAGCACGCGCGTCCACTCCGCGTCGGTGTTGTCCTCGACCGTGCCGATCGCCCCGGTTCCGGCGTTGGAGACCAGGGTGTGCAGACCGCCGAGCTCGGCGGCGGCCCGGTCGACCGCGTTCCGTACGGCCTCGTCGTCCGTGACGTCGGCCTCGATGCCCAGCGTGCCCTCGGGCGCGCCCCTCGGATCGAGGTCGAGTACGGCCACCCGGGCGCCCCGGGCGAGGAGCGCCCTCGCGACGGCGGCTCCGATGCCGGACGCGCCGCCCGTCACCAGTGCGGACAGCCCGTCGAAATCCTGCGTACCGGTCATCGGTCGGTCTCCTCCGGGTGGTGGCGGGCCTGCCAGACGGGGCCCTGCGGATAGCGGTGTGCGGCGACGGACGCCGGCAGCATGCGGGCCGAGAAGCCGGGCGCACGCGGTGCTGCGTAGCGGCCGTCCTCGACGACGGCCGGGTCGGCGAAGTGCTCGTGGAGGTGGTCGACGTACTCGATCACCCGGTTCTCCAGACTGCCGGAGACCGCGACGTAGTCGAACATCGAGAGGTGCTGCACGAGTTCGCACAGTCCGACGCCTCCGGCGTGCGGGCAGACCGGGACCCCGTACTTCGCGGCGAGCAGCAGGATCGCGATGTTCTCGTTGACCCCGGCGACCCGTGCGGCGTCGATCTGCACGAAGTCCACGGCCCGCGCCTGCAGCAGCTGCTTGAACACGATCCGGTTGGCGACGTGTTCACCGGTGGCGACCTTGACGGGCTGTCCGGCGCGCACGGCGGCGTGGCCGAGGATGTCGTCGGGGCTGGTGGGCTCCTCGATCCAGTAAGGGTCGTACGGGGCGAGGGCCTTCATCCGGTCCACGGCCTCGGCCACGTCCCAGCGCTGGTTGGCGTCGAGGGCGATCCGTACGTCCGGGCCGACCGCCTGGCGTGCCAGGGCGAGTCTGCGGGCGTCCTCGCCGGGATCGGCTCCGACCTTCAGCTTGATCTGGGTGAATCCCTCGGCGACGGCTTCCTTGGACAGCCGTACGAGCTTGTCGTCGTCGTAGCCGAGCCAGCCCGGTGTCGTCGTGTACGCCGGGAACCCCTCGGCGAGCAGGCGCTCGGTGCGCTCCGCCCGCCCCGGCTCCGCCGCGCGCAGGATCGCGAGGGCCTCCTGCGGGGTGAGGGCGTCCGTGAGGTGGCGGAAGTCCACGAGGGAGACGAGTTCCTCCGGTGTCATCTCCGCGAGGAATCGCCAGACGGGCTTGCCCGCGAGCTTCGCCGCGAGGTCCCAGGCCGCGTTGACGACCGCCCCCGCGGCCATGTGCATCACGCCCTTCTCCGGGCCCAGCCAGCGCAGCTGCGAGTCGTGTGTGAGGGTGCGGTGGAGGTCCGCGAGGTCCGCCGCGGTGCGCGGGACGGGACGGTTCACCACGAAGGGCCGGAGCGCCTCGATGGCCACGGCCATGACATCGTTGCCGCGGCCGATGGTGAAGCAGAGGCCATGGCCCTCTGCACCGGCTCCGCCCCGGGTGCGCAGGACGACGTAGGCGGCGGAGTAGTCGGGGTCGGGGTTCATCGCGTCCGAGCCGTCCAGCTGCTCCGAGGTGGGGAACCGGATGTCCTCGACCTCGAATTCGGTGACGGTCGGATTCATGTGCGCCCCCAGGGAATAACATCGGATCTCTCGCGGTCATCCGATGTATAACTCCAACAGCACCCCCCGGTCCAGGGCCGGAAGGGAAGTTGATCGGTTTCGACCGGAACAGCTCGGATGAATCACGGCGTGCACGGTTCGGTCCCCGCACGCAAACGGACTGCGTCGGAGCAGGGGGGAAGCCGTAAGGTTGGTCCGTACGCAAGGGAACTTCGGAAGGAGGCCTGGGTGATCGAGCTCGAGGGAGTACCCGAGCTGATCGACCCGGTCATGGTGGCCGCGTTCGAGGGCTGGAACGATGCCGGCGACGCCGCCTCCACAGCGGTCGCGCATCTGGACCGGGAATGGAAGGGCGAGGTCTTCGCGGCGCTCGACGCCGAGGACTACTACGACTTCCAGGTCAACAGGCCGACGGTGTGGATGGACGGCGGGACCCGCAAGATCACCTGGCCCACCACGCGTCTGTCCGTGATCAGGGTCGGCGGCGACAAGCCCCGCGACCTGGTGCTGATCCGCGGCATCGAACCCTCCATGCGCTGGCGTTCGTACTGCAACGAGATCCTCGGCTTCGCCCATGAGCTGGGCGTGGAGATGATCGTCATCCTGGGAGCGCTGCTCGGCGACACCCCGCACACCCGACCGGTGCCGGTCAGCGGGGTCACCTCGGATCCGGATCTCGCCAGGACCATGGACCTGGAGGAGACCCGGTACGAGGGCCCGACCGGCATCGTGGGCATCCTGCAGGAAGCCTGCACCCATGCCGGAGTGCCCGCGGTCAGCCTCTGGGCGGCGGTGCCGCACTACGTGTCCCAGCCGCCCAACCCGAAGGCGACGCTGGCACTGCTGAACCGTCTCGAGGACCTTCTCGGCCTGCGCATCCCGCTGGGCGAGCTGCCCGAGGACGCGCGCGCCTGGCAGGTCGGCGTCGACCAGCTGGCCGCCGAGGACAGCGAGGTCGCCGAGTACGTGCAGACGCTGGAGGAGGCCCGGGACACCGCCGAGCTGCCCGAGGCGTCAGGGGAGGCGATCGCCCGGGAGTTCGAGCGCTATCTGCGGCGCAGGGATGTAGGCGGTCCGGGGGGGCACGCGACCGAGAGCGGGGACGCGCCGTACCTGCGGGACACGTCCGGGGGCCGTACCAGGCCGCCGAAGCCGCAGCGGCCGGAGAAGGGCCGGGCCAAGGAGGAGGACGGGGAGCAGCAGCCCCCCGAGGATCCGTCCGCCGGCCCGGACGAGGATCCGTCGGACGGCTGACGCACACCGGGCGCGGACGGCCCCGGACCGGCGATCCTTCGCCGGTCCGGGGCCGTCCGCGTCGTTGGTCCGTCGGGGCTACAGAGCCACGCCCAGCAGGGCGTCCACGGTGCGCGACACGAGTCCGGGCGCGCCCTCGTCCGTGCCGCCGTCCGCGCTCTGCAGCGCGGCCCACCGGTCGACCGCGGCGAGCGCGGCCGGGCTGTCCAGGTCGTCCGCCAGCGCCTCACGCACCTGCTCGACCAGTTCGTCCGCGGGAGGACCGTCGGGCCGGGAGACGGCGGCCCGCCACCGGGCGAGGCGCTCCACGGCGTCCGCGAGGACCTGGTCGGTCCACTCCCAGTCGGAACGGTAGTGGTTCGCGAGCAGGGCGAGCCTGATGGCCGCCGGGTCCACGGCGGCCCGGCGCAGTGCCGACACGAAGACCAGGTTGCCCTTGGACTTGGACATCTTCTCGCCGTCGAGCGCGACCATGCCGGCGTGCACATATGCCTGGGCGAAGGGGTGCTCGCCGGTGAGCGCCTGCGCGTGGGAGGCGCCCATCTCGTGATGGGGGAAGGCGAGGTCGGAGCCGCCGCCCTGGACGTCGAAGCCCATGCCCAGGTGGTCGAGGGCGATGGCGACGCACTCGATGTGCCAGCCCGGTCGGCCCGCGCCGAGGGTGCCGCCGTCCCAGCTCGGCTCGCCCTCGCGGGCGGACATCCAGAGCATCGGGTCCAGCGGGTTCTTCTTGCCGGGGCGCTCGGGGTCGCCGCCGCGTTCGGCGGAGAGCAGCCTCATGGCGTCGGCGTCGAGTCCGGAGACCTCACCGAAGTGCGGATCGCAGTCGACGGAGAAGTACACGTCCCCGTCGAGTTCGTAGGCGGCGCCCGCGTCACGGAGACGTTCGACGAGCGGGACGATGCCCGGTATCGCCTCCACGGCACCGATGTAGTGCTTCGGGGGAAGCATCCGCAGGGCGGTCATGTCCTCCCGGAAGAGTGCCGTCTCACGCTCGGCGAGCGCGGTCCAGTCCTCGCCGTCGCGCACGGCCCGCTCCAGCAGAGGGTCATCCACGTCGGTCACGTTCTGGACGTAGTGAACCTGCCGCTTGGTGTCGAGCCACACGCGCTGAACGAGGTCGAACGCGTTGTAGGTCGCCGCATGACCCATGTGGGTCGCGTCGTACGGCGTGATGCCGCAGACGTAGATGCGGGCGACGGGACCGGGGTCAAGGGTGATCCGTCCGCCGGTCGCGGTGTCGTGGATCCGAAGGTCGCGGCCCTTGCCAGGCAGGGCGGGGACCTCAGAAGCGGGCCAGGCATGCATGTCACGAGCGTAACCGGACGATGCTTCCGGATACGAACCGGATGGCGGATCGTGGCCTGAGAGGCACTCTTGCGCGCGGGCCGACTCCGTGCGGCGCCTCACCCGCGCGGGCGGATTCCGCGCCGAGCCCCGTCCGGCGGATCAGCCGGCCCCGGACGGAGACCGTGCCCCCCGGCCGGGCGTCCGGGCTCCCTCACACCGGGGGCCAGGGGATCGGCGGCCACTCACCGCCCGGCTGCGGATGCCGCCCGGACTTCCGCAGGACCTCCACGCGTTCGCGCAGGGCGTCGAGCTCCGCAGCCGTGATCAGTTCGCCCAGGCGGGACGCGAGCGCCGCTCCCGGGCCGAGACCGGCGAGGAGGGCGTCGAGCACCGCGGTGGCCTCCGCGGTGAGCGGCTCCCCCGCCCAGCCCCAGAGCAGCGTCCGCAGCTTGTCGTCCGCGTTGAAGGTCACACCGTGGTCGATGCCGTAGAGCCGTCCGTCCGGTGCGGGCAGCAGGTGACCGCCCTTGCGGTCACCGTTGTTGATCACGGCGTCGAGGACCGCGAGCCTGCGCAGCCGGGGATCGTCGGCGTGCACCAGCAGGGCCGTGCGGCCCTCCCCCACCTCCGCGAGGCCGATCGCCTTCCAGCCCTCACCCGGCTCCTCGGCCTCGACGAGCCCCAGCAGCGGCCCCAGTCCGTCGGAGTCCTCCTCGGTGGGTTCCGCCTCGATCCACAGCTGGCACATGCCCTGGCCGTAGGGCCCTTCCCGGAGCACGGTGGGGGGCACGAGCCCCCAGCCGGTGGCCTCGGAGACCTCGTACGCCGCGACCTCGCGCTGTGCGAGTGTGCCGTCGGGGAAGTCCCACAGGGGCTGCTCACCCGCGACCGGCTTGTAGACGCAGGCGCGCTCCTCGCCCTCGTACGCGACCGTGCAGTACAGCACCGCGTTGGAGGCACCGCGGACGCGGCCGAGGACGGTCAGTTCGCCCTCGGCCAGCAGGGTGCGCAGCCCGGCCTCCGTCAGGCCCCGCGACGGTATCCGTTCTGGCGCGGGCATACGTGTCCTTCCGGGTCGAGGGGGAGGCTGCACAGCGGGCACGGCGGGCGGCCCGCGTTGACGACGTCGAGGGCGCGCTTGGCGAAGGCGCGGGCCTGGGCGCCGCTGAGCCGGACGCGCAGCATCGGCGGGCCGTTCTCCTCGTCCTGCAGAAGCCTTTCCTCGGCCTCCGCGAGGTCGTCCTCGGAGTCGGCGTCCAGTTCGACGAGCGCCTGCGCCTCGACGATCATGCGCTGCTCCTCGCCGTCCCAGGCGAGGGCCATCGTGCCGACCCTGAACTCCTCCTCGACGGGGGCGTCGAGCGGCGCGGTGTCGGTGACGTCCATGGGGGCGACGGCGGGCACCGGTGAGTTGCCGCCGGTCCGCCTGACGACCTCGTCGAGGAGCTCGTCGATCCGTTCGGCCAGCGCGGCGACCTGGGTCTTCTCCAGGGCCACGCTGGTGACACGTCCGCGCGAGGACGCCTGGAGGAAAAACGTACGGCGGCCAGGCAGCCCGACCGTGCCGGCCACGAAGCGGTCCGGCGGGTCGTAGAGGAACACCTGACGGGACACGTCCTGTCTCCCTTGAGAGAAGTGTGGGCGGATGGGGCGGGCCCGGGGGCACCACGGGGTGTCCCGCGGGGCCTCTACGGCGCGTCCACCCTACTGCGCCGAGCGATCACGGTGCCCCAGCGCCGCCCCCCACGGCCGCGTCCGTCGTCGGGGGCGCCGCCGCGTCCGCCCCGGCGGGCCGCTCGCGCGGCGCCAGGGAGGCGAGGTCACCGGTGTCACCGAGCCGGAGGAGGAAGGGGCGCAGCGCCGTGTAGCGGATGGCGGTGACCGAGCACGGGTCCGCCTGGACGCGCTGGAAGAGGTCGAGGTGCATACCGAGGGCGTCGGCGACGATCGCCTTGATGATGTCGCCGTGGGAGCACATGACGTACGCGGCGTCGTCGCCGTGTTCCGCCGCGATCCTGTCGTTCCACTCCCGTACCGCCTCGACGGCCCGTGCCTGCATGGCGCGCATGGACTCCCCGCCGGGGAACGCCGCGGCCGATGGGTGCTGCTGGACGACCTTCATGAGCGGCTCGTCGGAGAGCTCGGCGAGCTTGCGTCCCGACCAGTCCCCGTAGTCGCACTCGCTGATCCGGTCCTCGGTGTGCAGCGGCAGGTCGGGGCGGGCGTCCAGCAGCGGCTGCAGCGTCTCCCGGCAGCGCTGGAGCGGGCTGCTGACCGCCGCGGCGAGGGTGAGGGCGGACAGCCGTCCGGGCAGGGCGGCGGCCTGCTCGGCGCCGCGTTCGTCGAGGGAGACGCCCGGGGTCCGGCCCGCGAGCACTCCGGAGGTGTTGGCGGTCGAGCGTCCGTGGCGTACGAGGATGAGCGTGGGCATACCCGCCAGGGTAGAGGTGCGTGAGCCCTGCCCGGCGGGGAAGAATGCGCGGATGATCGTCGACTGCGGAATCTACCGGGACGGGCGCCGGACCGAAGGCCCGGCCGACCTCTCCGACGCCCTCGGTGAGGCACGGGCCGCGGGGGACGCCTTTGTCTGGATCGGCCTGCACGAGCCGACGGAGAAGGAGTTCGACCTCGTCAGCAGCGAGTTCGGACTCCACCCGCTGGCGGTGGAGGATGCCTTGCGCGCGCACCAGCGCCCGAAGCTGGAGATCTACGACGACTCCCTGTTCGTGGTCATCAAGCCGGTGGTCTACGAGCAGCGCAGCGACACCGTGAGCGCGGGGGAGCTGATGCTCTTCATAGGGGACTCCTTCGTGGTGACCGTGCGGCACGGCGAGGGCGCGCCCTTGGCGGCGGTGCGTCGACGGCTGGAGGCCGAGCCCGAAGTGCTCAGGCACGGGCCGACGTCGGTCCTCTACGCGGTGAGCGACGCGGTCGTGGACCACTACATCGAGGTGGCCGCGGAGCTCCAGATCGACCTGGAGGAGCTGGAGGCCCAGGTCTTCGCCCCGCAGGGCCGGTCCCGGGACACCAAGAACACCGCGGCCGCGATCTACACCTTCAAGCGGCAGGTGCTCGAATTCCGCCGTGCCACGAATCCGCTGGTGACGCCGATGACCCGGCTGTCCGGTGCGGGAGTGCCCTTCGTCGACACCGGATCGCAGCCGTTCTTCCGTGACGTCAACGACCATCTGACGCGGGCGGTCGAGCACGTCGAGGGGCTCGACCGGCTGCTCTCGGACATCCTGGCGGCCCACCTCGCGCAGGTGGGGGTGCGGCAGAACGACGACATGCGGAAGATCTCCGCCTGGGCGGCCATGGCCGCCGTCCCGACCATGGTGGCCGGGATCTACGGGATGAACTTCCGCCACATGCCCGAGCTGGACCTGGAGTGGACCTATCCGGCGGTGATCGTGCTGATGGGGGTGGTGGTCGCCGGGCTGTACCGGCTGTTCAAGCGCCGCGGCTGGATGTAGCCCGCCCGGATCAGGCGTACTCGGTCTCCGGCGCCGCCGGGCCGCCCAGCGCGTCGCGCAGGGCGGGCTGTTCGAGGCTCACCATGCGCCGCCATCCCACCGCGAGCTCGTAGGCGTACATCGCGTGGATGCCGGCGGCCAGGAGGAGGGCTTTGGGGCGGGGCCAGCGCAGGACGCTGCCCATGTGGCTCATCACGGCGAGGCTGACGTCGCGGTACACGCGGATCTCGGCCCGGGCGCACTCCCGCAGGACGGACTGGATGGTCCGGCCGTGTCCGGCGCGGGCGAAGCGGAGGAGCTCCTCGTGGCAGTAGGCCAGGTGGCTGTCCTCGTCGCGCGAGATCATCCTCACCGCGCGGCCCAGGACGGGGTGGTCGGCGAAGTGCCTGAGCAGGAGCCGCATCTGTTCCGAGGCGCGCTGCTCGGTGACCCTGCTGTGGGCCAGGTAGACGATGATGTCGCGCTCGGCGAGGGGCTCCTCGCGGCTGAGTCTGTCGTGTGC
Organism: Streptomyces sp. NPDC059166; assembly: GCF_042755185.1. Lineage (NCBI taxonomy): Bacteria > Bacillati > Actinomycetota > Actinomycetes > Kitasatosporales > Streptomycetaceae > Streptomyces > Streptomyces sp. NPDC059166. The sequence goes on along the minus strand of NZ_JBHZCI010000003.1, from coordinate 153,776 downwards.
GAGGCCGATGCCCTGGCGCTCCAGCAGCAGGGTGTAGTCGGTCTCGTAGGGCACGGCGACGGGCTGGAGTCCGCGCTGCTTCAGGAGCGCGTTGAAGATGCGGCCGTGCTTGTCCTCGTCGGCGCCGTGCCGGGCGACCTTGGGTGCGAGCTCGCTCAGGGCCGGGGGGACGAGGGAGGCGATACGCGCGTTCTCCCAGCCTCCCTGCGACTCCCCGCCCGCGGCGATCGAGCAGAACAGCCGGAACGACTCGTCGTTGTCGAGGATCTCCTGGAACAGACTCTTTGCCGAGAGCATCACTGCCACCTTTCGCACCGGTGTCCGCAGAGGCACAGTCAAATTCGGTACGGGGCGGTAGGCAACACCAGCGCTGCCGGGCAGGGCCGAACGGGCGTTCCGCGCACCGCCGGACCTGCCGGGGAGACCCGTGAGGGGTACGGGGCGTAACCCGGGCGCCGGGCGGGGCGTTGTTCCGTGCGACGGCCGTGGCGGGGTGGGCCCCGAGCCCCCACCACGGCCGCAGTGCTGTCCGCGGGTGCGCGGCCGGCGGCTCAGGCCGCGAGGCCGGAGCGCTCCAGGGCGTCGGTTCCGGCACGCAGTGCGGCGAGCCGCTCGTCGAGGGTGAAACCCGCCGGGGCGAGCGTCAGGGTGGTGACCCCGGCGGCCGCGTAGGCCTGCATCCGGTCGGCGATCCGGTCCACCGAGCCGAGCAGCGTGGTCTGGTCGATCAGCTTGTGCGGGACGGCCGCCGCGGCGCCGGCCTTGTCGCCGGAGAGGTACTTGTCCTGGATCTCGGCGGCTTCCTTCTCGTACCCCATGCGCTGGGCGAGCTGGTTGTAGAAGTTCTGCTTGCGGCTGCCCATGCCGCCGACGTAGAGGGCGGTGTACGGGCGGAACATGTCCGCGAGGCCGTTGATGTCGTCGCCGACCGCCAGGGGGAGGGTCGGGCAGACGTCGAATCCGTCCATCGTCAGACCGGCCTTCTCCCGTCCGGCCCGCAGGTGCTGGACCGCGGTCTCCTGGAGGTGGTCGGCGGAGGGGAAGATCAGCAGCGCGCCGTCGGCGATCTCACCGGTCTGTTCGAGGTTCTTCGGGCCGATCGCGGCGATGTAGAGCGGGATGTGCTCGCGCTGGGGGTGGACGGTGAGCTTGATGGGCTTGCCGGGGCCGTCGGGCAGCGGGAGCGTCCAGTGCTCGCCCTCGTAGGAGAGGCGCTCCCGGGACATCGCCCTGCGCACGATCTCGACGTACTCGCGGGTGCGGGCGAGGGGCTTGTCGAACTTGACCCCGTACCAGCCCTCGGAGACCTGCGGCCCCGAGACCCCGAGACCGAGACGGAAACGGCCGCCCGACAGGGAGTCGAGGGTGGCCGCCGTCATCGCCGTCATGGCGGGCTGACGGGCCGGGATCTGCATGATGGCCGATCCGACGTCGATGGACTCGGTCCGGGCGGCGACCCAGGCCAGCACCGTCGGAACGTCGGAGCCGTACGCCTCGGCCGCCCAGCAGACGTCGTAGCCGAGCCGGTCGGCCTCCTGGGCGACGGCGAGGTTGTCGCCGTCCATCCCCGCACCCCAGTAACCGAGATTGATGCCGAGCCGCATACCAACGCTCCCTCTACTGATCAGTAACGTTCCTCTGCCGGGGACTCTAGCGCGGGGCGCACCGAAGCGGCAGGGCCGCCCCGGCGGCACGTTGTCCACAGGGCTCCACCCCGTGGGGCCTTGGCCAGTAATCTCAGCGCCCATGGAGCAGAGGCATCTCGGCCGTACCGGCCTTCGCGTGTCGCGGATCGGGCTGGGTACGCTCACCTGGGGCCGGGACACGGACGAACACGACGCCGCCGATCAGCTGAAGGCCTTCTGGGACGTGGGCGGCACCCTCGTCGACACCGCGGACGTCTACGGCGGCGGCGAGGCCGAGTACGTGCTGGGGCGCCTCCTGGACAGCCTGGTGCCGAGAGCGGACCTCGTCGTGGCGACCAAGGCCGGCAGCGTGCCCGACCCCTACCGCCGCTTCGACGGATCGCGCGGCCACCTGCTGGCGGCCCTGGACGCGTCCCTCCGGCGGCTGGGGACGGACTACGTCGATCTGTGGCAGGTCCACGCCTTCGACCCGGTGACGCCCCTGGAGGAGACCCTTCAGGCGCTGGACCTCGCGGTGTCCTCAGGCCGTGTGCGGTACGCCGGGGTGTCCAACTTCAGCGGATGGCAGCTGGCCAAGGCGGCCACCTGGCAACTGGCCGCGCCGGGGGCGCGCACCCGGCTCGCCTCGACGCAGATGGAGTACTCGCTGCTGCAGCGGGGCATCGAGCGGGAGGTGCTTCCCGCGGCGCTGGACCTCGGGGTGGGACTGCTCCCCTCCTCCCCGCTGGGCAGGGGCGTGCTGACCGGCAAGTACCGCACGGGCACCCCTTCCGACTCGCGGGGCGCCTCGGAACACCTGGCGCCGTTCGTGGAGCCGTACCTCGACGACGCCGCGAGCAGGATCGTGGACGCGGTGGCCACGGCGGCCGAGGGTCTCGCCACGACCCCGCTCCAGGTCGCGCTCGCCTGGGTGAGGGACCGCCCGGGGGTGGCCGCTCCGGTGGTCGGCGCCCGCAACGCGCAGCAGCTGACCGAGGCGTTGTCAGTGGAGACGCTTACGCTTCCTGACGAGATCTGCCAGGCGCTCGACGATGTTTCGGCGCCCGTGCACCGCTATCCCGACCAGGACTGGAGCACGCTGTGACTGCGCATCCCCGGGGAGAGGCCCCGGACCCCGCGGCCGAGGACCACGAGGCGGGCGAGGACGGCTCCGTAGGCGCCGACGACTCGCCCGGCATGCCCGACGAAGGGGGCGCACAGGGGGCGCACGACAGCGCGAAGAGCGCGGAGGGGGCGCAGGAAGCCGGAGAAGGCTCGGACGCCGCTCCCGCGCCCACCGAGGCCGAGGCGGAGCTGGCGGCGCAGCGCGAACTCCGGCGGCGGATCGAGCAGCGCAAGGCCGGCAAGGACGGCCCCATCGCGGCCGGGGCGAAGCTGAGCGGCACGGCGGCCGATCTGCTCGCGGCCGTGCGCGCGGTCGAGAGCGGCGAGAAGCCGGGCGCGGACTTCTTCGACTCCCCCGGTACGGCGCCCGCTCCCCGCCGGACGGCACCAGCGGCGGCCACGCCCGTGCGCCCCTCCCCCGCGCCCGCCCGTCCGGTCCCGCGCGTGGCGTCCGCCGAGGCCGCTGCCGCGGTCGCGGCCGTGCTGGCCGAGGGCGGAGCGCCCGGGACGCTGGCGGGTCCGGTGGCGGCGACGCTCGGCGAGGCGGCGGGAGACCTCCTGAGGGCGGACCCGTGGCAGCTGCTGGCGGTGCCCGGCGTGCGGCCGGAGCAGGCGGACGGTTTCGCACGGGCCCTGCTCGGGGCGGAGTGCGGCCCCGACGACGAGCGGCGGACGGCCGCCCTGGTGGGGCACCTGCTGGAGCGGGCCGCGCTGCGCGGCCACACCGCTCTCGACGCCGAGGAGGTGCGCGCGGCGCTCTCGGGGTTCGCGGTGACGGACCCCGGCGAGGCCGTCCGGCACGCCGTCGCCGAGGGCGTGGTCCTGGTCTTCCAGGACGGCGCGGACGGTGTGGACGCCATGGACCTCGAGGACGGGGACCAGCCGCAGGAGCAGGGCGAGGAGGGGGACGAGCGGGAGCCGGCACGTGTCCTGCTCGGCCTCGACAGGTACGCCCTGGCCGAGGAGAGCCTCGCCGACGGTCTGGCCAGGCTGATGAACTCCTGCGAGAAGGGCGCCGACTGGGCCGATGCCGCCGCTGCCGCGCCCTCGCCCTCCGCCGCCGAGCTCGTCAGGGCCGCCGCGGGGGCGGGCGTCGTCGTCCACAGTGGCGGGGAGAGCGCGAGGGCGGAGCCCGCCGCGCTGATCGCGGCCGCGCACGGCATGGGGCTGCGCGGCCTGGGTACGGCCCACAGTCCCGACGGACGTCGCAGGCTGGCGGAGGCGGTCGGTGACCCCGGGGCGGCCGTCACGCTGTCCGGACTGCTCTCCGGGGCGGAAGGTCCCGGCCGGGACGCCGACGGCGCGCTCGCCCTCGACGTGCTGGTCGTGCTGGACGCCCCGCAGCTCGACGTGGAGACGGCGGCCGTGCTGGTGGAGTCGCTCGCCGACGGGACGCGGCTCGTCCTGAGCGGCGATCCGGGTGTGCTCGGGTCGGCCGGTGCGGGCCGGGTGTTCGCCGATGTCATCGGGGCGCGTTCCTGTCCCCATGTGGTCTCCCGCACCCCGGATCCCGGACCGATCGGGGAACTGGTCTCCGGCGTCGGTATCGGGGAGCTGGCGCAGGTCGAGGCGCCCGGCCGGGAGGTGGTGATCGTGCCTGTCCGGGATGCGGGTGAGGCCGTGCACCGTACGGTGCAGCTGGTCGCCGACTCGGTACCGCGCGCGCTCGGCGTGCCCTCCGGCGACACACAGGTGATCACCGTCGGACACGGCGGCTCCGCGGGCACCACCGCGCTCAACGCGGCGCTGAAGCAGCGTCTCAATCCGGGACCGGGGCGCTTCGGCGGTTTCGACCCCGGCGACCGAGTGGTCCATGTACCGGCGCCCGGCAGGGCCGTACCCGGGTCGGTCGTCTCGGCCGACGCGGAAGGGCTGCGCCTGGACTGCGCGGGGACGCCCGTCGTCGTGCCTCCGGACGACGTGGCGACCGCCGTACGGCACGGCTGGGCGCTCAGCGCCCATCAGGCGGCGGGCATGCGCTGGCCGGCCGCCGTCGTCGTCCTGCCGGGTGACGCCGCCCAGGGGCTCAGCAGGCCCTGGGTGTACACGGCGTTCAGCCGGGGTGAGCGGCACCTGTCCGTGGTGCACGGCGTGGACCAGGCGCTGCCGCGCGCGGTGGCCGAGGTGCCGGCGCAGGAGCGGACGACCCGGCTGCGTCCTCTGCTGGAGGCCCTGCCCACACCGGACGCACCGTGACGCCCTGAACGGACACCGAAACCCCGCGGACCGGTCGTGACGCCGGTGCGCGGGGCGGTGTCCGCGGAAGGGACCCCCGGGGATCAGGGACCTCCCGGGATGAGGGGCGTTCCGGGATCAGGGGCGTTCCGTGCCGGGCCCGTCCGGGCCCCCGTCCGGCTCGTCCTCCTCGTCGAAGACCGCGCTGACGTCGAAGCGGCAGACGACCAGTGCGGGGTCGGCGTCGTCGAACGGTGACCCGAGCCACTCTCCTGGATCGGGGAGTTCGTCGATGGCGGAGACCCAGAGCGTGGAGTCCCCCTCCTCCAGTCCGAACTCCGTGTGCCGGGAGGCGATCTCGTCCGCCTCGTACTCGCCGAACACCACCCCCAGTGCGGCGTGCACACCGCCGTCGGCGACCGTCGGGACACCGGCGTCCGTCGCGTCGGGGTCGAGGTCGGCGAGCCGCTGTGCCTGGGCGAGCAGCCGGGCCGGTTCAGCCACGGCGTAGTCGCGCCTGATCAGCACGCTCACGGCATGCGGTTCCTCGGGCCCCTCGTAGGGCGGGAGGGAGTCCTCCGCGCCGGGGATCTCGAAGGGGGTGACCTCGTCGTAGCGGTCGTAGAGGAGTTCGTCGTAGACCTCGGCCGCGGCGGCCAGTGCGTTGAACGCGTCGTAGACAGCGGGGTCGTCGTCCCCGGTGCGGCGTTCGACAGCCTGGAGGTGGCGATCGAGCGCGGATTTGACTGCATCGGCGGCGGCGCGTACCTCGGCAGCGGTGGGCTGCGCAGCATCAGACATGGGACAGACGCTATCCGTAGCGGGGGTCTGCCCGCACAATAGATGCGATGCCGGAATACGAATTCATCGATGTGTACGTGCCGCGCGGGGTGTCCCGCAAAGAGGCGGCCCGACTGCTGACCGACCACGCCGAGTACGGCCACTGGGAGTTGGACCGGCTGACGCTGCGTCTCGACGGCAGCCGCCGGGTGCGGCTGCGCCGCCGGATCATCCGCCAGCTCCGGGCCACCTGGTAGGACGGAGCGGGTTCCGCGACCGCGGAACCCGCTCGTCGTACGGGTGTCGTGTACCGCGCTACGCGGCGCTGCGCGACCGCCGGTACAGGACCGTGCCCGCCCCCGCGAGCAGCAGACCGGCGCCGGCCGGAACGAGCAGGTCGAGGCCGCCGCCACCGGTGTGGGCGAGCTGCTCGCCGACCACCAGCTGGGTCTCGGGAGCCGGGGGCTCCTGGGGCGTGACCGGCTCGTCCGGGGTGTGCGGGGTCTGCGGCACGACGGGAGGCGGAGCCGTCTCCGTGTCGTTCTCGCAGGAGTTGCCGAAGACCGGGTTGAGCAGGCCGCCGACGGTGACGCTGTTGCCGCAGACGTTCAGGGCGATCTCCACCGGAGCCTGCACCTGGTTGCCCGAGAGGATGCCGGGAGACCCCTTGGCCTCCGACTGGGCCGAGGCGCCGGACGCGCGGTGCCGTCCCGTCCCCTCGCCCCCGTCACGCATCCCGCCGTCACGCATGCCGTCGTGGCCGGAGCCCTTGCCGCCCTGACCGTGGCCGGACGACCTGCCGTCGTGCCCGGACCGGGAGCCGTCGTCCGAGTGGTGCGCGTGACCGGAATCCGAAGATCCGTTTCCGCATTCGTTTCCGCTCGTGGGGTTGAGCAGACCGCCGACGTCCACGGAGTTCCCGCAGATGTTGACGGGTACGTCGATCGGGACCTGGATCGAGTTCCCCGAGAGCACGCCCGGGGAGCCCGACGCGGCACCGGCCGCACCCGCGTCGGCGTGCGCGTATCCGCTGCCGAGCGCGAGTACCCCGCCCGCCGCGGCCATCGTGATCAGGCCTTTGCGTGTGACCTGTCGCATAGGTTGTCTTCCTGCCTTCTGCCTGACGAAATGCCCCGGTCGCAGACTGCGAGGGGCCGAATGCCCAGCGGCCCCGGAGTGCATGGCACGCACTCCGAGGCCGACAGGGCTCACACCCTTACGGGTTGACGCACATTCGTCAGTCGTTGACGCAGGCGTTGCCGAAGGCCGGGTTCAGCAGACCGATCACGGAGATCGTGTTGCCGCACACGTTCACCGGAACGTGGACCGGAACCTGGATGACGTTGCCCGAGAGCACGCCGGGGCTGCCGATGGCGGCACCCTGGGCACCGGCGTCGGCGGAAGCCATACCCGCACCCGCGAGCACGAGACCACCGGTGGCGGCCGCGATTGCGACGACCTTCTTGATCATGATTCCTCCTGTGTTGACAAGTGCGGTCCCAGCCGCGGACCGCATCACCTGTAACGACGAGGAATGGCGGGGGCTACGAGTCGGCGATCACTTTCACCCTTTCGGTGATGTGCGCACAGGCTGGCGATTCCGGTCGGGGAACGGTCAGGAGTGGTCGATGAAGCGGTCCAGCACCCTGGCACCGAACCGCAGGCCGTCCACCGGGACCCGTTCGTCCACCCCGTGGAACATGCCGGCGAAGTCCAGCTCCGGCGGCAGCTTCAGCGGGGCGAACCCGAAGCAGCGGATGCCGAGGTCGTCGAAGGACTTCGCGTCGGTGCCCCCGGAGAGCATGTAGGGCACGGCGCGCGCGATCGGGTCCTCGGCCTTCAGCGCGATCTGCATGGCGTCGACGAGGGAGCCGTCGAAACTGGTCTCCAGCGCCTTGTCCCCGTGCACGTCCTCACGCCTGACCCGCGGGCCGAGAATCCGGTCGAGATCGGCGAGGAACTCGTCCTCGAAGCCGGGCAGGAAGCGCCCGTCGACGTGCGCGGTCGCCTGGCCGGGGATCACGTTCACCTTGTACCCGGCACCGAGCATGGTCGGGGCGGCGGAGTTGCGCAGGGTCGCGCCGATCATCTTGGCGATCCCGCCGAGCTTCGCGAGCGTCGCCTCCATGTCCTCCGGGTCGAGCGGGGTGCCGAGGGCGTCGGAGAGCTCGTCGAGGAAGGACCTGACGGTCGTCGTGACCCTGACCGGCCACTGGTGGCGCCCGAGCCGGCCGACGGCCTCGCAGAGCTCGGTGATGGCGTTGTCGTTGTTCGTCATCGAACCGTGCCCCGCGGTGCCGTCCACGGTCAGCCGCATCCAGTGCATGCCCTTCTGGGCGGTCTCCACCAGGTAGAGGCGCAGGTTCTCGTTGACGGTGAAGGAGAAGCCGCCGACCTCGCCGATCGCCTCGGTGACACCGTCGAACAGGTCGCGGTGGTGGTCGACGAGGTGGCGCGCCCCGTAGGTGCCGCCCGCCTCCTCGTCCGCCAGGAAGGCCAGCACGATGTCGCGCGGCGGCTTGCGCCCGCTGCGCATGCGGTCGCGTACGACCGCGAGGGTCATCGCGTCCATGTCCTTCATGTCGACCGCCCCGCGGCCCCAGACGCATCCGTCGGCGATCTCCCCGGAGAAGGGGTCGTGGGTCCAGTCCGCCGCGTTGGCGGGCACGACGTCGGTGTGGCCGTGGATCAGCAGCGCGGGCCTGGAGGGGTCCTCGCCCTCGATCCGGGCCACGGTCGAGGCGCGTCCCTTGTGGGACTCGATGATCTTCGGCTCCAGCCCGACCTCGGCGAGCTTCTCGGCGACGTACTCGGCGGCGGCCCGCTCCCCCGGGCCCGAGTGGTCGCCGTAATTGCTGGTGTCGATCCGGATCAGGTCACGACAGAGGTCCACGACCTCGTTCTCGGCGCGCTCGCCGATGCCGGCCGGAGCCGTGTTGGTCTCGCTCACGCTGCTTCCTTCCACTGGCGCGGTGGTGCTCCCCCTCATCCTCGCGCGCCCGCCCCGGGGACCCAAGGGCGCCCGCCCTCCGTCACGCGCCGTTCACGCGGTCCGGGGGTGTGATCGAGCACCCCCGAATGTTTGCTATTGTTTTCCACGTCGGAACGGGCACGGCCCGCACGACAGACACCCGGTCCGGGTGGCGGAATGGCAGACGCGCTAGCTTGAGGTGCTAGTGCCCTTTATCGGGCGTGGGGGTTCAAGTCCCCCCTCGGACACCAGCGGAAACCCCCCAGGTCACAGACCTGGGGGGTTTCGCCTTGCAGAGCCCTGCCGGTCGACGCGCACCGGAGCCCGCGGTCAGCGGATCACCGGACGGCGCGGGGCGGGATCAGCCCCTGCCCCCGGAGTTCACCCAGGACGAACGCGGCGTACTCGCTCGCCCCGCGGGGCGAGGTGTGGGTGTTGTCGCGCTTCTCGTCGTAGAGATAGAGGGCCTTCGACCCCTCCGGGCCCAACTCCTCGACACGGTCCTTGGTCAGCGCCGTGAGGTCGATCAGCGGGGTTCCCAGCTCCTCCGCCAGGGCACGCGTCTCGGCCGGCAGATCCACGCCCAGTCCGTTGACGAGCAGCGCTGTGCCGTTGTCGAGCGTGCCGTCGGTGTTGAACCAGCGCCGGACGATCGGCGTGACGAGCACGGGTCTGCCACCCTCGGCGCGTACGTCCTCGATCATCGCCGTGAGGTTGGCTCGGTAGGTCTCGCGGTCGGTCTGCTTGTCGTTGTGGGCCAGCTGGACGAGGACGAGATCCCCCGGGCGGATGTGCCGGCGCAGGGCGGGGAAGAGCGCGGGGTCGTCCCGGAAGGTCTGCGAACTCTCCCCGGAGTCGGCGTAGTTCGCCACGGAGACCTGGTCGGTGAGGTACTGCGGGAGCTGTTGCCCCCACCCCGTGTAGGGCGCGGACGCCTGGTCGCAGACCGTGGAGTCCCCGGCGAGCAGGATCTGGGACGTGCGGACGCGTTCGACACGGAGGGAGGCGAGCTGCGGGGCGGCACCGCCGAAGGCGAGGTCCAGTCCCGGGCTTCCGGCGGGACCGGTGGGCTCACCCTCCGGGTCCCGGACGTCCACGGTGAGGCTGCGGCGGACCGTCTCGCCGGCGGCGGTCGCCGTCTCGGCGAGCATCGCCCTGCGCGTCTCGGCGACGACGGACGTGGAGCCGGGGCGCGCTCCTCCGCCCAGCAGGACCCGGACACGGTAGGTCCCGGGGGCGACGTCCAGATGGCAGAGGACGGGGGCCGTGCCGGAGCAGTGGCCGAGACCGCCCGGGCCGGGGGTCCGGCTGTGGGCCTGGGCGGGTGACACGGCGACGGAGGTCAGGGTGACGGCGGCGCAGACCGCCAGTACGAAGGGACCGGCTCGGCGCATACGGGCTCCTCGGATCGACACATTGAATGGTTTCAACGAGCCGGAACCCTAGCGTCCCCAGCAAGCGCTTTCCAGAGGTCTGGCGGAGATCGTCGCGTCCGGTGCCGCACACCCGGGCCGGGGGCCTGCCGCCGGTGCCGTGAACACGGGCCGGGGGCCTGCCGCCGGTGCCGTGAACACGGGCCGGGGCCTCCGCCCCCACCCGTTCGCGGAGCACGGCCGGGCGTCCGGGAGCGAGCGCCGTACGGGCGGCCTCCGGTGGGATGATGGATGACGACCCGCACCCGGGCCCGCGAGCCCCCATCGGACAAGGACCGGCACCATGAGAGGACGGGCGAAGCCTCCCGCCGCCCCGCTCCCCCAGCGCGCGGGTGTCGATCCCGTGCGGGTGCGGTTCCCGGCGGATCCAGCCGGGGCGTGGCCGACGGTCCGGGACCACCTGCTGGAGCGGTTCGCCGGCGCCGTCGGCGCCGCCCGGGTGGACGCCATGCTGGCCGAGGGCCGGTTCGTGGGCGTGGACGGCGGCGCGGTGGGGGCCGACGAGCCGTACACGGCCGGGCGCCATCTCTGGTTCCACCGGGATTTCGCGCCGGAGGAGCCGGTGCCCTTCCCGGTCGGGGTCGTCCACCGCGACGACCGCCTGGTGATCGCCGACAAGCCGCACTTCCTGGCGACGACGCCGCGCGGCCGGCACGTCACGCAGACCCTGGTCGCCCGGCTCCGTGACGAACTGGGGCTTCCGGAGCTGCAGCCCGCGCACCGGCTGGACCGGCTGACCGCGGGCCTCGTCCTGTGCGTCGTACGCCCCGGGGACAGAGGCGCGTACCAGACCCTGTTCCGGGACCGGCTGGTGCGCAAGGAGTACGAGGCGGTCGCCCGGTACGACGCGGGGGTCTCCCTGCCGCGCACGGTGCGGAGCCGCATCGTGAAGGAGCGCGGGGTGATCGCCGCGCGCGAGGAGCCCGGCCCGGTCAACAGCGAGAGCCGGGTCGAACTGCTGGAGCACCGTGCGGGGCTGGGGCGCTACCGTCTGCTTCCCGCGACCGGACGCACCCACCAGCTGCGGGTGCACATGAACGCGCTGGGGCTGGGCCTGCTGAACGATCCGGTGTATCCGGTCGTGGAGCCGGATCCCCCGCCCGCGGACTTCGGGCGGCCGCTGCAACTGCTCGCGAGGGTGCTGGAGTTCACCGACCCGGTCACGGGTGAGCCGCGTCGCTTCGAGAGCGCGCTGCGGCTCTCCGCGTGGCCGGACCGGTGAACTCCCGCCCCTGTCAGTGACCCCGGGCGATCCAGTCGTCGAGCTGCGGGGCCTCCGCGCCGATGGTGGTGGAGTCACCGTGGCCGGTGCGGACGGCGGTCTCCGGCGGGAGGGCGAACAGCCGGTCCCTGATGGAGTCGATGATCGTCGGGAAGTGCGAGAAGGACCGTCCGGTGGCGCCGGGCCCGCCCTGGAAGAGGGTGTCCCCCGTGAAGACCGTGGACAGCTCCGGGGCGTGCAGGCAGACCGCACCGGGCGCGTGGCCGGGGGTGTGGAGCACCGTCAGCCTGGTCCCGGCGACCTCGATCTCCTGGCCGTCGGCGAGTTCGCCGTCAGGAGCGCGGTCCGGGTGGGTCTGCTTCCACAGCGGCAGGTCGTCCGGGTGCAGCAGGACCGGCGCCCCGGTCGCCGCGGCGAGGGCGGGTGCCGCGTCGATGTGGTCGTTGTGCGCGTGGGTGCAGATGATCGCTCGCAGGGTGCGGCCGCCGAGCGCGTCCCGGATGGCCTCGGCGTCATGGGCGGCGTCGATGACGACCGCCTCGGTGTCGTCGCCGACGATCCACACGTTGTTGTCCACGTCCCACTCGCCGCCGTCGAGGGCGAAGGTCCCGAAGGTGACCAGGTGGTCGATGCGGGCGGCCATCAGAGGACCACCACCGAGCGCAGGACGTCGCCGTCGTGCATCCGGGCGAAGGCCTGCTCGATCTCGCCGAGCCCGATCGTCTCCGTGACGAAGGCTCCGAGGTCCAGTCGGCCCTGCTGGTGCAGGTCGATGAGCATCGGGAAGTCGCGCGAGGGCAGGCAGTCCCCGTACCAGGAGGACTTGAGCGAACCGCCGCGGCCGAACACGTCGAGGAGCGGGAGTTCGAGCTTCATCTCCGGCGTGGGGACACCGACGAGGACGACGGTGCCGGCCAGGTCGCGGGCGTAGAAGGCCTGCTTGTACGTCTCGGGGTGGCCGACCGCCTCGATGACGACGTCGGCGCCGTTGCCGCCGGTGAGGCCGCGGATCGCCTCGACGGGGTCGTCGGTACGGGAGTTGACGGTGTGGGTGGCGCCCATCTTCCGCGCCGTCTCCAGCTTGCGGTCGTCGATGTCGACGGCGATGATCCTCGCCGCTCCCGCGAGCCGGGCACCGGCGATCGCCGCGTCACCGACGCCGCCGCAGCCGATCACCGCGACGGAGTCGCCCCGGCCGACCTGGCCGGTGTTGATGGCCGCGCCGATGCCTGCCATCACGCCGCAGCCGAGGAGGCCGGCGACGGCCGGGGAGACCTCGGGGTCGACCTTGGTGCACTGCCCGGCGGCGACGAGGGTCTTCTCGGCGAAGGCACCGATCCCGAGTGCCGGGGAGAGCTCGGTGCCGTCCAGGAGAGTCATCTTCTGCCGGGCGTTGTGGGTGTCGAAGCAGTACCAGGGGCGGCCCCGCAGACAGGCACGGCACTGTCCGCAGACCGCACGCCAGTTGAGGACGACGAAGTCGCCCGGCGCGACGTCGGTGACCCCGTCGCCGACGGACTCCACGACACCCGCCGCCTCGTGGCCGAGCAGGAAGGGGAAGTCGTCGTTGATACCGCCCTGCTTGTAGTGGAGGTCCGTGTGGCAGACGCCGCACGCCTGGATCTTGACCACGGCCTCACCGGGGCCGGGGTCCGGAATCACGATGGTCTCGACCCGTACCGGCTCGTTCTTCCCCGGTGCGACGACCCCTTGTACCTGCTGCGGCATTCCCCTGGACTCCCTTGTTCCCGGCGTTCCTCCGAGACCGGTCACGAGGATCGACGACCGGTCGAGGATTCGATCACAGGCAACCGTACGCCGTGCCGGGGCGGGCCGGGCCGGCACGGCGCACGGACACGTACGTCCCGCGCTCGGCCGCGGTCCGCCGCGGCCGTGGTCCGCCGCGGCCGTGGTCCGCCGCGGCCGTGGTCCTCAGGGCGCGAGTACGTCCAGTTCGTGCAGGGCGCCGACGGCGATCTCCTTGGTCAGGCGTTCCGCTCCCCCGGCGTCCCCCTCGCGCACGGCTTCGGCGAGCCGCACGTGGAGCGTGACGGCGGCGGGGTCGGGGTCCTCGAACATCACCTGGTGATGGGTGCGTCCGGCGAGGACCTCGGCGACGACGTCACCGAGGCGCGCGAACATCTCGTTCCCCGAGGCGTTGAGCACGATGCGGTGGAAGGCGATGTCGTGCCGGAGGTAACCCTCCAGCTGCCCGCCCCGCGAGGTCGCGACCATGCCGAGCGCGCACTCGGTGAGCGCGGCGCACTGCTCGGCCGTGGCGTACCGGGCCGCGAGTCCGGCGGCGACGGGTTCGACGGCGGACCGCAGGACCGTGAGGGAGCGCAGCTGCCTCGGCCGGTCGGCGCCCGCGAGCCGCCAGCGGATGACCTGCGGGTCGTAGACGTTCCACTCCTCGGCGGGCAGGACCGTCACCCCGACCCGGCGGCGCGACTCGACCAGGTGCATGGACTCCAGGACCCGGATGACCTCGCGCACCACGGTGCGTGACACGTCGAAGCGGCCGGCGAGCTCGTCGGTACGCAGGACCGTCCCGGGCGGGCAGTCACCCGCGGCGATCTCCAGGCCCAGGGTGTCCAGCACATGGGTATGGAGCCCCTGGGCAGGTGTGGTCATGCCCGCAAGCCTACGGGGCCGCCCCGGCGCACCAAAAGTACGACGTTTATGTCACAGCCTCTTGAATAAGTCGTATGTAATGGGTTTCAGTAGCGCGACGGACCGATGTCGATGAAGACAGCGAGGCAGCAATGAGCACCCCCCACGTCGTCGTGGTGATGGGCGTAGCAGGGACCGGCAAGACCACGATCGGCCCCCTGCTCGCCGACGCACTCGGCGTCCCCTACGCCGAGGGCGACGACTTCCACCCGCCGGCCAACATCGCCAAGATGTCCGCCGGGACCCCCCTGGACGACGACGACCGCTGGCCCTGGCTGGACGCGATCGGGCAGTGGGCGCACAGCCGGGCGGGGCTCGGCGGGGTCGTCAGCAGTTCGGCGCTCAAGCGGGTCTACCGCGACCGGCTGCGGGCCGAGGCCCCCGGCGCCGTCTTCCTGCACCTGACCGGCGACCGGTCCCTCATCGAGCGCCGCATGGCGGACCGCAAGGGCCACTTCATGCCGACCGCCCTGCTCGACTCGCAGTTCTCCACCCTGCAGCCGCTGCAGGAGGACGAGGCGGGCGTCGCGGTGGACGTGTCCGGCACCCCCGAGGAAATCACCGAACGGGCCGTCGCCGCGCTGCGCCGGCTCGAGAACTGAGGATCATCACCGTGACCAGTCTCAGCGTCGAGATGCTGGCAGCGGACGCCGTCGAGCCGATCACCTCGGCCGGCAACGCGCAGCTGGGCATCGCCGTCCTGGCGGGCATCGCCGTCATCGTCCTGCTCATCACCAAGCTGCGGATGCACGCGTTCCTCGCGTTGACCATCGGCTCGCTCGCCCTCGGCTCCTTCGCGGGCGCCAACCCCGCGAAGACGATCGCCAGCTTCACCGCGGGCCTCGGTTCGACCGTCGCCGGCGTCGGGGTCCTCATCGCCCTCGGAGCCATCCTCGGCAAGCTGCTCGCGGACTCCGGTGGCGCCGACCAGATCGTCGACACGATCCTCGCGAAGGCGGGCGGGCGTGCGATGCCGTGGGCGATGGTGCTCATCGCCTCGATCATCGGGCTCCCGCTGTTCTTCGAGGTCGGGATCGTGCTGATGATCCCGGTCGTGCTGCTGGTCGCCAAGCGCGGCAACTACTCGCTGATGCGGATCGGCATCCCCGCGCTCGCGGGTCTCTCCGTGATGCACGGACTGATCCCCCCGCACCCCGGGCCGCTGGTCGCGATCGACGCCCTCGGCGCCAACCTCGGTGTCACCCTGGCGCTCGGTGTGCTGGTGGCGATCCCGACCGTGATCATCGCCGGTCCGGTCTTCTCCCGCTACGCCGCCCGCTGGGTGGACATCCAGGCTCCGGAGAAGATGATCCCGCAGCGTCCCTCCGAGGACCTGGACCGGCGCCCCGGCTTCGGCGCCACACTGGCGACGATCCTGCTGCCCGTCGTGCTGATGCTCGTCAAGGCGCTCGTCGACATCGTGGTGGACGATCCGGAGAACCACGTCCAGCGGGTCACCGACGTCGTCGGCTCCCCCCTGATCGCGCTGCTCGCGGCCGTGGTCGTGGGCATGTTCACCCTGGGCCGGGCCGCCGGGTTCACCCGGGACCGCCTCTCGTCCACCGTCGAGAAGTCGCTCGCCCCGATCGCGGGAATCCTCCTGATCGTGGGCGCCGGCGGCGGGTTCAAGCAGACGCTGATCGACGCCGGTGTCGGCCAGATGATCCTCGACTTCTCGGAGAGCTGGTCGATCCCCGCCCTGCTGCTCGGCTGGCTGATCGCCGTCGCGATCCGGCTGGCCACCGGCTCGGCGACCGTGGCGACCATCTCGGCCGCCGGCCTGGTCGCCCCGCTGGCCGCCGACCTCTCGACCTCGCACGTCGCCCTGCTCGTCCTCGCCGTCGGTGCCGGTTCGCTCTTCTTCAGCCACGTCAACGACGCGGGTTTCTGGCTGGTGAAGGAGTACTTCGGCATGGACGTGCCGCAGACGGTCAAGACCTGGTCGGTGATGGAGACGATCATCTCCGTCGTCGCCCTGGGATTCATCATGCTGCTGTCGCTGGTGCTCTAGCCGGCTCTACTTCTCCGGCTCCCTCCACAGCGGGTGCTCGGTACGGGCCCAGAGGCGCTCGACCGATCCGGTGCGCATGCCACGGCGTGCCTCCGGATCGGCGAGCGCCTTCGCCATGTGCCCGGCGAGGACGATGCCGACGGCGAGCGCCAGCCAGTCGTGCACGAAGGTCGCCCCTGTACGCCACACCAGGGGCGCGAGCCCCGTGAACCACATGAGCAGACCGGTGCCGAGCATCACCAGCAGACCGCCCGCGATCCAGGCGGCGTAGAGCTTCTGGCCCGCGTTGAACTTCCCCGCCGGCCGGGACCCGGGTGCGCGGTCGCGTCTCAGCGCGGCGCGCAGCCACTGCCGGTCGTGCGGCCCGAAGCGGTTGAGCCGTGAGAGGTCCGCGCGCAGCGCCCTGGAGACCAGCCCCGCCAGGAGCGGCACGAAGGTCAGGATCCCGGACCATTCGTGGACGGTCACCACGAGGTGGCGGCGCCCCACGAGCTGGGCGAGCTGGGGTACGTAGAGACACGCGGCCGTGGCCACGCAGACCAGCACGAGCCAGGCCGTGGTGCGGTGCACCCAGCGTTCGGCGGTGGTGAACCGGCGGATCCTCGAACCCGGTTCAGACGGTGGGTGCGTCGTCCCGGCCGTTGGAACGGCCCACCCAGGCGTCGACGTCATATCCGAACTCCTCCCAGTAGCCGGGTCGCACGGAGTCGGTGACGGTGATCCCGGAAAGCCATTTGGCGGACTTGTAGAAGTACATGGGGGCGACGTACAGGCGGACGGGGCCGCCGTGCGCGTGGTCCAGCGGCTTGTCCCGCATCCGCAGGGCGACCAGGACGTCGGGGCGGCGGGCCTGTTCCAGCGTCAGGCTCTCGCTGTACGCGCCGTCGAAGCAGGTGAAGCGGACCGCCTTGGCGCCCGGGCGTACGCCCGCCGCGTCCAGCAGCGCCGAGAGCGTGACGCCCTCGAACGGGGTCTCGGGCACCCTCCAGCCGGTGACGCACTGGACGTCCCGTACGAGCCGGGTCCGGGGCAGCGCCTTCAGGGCGTCCAGCGTGTACGTCCTCGGGCGGTCGACGAGTCCTCCCACGGTCAGCCGGTAGTCCGCCGGGGTCTTGCGCGGTACGGAGGAGGTGACCGAGTAGTAGCGGAAGCCCCCGCCGTTGGGCAGCAGCCCGGTGAGTCCGGTGGGGTCCTTGTCGGCGACCGCGCCCAGGCCGCTCTCCATCGCGCCCTGGAGGACGGGGGCGGCGGCCACCCCGGCGGCGCCGAGGCCGAGCATGGTGAGGACCAGGCGGCGGCCGACGGGGGTGCCGCCGGCATCGGGCGGGTAATCGTTCACCCGCCCATTCGAGCACCCGCGGCCCCTGTCCCACCAGGTGCCGCGGGTGCGCGTCATGGATCGGTAAGAACCGGCCGCTCAGCGCGGCACGCCGTCGCCCTCCGCGGTCTTCTCCAGCTGGAACGCCTCGTTGCCGAGGCCGATCCGGGCGTGAACCTCCGGCCGGGTCCGCCGCAGCACCGCCCCGTAGGCCAGCCCCGCGGCGAGAGCGAGAAGGATGACGCCGGGCAGGATCCAGTCGAGGGAGGAACCGGGGCCCGAGCCGACCAGGACGTCGAAGTCGCGGACGGTGAGGACGGCGATCGCCAGCAGGGCGAGGCCCGCGAGCCCTGAGGCGACGAGCCGGGGTGCCTGTGCCCGCCCCGCGCCGCGGCGTACGAAGAACGCTATGACGGCGAAGGAGGCGGCGGCCATCAGCACGATGACCCCCAGCGCCCCGACGTTGCCCATCCACGTGAACAGGTGCAGGACGGGGGCGGTGGGGTCGCCCGCCGGGTTGCCGTCGGAGAGGGCGAAGGCGAGCACGATCACGACGGAGACCGCGGACTGCAGCAGGGAGCCGGTGGCGGGGGCGCCGCTCGCCCGGGTGGTCCGCCCGAAGCCCGCGGGCAGCAGCCCTTCCCTGCCCATCGCGAAGGCGTAGCGGGCGACGACGTTGTGGAAGCTGAGCAGCGCCGCGAACATGCCCGTGACGAAGAGGACGTGCAGGATGTCGGTGAAGGCGGAACCGAGCCGCTCCTCGGTCAGGCCGAAGAGCATCCCGGGTCCCTCCTTCAGGGACAGGTCCCCGATCGAGGACGGGCCCGCCGCGACGGTGAGTGCCCAGGAGCTGACGGCGAGGAAGAGGGCGGCGTAGCCGACGGCCAGGAACATGACGCGGGAGACGACGATCTGCGGGCGGCTGGTCTCCTCGGCGTAGACGGGCGCCTGCTCGAATCCGACGAACGCCGCGATGCAGAAGCAGAGTGCGGTGCCGAGCCCGGCGCCGGTGAGCGTCCCGGGGTCGAAGGCGTGCAGGGACAGGCCCTCGGGACCCGGCTTGCCGACGGCGGCGACGTCGAAGATCACCACGAGGGCGCACTCGACCACGAGCAGCACACCCAGGACCTTGGCGTTCAGATCGATCTTCAGCCAGCCGAGCACACCGACGGCCGCCACGGCGACCAGGGCGGGTATCCACCACCGCAGGTCGATGTCGAGGTAGGTGGCGAAGAGGCCCGAGACCTCGAAGCCGAGGATCCCGTAGATGCCCACCTGCATGGCGCTGTAGGCGACCAGCGCGACGAGGGAGGCGCCCGCGCCGGCCGTCGGACCGAGCCCGCGGGCGATGTAGGCGTAGAAGGCGCCGGCGTTGTGGACGTGCCGGCTCATCTCCGCGTACCCCACGCCGAACAGCATGAGGACGATGCCGAGGATGACGTAGAGCAGCGGCTGTCCGACGATGCCCATCACTCCGAAGACCGTGGGCATCACCCCGGCGACGACCATCAGCGGTGCGCTGGCGGCGAGGACGGACAGCAGGAGCCCGGGGGTGCCGAGGCGGTCGGCGCGCAGGGCTCGTTCCTCGCCCTTGTAGGTGTTGATCCCCCCGGTGCCGCCGGGTGTCCCGGTGGCGCGGGTCCCACTCGTATCTGTTCTGCCCGTCGACATGGCGGGTCGGTCCCTTCGTCGGATGCGAGGTGCGTCAGGCCGGTCGCGAACGCGTCTGGTCGGTCGCGAGCGCGTCAGGGGGCTCCGAGCGCGAGGGCGCGCGCGGAGAGGAAGGCGGCGTACGGGTCGTGCCCGGCGTACGACCACGGGGCCTCGGTCGCGTGGGGGCCGATGCGGTGGAGGAGGGCCGCGGCCTCGGCCGGGCGGCCTTCGCAGATCTTGGCGTGCGCGAGGAAGTTCAGGTCGGTGTGGTGGCGGGGGTGGTCCTCGCGTTCCCATTCGAGCCACCAGTCGAAGGCGGCCTTCATCACCTGTCTCGCCCGGCGTCCCGACCAGTGTCCGGAGGCCGCCGGGTCGTCGGGCGCGGCGCCCGCCGCCACGAGGACGCGGTAGCGCTCGGCGTGGGCGACGACCGGGAGCACCGCGAGCGGGGAGTCCGCGGGGGCCTGCTCGGCGGCCCAGGCGGCGAAGTCGTAGACCTCGTGGAGGGGGTCGTTCCCGGCATGCGCCTCGGCGAGGCCCGCGGTCATGAGGTGGTGGGCGTGGTGGTGCTCGGGGTGGCGCGCCCGGATCTCCTCGAAGTGCCGGGCGACGGTGTCCTGGGTGCCGTGCGTGCGCTCCAGCACCATCAGGCCGAGCCAGGGGGTGGGGTCGGCGGGGTCGAGGGCCGCCGCGGCGCGGCAGGCGTCGCGGGCCAGGTCGCTCTCGCCCGAGGAGGCCCGGGCGACCTGGGCCCTGAGGACCGTGGCGCAGGCGAGGAGGGTGGTGGCGTCGGCGCTGCCGGGCTCGGCCAGGAGCCATTCGCGGGCCCAGGCGGCGGCGGACGGGACGGCTGCGAGCGCGAGCAGCCGATGGGCGCGGCGGTCCCAGTCCGTGCCCGTCGCGACGAGCAGGGAGCGGGCCCTGGCCC
Organism: Streptomyces sp. NPDC059166; assembly: GCF_042755185.1. NCBI lineage: Bacteria > Bacillati > Actinomycetota > Actinomycetes > Kitasatosporales > Streptomycetaceae > Streptomyces > Streptomyces sp. NPDC059166. The sequence continues at coordinate 133,862 of NZ_JBHZCI010000003.1, read as the reverse complement.
AGCGCCCCTGGGCGAACTGAGCCCGTACATCGACGAGTTCGCCGTCGTCGAGGGCCGGGTCGAAGGCGTGGCCGGAGCGCCCGCCCCTGCGGCGCGAACGGCCCAGGGGCGGCGGAGGCGGGGACATCCGCAGGCTTCCTTTTCCACTACGGCACGGCGCCCGCACACCCTGATGCTGTGCGCGAGCAAATGATCGCGCACAGTTAAGCGGTAGGCAACAGTCCCCGTCAAGGCGCACCACCTCCCAACTAGGTTGATTCTTCACCTAGTTGGGGATCGGCAGCATCGCGTCCCGACGTCCTCGCTGCCCGCGGCGCCCATACGGTGGCGACACATGGGAACGGAGTGACGCGTGCCACACTTCCACCATGGAGATCCGCGAACCGCTGAAACCCCTCCTCCTGGCCTACCCGGGCCCGCTGCGCGACCGGTTGGTGGCGGCGGTGCTCTCCGGGGAGAAGGTCGCCACCTCGGGGCTGCTCGCCGAGTACGAGGCGGAGGGGGAGGAACTGCCGCCCGTGGGCGAGCGGTCGGCGCTCGTCGACAGCGACGGGCGGGAGGTGGCCGTGGTCGAGCTCACCGAGGTCAGGGTGCTTCCGCTGGGCGCGGTGGATCTGCGTCATGTACGCGACGAGGGCGAGGGCCACTCCTCGGTGGCCGAGTGGCGCGCGGGCCAGGAGCCGTTCTGGCACTGCGAGGAGATGCGGGAGGCGCTCGGGGACCCGCACTTCACCGTGGACGAGGAGACCATGATCGTGGCCGAGCGCTTCCGGGTGGTGGAGCGTCTCCTCTGACCGCGCCCGGGTGGGCCGGGCTCAGCCGGTCGCCTCCGCCGCCGCCCTGCCGGCCACCCGCCCCGAGAAGATGCAGCCGCCGAGGAAGGTCCCCTCCAGGGACCGGTAGCCGTGGACCCCGCCGCCGCCGAAACCGGCCGCCTCCCCTGCCGCGTACACCCCGGCCAGCGGGGTGCCGTCCTCGGTCAGGACGCGGGAGGACAGGTCCGTCTCCAGGCCTCCGAGGGACTTGCGGGTCAGGATGTTGAGCCGTACGGCGATGAGCGGCCCGGCCGCCGGGTCGAGGATGCGATGGGGCTTCGCGGTGCGGATCAGCTTGTCCCCGAGGTAGGAGCGGGCCCCGTTGATCGCGGTGATCTGGAGGTCCTTGGTGAAGGGGTTGGTGATCTCGCGGTCGCGGGCCGTGATCTCGCGGCGCAGCTCGTCCTCGTCGATCAGTGGCTCGTCCGTGAGGGCGTTCATGCCGCGCACGAGGGCGCCGAGGTCCTTCTCCACCACGAAGTCCACGCCCTTGTCCATGAACGCCCTGACCGGCCCGGGGACGTCGGCGCGCGCCCTGCCGATCACGTCACGTACGGACTTGCCTGTCAGGTCGGGGTTCTGCTCGGAGCCGGAGAGGGCGAACTCCTTCCCGATGATCTTCTGGTCGAGGACGAACCAGGTGTACCCGTGGCCGGACCGCATGATGTGCTCGAGCGTGCCGAGGGTGTCGAAGCCCGGGAAGAGCGGTACCGGCAGGCGCTTGCCGCGCGCGTCCAGCCAGAGGGACGAGGGGCCGGGCAGGATCCGGATGCCGTGCTTGTCCCAGATCGGGTTCCAGTTCTCGATCCCCTCGGTGTAGTGCCACATCCGGTCGCGGTTGATGTGGTGGGCGCCCGCCTTCTCGGCGATGCCCAGCATCAGCCCGTCGACGTGGGCGGGAACGCCGGAGAGGAGCTTCGCGGGCGGTGTGCCCAGCCGCTCGGGCCACTGGGCGCGGACGAGGTCGTGGTTGCCTCCGATGCCTCCGGAGGTGACGATCACCGCCTGTGCCCTGAGTTCGAAGGAGCCGGTGACCTCACGGCTGCTCGCGGTCCCCCGCTCGGCGCCGCTCTCCGCGAGGATCTCGCCGGTGACCGTGTCGACCGCGCCCGCCGAGCGGCCGAGGCCGGTCACCCTGTGCCGGAAGCGGGCGCGGACGAGGCCCTTCGCCATGCCCGCGCGCACCCGGCGCTCGAAGGGCGCGACGACGCCCGGTCCGGTGCCCCAGGTGATGTGGAAGCGGGGGACGGAGTTGCCGTGGCCCCGCGCGTCGTACCCGCCCCGCTCGGCCCAGCCGACCACGGGGAAGAACCGCAGCCCCTGGGCGTGGAGCCAGGACCGCTTCTCCCCCGCCGCGAAGTCGACGTACGCCTCGGCCCACCGGCGCGGCCAGAGGTCCTCCTCGCGGTCGAAGCCCGCCGTGCCGTGCCAGTCCTCCAGGGCCAGTTCGCGACTGTCCTTGATCCGCATACGGCGCTGCTCGGGCGAGTCGACGAGGAAGAGCCCGCCGAACGACCAGTGCGCCTGGCCCCCGACCGACTGCTCGGGTTCCTGGTCGAGGAGGATCACCGTGCGGCCCGCGTCGACGAGTTCGGCGGTGGCCACCAGCCCCGCGAGTCCCGCCCCGATCACGATCACGTCAGCGTCGTACGCCATGGGTTCCATCCTTCGGGGCGTTGCGGGGCGACGCGGCGCGGATCCCGGGCCGGCGCGAAGTTACTTGTGCGTCAGATCTTGGGGAAGGGGAACGCCGACGTCAACCGTCCGGGCGACGGGCGCCTCACGTATCCCGTGCGAATGCCGGGCTATCGTCGGACCGTGTCCTTGCCGGTACTCCTGCTCTCCCTGGGCGCCGCTTGCTGTACGGGCTTCGGCTTCGTCCTGCAGCAGGACGCGGCCCGGCGCGCTCCGCCGAGCGACTTCCTGTCCCCGCGGCTCCTGCTGGACCTGATGAAGGTGCCGAGCTGGCTGGCCGGGATCGCCCTGATGATCTGCGGCATGGTCCTCGGCGCGCTGGCGCTCGGACAGGGCGAGGTCTCGGTCGTCGAACCCCTGCTCGCCACCAACCTGCTCTTCGCGCTGGGCCTCTCGAGGTACTTCACCGGGCAGCGGCTCGGCAGACAGGGCTGGAGCGGTCTGGTGCTGCTGGCCGGCGGCGTCACGGCCTTCCTGCTGGCCGGCCGGCCGCGCGGCGGCGAGGCGGTGACGGAGCCGTTGCGGCACTGGCTGGTGATCGGCCTCGTGGTGGCGCTCGCCCTCGGCCTCACCGCCTTCGCCCGGCACCCGCGCACCCCCTGGGCGCCCACACTGCTGGGGCTGGCCGGCGGGCTGCTGTACGGGCTCCAGGACGCGCTGACCCGGGTGTGCGGGCTGCGGCTCTCGGAGGGCGGCGTGGTGGCGCTGTTCACCGGCTGGCAGCCCTACGCGCTGGTGGTCATGGGCGTGACCAGCCTGATCCTCGTGCAGAGCGCCTTCGAGGCGGGGCCGCTGCGGGAGTCACTGCCCGCGCTGACCGCGGCCCAGCCGCTCGCGGGGATCGTCTGCGGGATCGGGTTCCTGGGCGACCAGGTGCACACGGACACGGCTGCCCTCGCCGGGCTCGCGGCCGGCCTCGCGGCGATCGTGGCGGGGATCGTGCTGCTGGGGCTGCATCCGGCGATGCCGGAGGGCAAGGAGAGGCACGGTGCGACGGCCGCCGACCGGTTGATGTTGGATGGACGCCATGATGGACCCCATGACTCCGGCTGACGAGATCCTCGACATCGTCGACGAGAACGACGAGGTGGTGGCGCAGGCGCCCCGCGGCGAGGCGACGGACCGGGGCCTGCGCCACCGCTGCGTCTTCATCGAGGCCAGGGACGCGCGGGGCCGGCTCTTCGTGCACCGAAGGACGGCCACGAAGCTCGTCTTCCCCTCGCACCACGACATGTTCGTCGGCGGCGTCGTGGGCGCGGGCGAGTCCTACGACGAGGCCGCTCTCCGGGAGGCGGAGGAGGAGCTGGGCGTGTCGGGCCTCCCTCGCCCCGTCCCGCTCTTCAAGTACCTCTTCGAGAGCGGGCGGCACACCTGGTGGAGCCAGGTGTACGAGGTGCGCTGCGAGCTGCCCGTACGTCCGCAGCCGGAGGAGGTCGCCTGGCACACCTTCCTGACCGACACCGAGCTCGAACAGCGCCTGACCCACTGGACCTGGGTGCCGGACGGGCTCGAGACGTACCACCGGCTGCGGGAGTTCCGGGCCGCGCGGGCGGAGGCGGGCGCGTGAGCGACTTCGTACGCGGCCTGCGGCTGTGGTTCGCGCCCGAGCGGATACGCGAGGAGGGCGACACCCCGGACTACCGTTTCTCCCTGGCGAACGAGCGCACCTTCCTCGCCTGGATCCGCACGGCCCTCGCGCTCATCGGCGGAGGTTTCGCCGTCGACCAGTTCCTGCCGGGCCTGGTCCAGGGGGTGCGCGTGGGCCTGGCCCTCGGGCTGATCGCGGCCGGGGTGCTCTGCTCGTTGCGCGCCGTCAACCACTGGGTCCGGTGCGAGCGCGCGATGCGGCGCGGTGAGGACCTTCCCACCTCGCGGTTCCCCGCCGTACTCAGCCTGGTCGTCGCGGTGGTGGCCGTCGCGATGGTGGTGGTGGTGCTCTTCGGCTGGGAGGGCCGGTGACCGCCGACGGGCGGGACCCCGGGCTGCAGCCCGAGCGCACCCGGCTCGCCTGGAGGCGGACCACCCTTTCCTGGACGGTGGTGGCCCTGCTCGCCGGGCGTCAGGCGCTCCACGGCGGACCCACGGCGGCCGGAGTGCTGGCGGTCGCCCTGAGCCTGCTGGCGTGGCTCGGGTTCCTCACGGTGGCGCACCGCCGGGTGGCCGGTATGGGGACGGTGGACCCCGCACGGCTGTCGCCGCGCCACGCGCTGACGGCCGCGGCGTGCACGGTCGCCCTCGCGGTGTTCGCGGCCACGATGCTGTTCTGATCCACCGGGCGCCTCCCCGCCGGACCCTGTCCCGCGGACCGCCCGCCCTTGCCCCACGGCCCGCGGACGTCCGGGCCGGCCGGCCCGTCCTGACGGTTCAGTCCTCCCACTCCACCGTGACGACGATCTTGCCGCGGGTGCGCCCCTCCTCGTTGAGCCGGTAGGCGTCCGCGGCCTGTTCGAGGGGGAAGGTCCGGTCCACGTGGACGGTGACGATGCCCTGCTCGGCCAGACCGGCGAGGTGGGTGAGGTCCGCAGCGTCGGGGCGCACGAAGGCGTAGCGCCCGCCGTAGGAGAAGACCTCCGCGTCGGCGATGGAGGCGAGGCGGCCGCCGGTCGCCAGGGTGTCGGCGGACACCCTGAGGGCCTCGCCGCCCACCGTGTCGAACGCCGCGTCGAAGCCGTCGGGGACGAGGCCGCGGAGCCGTGCTGCCAGCCCGTCGCCGTACTCGACCGGTTCGCCGCCGAGCCGGCTCACGTAGTCGTGGTTGTGGGGGCCGGCGGTACCGACGACCCGGCAGCCCGCGTGCCGGGCGAGCTGCACGGCGAGCGAGCCGACCCCGCCGGCGGCCGCGTGGACGAGGACCGTCTCGCCCTCCCGCACCTCGAGGACGCGGTGCAGGACCTGGTAGGCGGTGAGGCCGCACAGCGGGAGCCCCGCCGCCTCCTCGAAGCTGAGACTCAGGGGCTTGCGGGCGAGGGTGCGGACGGGCGCCGCCACGTACTCGGCGAACGTCCCGCGTGAGAGGAAGTCCTCGCGCACGTAGCCGATGACCTCGTCGCCCACCGCGAACTCGTCGACGGCGGCCCCGGGCTGCACCACGACTCCGGAGACGTCCCAGCCCGGGATCACGGGGAAGACGGCCTCCAGTCCCGCCTGCAGATAGCCTTCGCGGGCCTTCCAGTCGACGGGGTTCACGGCGGCGGCCCTGACCTTCACCAGGACCGAGTCCGGTCCGACCTTCGGATCGGGCCGTTCGCCGTACTCGAGGACGTCCGCGGAGCCGTACCTGCCGTAGCTGATCGCCTTCATCCTCCGACGATCGGCGGGGCCGGGGCTCCCCGCAACTCAGGCGTCCCGGACCGCCCCGGGACACCGCTTCCGGGCCGCCGGTGGCCCCGGGGGCGGACCGGCCGGGCGCCGGGGCGCCGGAGATCACTGCTCGGATTGCGGGAGGACACTGGACGACATACCGACTGGTCGGCATCATGGTGCCGACCGTTCAACCGCCCCGGAGGTGCGCACCATGAGCCCAGTCCACCCGCCAGGTCTCGATCTCGATCTGCTGCGCAGTCATCTCGACCGCGAGCGGCCGGGGCTGGTGAACGGGCCGCTGCAGGCCGAGGTGGTGCAGGGCGGGCGATCCAACCTCACCTACATCGTCTCCGACGGCACCGGCCGGTGGGTCGTACGCCGCCCTCCGCTGGGCCATGTACTCGCCACCGCACATGACATGACCCGGGAGCACCGGGTGATCAGCGCACTGCACCCCACGGCGGTCCCGGTGCCGCGGACGCTCCTGCTCTGCGAGGACGACGCGGTCATCGGCTCCCCGTTCTACGTGATGGAGTACGTCGAGGGCACCCCGTTCCGCACGGCCGAGCAGCTGGCCCCGCTCGGCGCCGAGCGGACCCGGGCGGTGGTGCTGGAACTCGTCGACACCCTGGTCGATCTGCACGCCGTGGATCCGGCGACGGTCGGTCTCGGCGACTTCGGCCGTCCCGAGGGGTTCCTGGACCGCCAGCTGCGGCGCTGGGGCAAGCAGCTCGACGCCTCCCGCAACCGCGAACTCGCCGGGATCGACGAGCTGCACGCGGCGCTCGGCAGGGACCTGCCCTCCTCCCCGGCGCCCACCGTCGTCCACGGCGACTACCGACTGGACAACGTGCTGGTCGGCCGCGACGACCGGATCAAGGCGGTGCTGGACTGGGAGATGTCCACGCTCGGCGACCCGCTGACCGACCTCGGCCTCCTGGTGATGTACAGCTCCGACCTCGGCCTGCCCGAGTCACCGGTCTCCACCACCAGCGGCGCGCCCGGTCATCCGAGTCCGGCCGAACTGATCGAGCGCTACGCCGCCCGCTCCGGCCGCGACACCTCCGCCATCTCCTGGTACACGGCGTTCGCCTGGTTCAAGCTCGCCGTGATCCTCGAGGGCATCCACTACCGCTACACCCTGGGCCAGACCGTCGGGGCCGGCTTCGACCGCATCGGCGACCTGGTCCCCGTCTTCATCGCGCACGGCCTCACCACCCTCCAGGAAGGCTGATCATCCCGTGGACTTCGCATTCGACGCCCGTACCGAGGAGCTGCGTACCAAGCTGCTCGCGTTCATGGACGAGCACGTGTACCCGGCCGAGGAGGTCGCCGAGAAGCAGCGCGCACAGCTCGCCTCCCCGTGGGACACCCCGCGGATCGTCGGGGAACTCAAGGCCGAGGCGCGCGACCGGGGCCTGTGGAACCTCTTCCTCCCGGACGCGGAGTACGGCGCGGGGCTGACGAACCTCCAGTACGCCCCGCTCGCCGAGATCACCGGCCGCAGCCCTCACCTGGCCCCGACCGCTCTGAACTGCGCGGCCCCGGACACCGGGAACATGGAGGTGCTCTCCCAGTTCGGTTCCGCCGAGCAGAAAAAGCAGTGGCTGGAGCCGCTGCTGGCCGGTGAGATCCGTTCCGCCTTCGCGATGACGGAGCCGGAGGTGGCCTCGTCCGACGCGACGAACATCGAGACCCGGATCACGCGTGACGGCGGGGACTACGTCATCAACGGCCGCAAGTGGTACATCTCCGGGGCGATGAACCCGGACTGCGCGGTCTTCATCGTGATGGGCAAGACCGACCCGGAGAACGAGGACATCCGCCGCCAGCAGTCCATGATCCTCGTCCCCCGGGACACCCCGGGCCTCGAGGTGCGGCGGGCGATGCAGGTGTACGGCTACGAGGACCACTCCCACGGCGGCCACGCCGAGGTCGTCTTCGACGACGTGCGGGTTCCGGCCGCCAACCTGATCGGTGAGGAGGGCGGCGGTTTCGCCATCGCCCAGGCGCGGCTGGGGCCGGGCCGGATCCACCACTGCATGCGGCTGATCGGGATGGCCGAGCGCGCGATCGAGCTGATGTGCCGCCGCGCGGTGGCGCGTACGGCCTTCGGCAAGCCGCTGGCCCAGCAGGGTGTCGTCCAGAACTGGATCGCGGACGCCCGGGTGACGGTGGAGCAGCTGCGGCTGCTGGTGCTGAAGACGGCCTGGCTGATGGACACGGTCGGCAACCGCGGGGCGCACACCGAGATCCAGGCGATCAAGATCGCGACGCCTCGGGCGGTCGTCGGCATCCTCGACCAGGCGGTGCAGCTGCACGGCGCGGGCGGGGTGAGCCAGGACTTCCCGCTGGCCGAGCTCTACGCGTCCGCGCGGACCCTGCGGCTCGCGGACGGTCCGGACGAGGTGCACCAGCGCTCGCTGGCGCGGCGGGAGATCAAGAAGTACCTCTGACCTCCGGCAGGGGGAGGCGCCCGCTCGTGGGGCGCCTCCCCGGCCGGGTCAGAAGGTGAGCTGCCAGCTGTTGATGTAGCCGGTGTCCTGGGCGGCGACATCCCTGACCTGGAGCTTCCAGGTCCCGTTGGCGGTCTCGCCCGACGCGTTGACGGTGTAGGTCGTGATCACGTTGTCCGCGGAGTCGCTGGAGCTGGAGTTCTTCAGCCGGTACGCGGTGCCGTCGGGCGCGAGCAGGTCGACGACGAGGTCCCCGCGGTAGGTGTGCCGGATGTCGACCCCCACCTTGAGCGCCGAGGGGGCGTTGCCCGTACGGCCGGTGACGGCGACGGACGAGGTCACGGCCGCCCCGTTGTCGGGCACGGCGACGTCGGCGGTGTTGCTGAACACCGTGCCGGTGGGCGGGGTCACGGTGCCGGCGGACAGGGTCCAGACGGCGTGGGCCACCGCGTCGCTGTTGCGGTCCAGCGCCGTGTCGTTGATGTTCGACGTGGTGTCGCACGAGGAGTGGTAGCAGCGGTCGAAGGCCTGGCCGGCCGTGCCGCCCCACTTCTGCGCCTGGGCGCTGGTCTTGGTGTAGTCGGCCCCCGAGAACAGGCCACCCACCGGGACACCGGCGTTCTTGAACGGGGCGTGGTCGGAGCGGCCGTCGCCCTCGGTCTCTATCTCCGTGGGTATCGACAGTCCCGCGTAGTAGGCCTTGAAGGTCTGCTCGATGACGGGGTCGTCGTCGTAGACGAAGTATCCGGGGTTGGGCGAGCCGATCATGTCGAAGTTGAGGTAGCCGGCGAGCTTGGAACGCTCGGTCGAGGCCAGGTTGTTGACGTAGTACTTGGAGCCGACCAGGCCCAGTTCCTCCGCGCCCCACCAGGCGAAGCGCAGGTGCTTGTCGGGGGCGAACTGCGCCCTGGACACCGCAAGGGCCGTCTCCAGGACGGCGGCCGAACCTGATCCGTTGTCGTTGATGCCGGCGCCCGAGGTCACCGAGTCCAGGTGGGAGCCGGCCATGAGGACCTGGTTCGGGTCACCTCCCGGCCAGTCGGCGATCAGGTTGTACCCGGTGGCGCCGCCGGAGGTGAACTGCTGGAGCGTCGTGCTGTATCCGGCCGCGTCGAGCTTGGCCTTCACGTAGTCGACCGAGGCCTTGTAGCCGGTCCTTCCGTGGGCGCGGTTGCCTCCGTTGGCGGTGGCGATCGACTGCAACTGGGTGAGGTGCGCCTTGACGTTGGCGAGGGAGATGTCGGGGGCCGCGAGGGCTCCGGCGGGCTCCGCCTGGGCGGCGGGGGCGGTGGTCGCCAGCAGGGCGGCCACGGCGAGGGCCGCTGCGGCGGAGAGGGATCTGAGGCGGGCAGGTCTCATCGAAGGCTCCGGATTCCGTTGGGGACTGACGGAACGTGCGGGGGGTCCCGGGCCGTGTGCGGCCGGGGCCTGGAGCTGAGGTGCTTCGGTGCGTCCCCGATGCTCAGCCAATGACCGCGTACCGTCAAGGGCACCTTTCGGACAGCCGCGTCCGGATAACGAACACCATCGGGCCGCGCCTCACCGTCGGCGTACGCGGCGCCACGGGGGGCACGCGCGGACGGCCCGCCGGAGCCGGGGGTGCGCGGGAACGCGCCGGTGCCCCCGAGCGGGCGAACGGGACGGCCCGTCTCGTCAGGGCCGGTGCCGGCGTGGCGATCGCCCCGGCGCACCGGTGCGGACGCCGGCACGCCGTGCGTCGCCGTCAGCCGGGCGGACCCGGGCGGACGGCGGCCCCGCTGGGCAGGTCACCCGGGCCGCGCGACCCGGCGGAGCCGGGGCGGCTGGACCTGCCTGGGCGACGCGGGAGCCCCCGGCGAGCCGTTCAGGGGCGAAGGGCCCGCAGCAGCAGGTCCGCCAGGTGGTCGGCGACCTCCAGCCGGGTGAGCGGGCCCTCCGGGCTGTACCAGGTGGACAGGTGGTGGATGGAGCCGAAGTGGTAGTCGACCACCAGGTCGGCGGGGGTCGTGGAGGAGAACACGCCGGCCCGCTGCCCCTCCTCGATCAGTGCCCGGAACCGCTCGTGGTAGCGGCGTCTCTCCATCCTGACCTGCTTGTTCTTCTCCGGGCTCAGGTGGTGCATCGAGCGGAAGAAGATGGAGGCGTCGTCGAGGTTGTCGATGGTGGTGACGACCACGTCCGCCGCCGCGTCCCTCAGCCGCCGCTCGATCGGCGCCTCGGCGTCCGCGAAGGCGTCCAGCCGCTCCTGCTGGAGTCGCAGGACCCGGGCGTACACCTCCTGGAGCAGGTCCTCCTTGGAGCCGAAGTAGTGGTAGAGCGCGCCCTTGGTGACGCCCGCGGCCTCGACGATCTCCTGGACGGAGGTGCGGTCGTAGCCGCGCTCCGCGAAGAGCCGGGTGGCGGCGGCCAGCAGCCTCTGGGGTACGGGCGCACCGCCCGCGTCCGTCTCCTTGGCCATTGCCGCCACCTGCCCTCTCGTACCGTGCGTGAACTGTTCTAACGGGGGGAACGCAGTTCCCGCCTGAGGATCTTCCCACTCGCCGTCTTCGGGAGTTCGGCCAGGATCTCGACTTCGCGCGGGTACTTGTACGCGGCGAGCCGGTCCTTGCAGTACGCGCCCAGCTCACCCGCGTCGGCCTCCGCGCCCGGCCGCAGGCTCACGTAGGCCCGGACGGTCTCGCCGCGGTAGGCGTCCGGGACGCCCACGACGGCGGCCTCCCGGACGGCGGGGTGGGTGTAGAGGACGTCCTCGACCTCGCGGGGCCAGACCTTGAAGCCGGAGGCGTTGATCATGTCCTTCTTGCGGTCCACGACGTAGAGCCAGCCCGCCGTGTCCATGAAGCCGATGTCCCCGGTGCGCAGTTCCCCGTCGGGGAAGCCGGCCTCGGTGGCTTCGGGGAGGTTCCAGTAGCCGGAGACGACCTGGGGTCCGCGTACGGCGATCTCACCCAGTTCACCGAAGGGCACGTCGTCACCCTTCTCGTCGATGATCCGGACCACCGTGTCGGGGCCCGGCACCCCGACGGACAGGGTCCCGGAGACGGGATCGACCGGGGCCTCACGCTCCGGCGGCACGGAGGCGCAGGGGGCGGTGCACTCGGTGAGCCCGTACCCGTTGCGGATGTACGGGCCGAAGTCCTCGCGGAACTTCTCCACCAGGGCCGGCGGGAGCGGCGCGCCTCCCGAGGAGATCACCTTGAAGGAGGCGAAGTGCTCCGGGGTGGCGGCGGGGTGCGCGGCGAGCGCCATGAAGGCGGTCGAGGGGCCGACCGTGTAGGCGGGGCGGTGCTCGGCGAAGGCCTCCAGGACGACGCTCGCCTCGAATCGGTAGGCGAGGACCAGGGTGCCCGCGTTGGCCAGGCAGGCGGCGAGCTGGCACACCATGCCGGTGATGTGGAAGAGGGGCGCGAGCGCGAAGTAGGCGGAGCCCTCGGCTATGGGGTGTCCGGCCCGCTGGCGCTCGGCGTTGACCATGATGTTGCCGTGGGAGTTCATGGCCCCCTTGGGCGTGCCGCTGGTGCCCGAGGTGTAGCTGATGAGGGCGGTGTCCGAAGCGGTGAGCTCGCGGTCCCGCGGGGCGGCGAGCCCTCGGCGGGCCACTTCGACGAGGTCGCGTGCCCGGTCGTCGGCGGCGGGCGCGGGGAGCCGTTCGAAGCCCAGCACCCGGGGGTCGTCGGTGCTCTGGAGGTCGCGCTCGCAGGCGGTGAGGGTGATCCGGACGCTCGGCGCGGCCTCCGCGGTGGCCCGCAGATAGGAGTCCCAGGCCCGATCGGAGCAGATCAGCGCGGTCACGCCCGCGTCGTTCAGCACGTGCCCCACCTCGCCCGACTTGTACATCGGGTTGAGGGGGACCACGGTCGCGCCCGCCTTCCAGGCGCCCAGCAGGGCGAGCACGAAGTGCGGGGTGTTCTGGAGCATGATCGCGACACGGTCACCGCGCTCCAGCCCCTCTGCGGCGAGGTGCCCGGCGACGGAGTCTGACAGCTCGTCGCTCTCCCGGTAGCCGAGGCGTCCGTCGAAGTAGGCGAGCGCGGTGTGTTCCGGAGCTCTGGCGACGGCCGCGCGGAAGGCGTGCAGCACGGTCTCGGCGGGGTGGACGGGGGCCAGCTGGGCCTCGCTGAGCAGGGCGGTCCAGGGCTTCGCCGCGTAGATCGAGTCGGTCATGCCCGGGCACCCTCCCACTTCTGCTGCAGCCGGTTCATGTTGCCGATCCACTGGTCGGGGTCGCTCGCGCGGTGGCGGTAGTAACCGGCGACCTCGGGGTGCGGCAGGACCATGAAGCGGTCCTCGGCCATCGCCTCGAACAGCGCGTCCGCGACGGCCTCCGGTTCGATGGCGGTGGGTGCCAGCACCAGATCGCCGGCGGATCCCGCGTTCGACAGCATGTCCGTGCGCACCCCCTGCGGGCAGATCGAGTGGACCTGGACGCCGCGGTGGCGGTAGGTCAGCGAGAGCCACTCCGCGAAGGCGACGGCGCCGTGCTTGGTGACGCTGTACGGGGCGGCGCCGATCATCGTCAGCAGCCCGGCCGCGGAGGCCGTGGAGACGAAGCGGCCGCTGCCGCGCTCGAGCCACTCGGGCAGCAGGGCCTTGGCCGCGCGGACGTGCGCCATCACGTTGACGTCCCAGGCCCTGGCCCAGACGTCCTCCTCGGCGAAGGCGTCGCCGCCCGAGGCGAGGCCCGCGTTGGCGCAGAACACGTCGATCCGGCCGTCGAGCGCCTCCCGCGCGGCGTCGACGACGGCGGAGGCGTCCCCCGCGACGACCATGCCGCCGATCTCCTCGGCGAGCGCCCGGACACGGCCGCCGTCGAGGTCGTTGACGACGACCCGCGCGCCCTCCGCGGCGAATCTGCGGGCGAGCGCGGCTCCGATGCCGCCTCCCGCTCCGGTCACCACTACGCCAGCGCCCTGCACCGTGCTCATCGGTTCCGCCTCTCCCAAGCCGTCCTCCCGGCAGACTAACCAGTCGGTATGTGATCGGGGAAGGGGGGCGTGGCAGGTCTGGGAATCTGCCCAGTCACGGCCGTTCCGTGTAGCCCACAGCCGCGCTAGCGTGCGTGACCATGACCATCGATGTGATCATGGAGGTAGCGGAATGACCCTGTCCAGGCGTGGTTTGCTGGCTGTCGGCGGTGCGATGGGCGCCCTCGCGACGACCGCTTCCGTCCCCGGTACGGCGGTGGCGTCGGGCGGGCACGGCGGGGGGCGGCCCAAGGTCCGTACCGGATTCGACCGGCTGGCCGCCGACGGGTACCGGATGCTCTCCGGGGAGAAGGTGGGGATCGTCACCAACCCGACCGGGGTCACCTCCGACGTACGCCACATCGTCGACGTGATGCATCCCGACGACCGGGTGAACCTCACCGCGGTCTTCGGGCCCGAGCACGGCTTCAGGGGTACCGCCCAGGCGGGCGGTTCGGAGGGCCGCTACGACGACCCGGCCACCGGTCTCCCCGTCTACGACACGTACCTGAAGAACGGGCAGCCGCTGGCCGACATCTTCACCGCGTCGGGCGTCGACACCGTCGTCTTCGACATCCAGGACGTGGGTGCCCGCTTCTACACGTACATCTGGACGCTGTACGACTGCATGGAGGCCGCCGCGCTCGCCGGCAAGCGGTTCGTCGTCCTGGACCGGCCGAACCCGATGACCGGCCGGGCGGCTCTGGGTCCGGTGCTCGATCCGGCCTTCTCGTCGTTCGTGGGACGCCGGGAGATCTCGCAGGCCCACGGGATGACGGTGACGGAGCTTGCGCTCCTGTTCAACGCGGAGTTCCTCGCGGAGCGGCCGGTGGAGCTGGAGATCGTGAAGATGTCCGGCTGGCGCCGTGACGACTTCTTCGACGCGTCCGGCCTGCCGTGGGTGCCGCCGAGCCCCAACATGCCGACGCCCGAGACCGCGGTGGTCTACTCGGGGACCTGCCTGTTCGAGGGCACGCTGCTCTCCGAGGGGCGGGGGACGACACGGCCGTTCGAACTGCTCGGCGCCGAGGGGATCGACCACCGCTGGGCGGACGCGGCGAACGCGCTGGAGCTGCCCGGAGTGGCCTTCCGTGAGGCCTACTTCGCGCCGACCTTCTCCAAGTTCGCCGGGAAGACGGTGGGCGGGGTCCAGGTTCACGTCCAGGACCGTGTGGCCTTCGACCCCGTCCGCACGGGGATCGGCCTGCTGGTGACGGCCAGGAAGACCTGGAGCGACTTCGGGTGGCGCCCGGACAACGCGATCGACCGGCTCTCGGGCAGCACCCGCGTCCGCACGATGATCGACGCCGGGGCGGACACGGACGAGGTCGTGGGTGCCTGGTCGGAGGAGCTGGCGGCCTTCCGGGCGGTACGCCGCCGGTATCTGCAGTACCGCTGACCGCACGCGGCACGGCCGCCGGACGGGCTCGCAGGCGCCCAGTCCGGCGGCCGCGTGCACACGGTCGCTCAGCTGTGATCAGCGGTGCGAGGGGAACTCCACGACCTGCTGGTAGGTGGGCCGGTTCTGCCAGTGGACCGACTTCTGCGCGATCCCGCCCAACGGACGGTGGACGATCGCGTCGGTGCACCACTGCTCACCCGCACCGCAGCTGTCGTCGCCGGGATAGACCTCGTCCGCCGGCTCGGCCGCCGCCGCCTTCAGGGTGCTCAGCAGCGCCGCGCGGCAGGTGCTCAGGTCGCCGTTGCCGCAGTAGGTCCTCGCCAGCGGCCCCTTGACGGGCTGTCCGAGGACCTGGCGCAGGTCCTTGTCGGCGAAACCCCACCATCCGAACTGGAAGGCCGAGCCGCTGTGCGCACCGCTCGGCCCGTGGCTCGCGGCGGGCGACTCGTCGGTGGCCAGGTTGACCGTCAGCGCGTCGTAGAGGCCGTCGCCGAGGCCCGGACGGAACTCCGCCTCGATCAGCTTCGGCCACCACGCGTCCATGATCCGGACGGCGTCGGCGTGCGTGTAGGCACGGGAACCCGGGGCGGTCTCCTTGCGCTGCGCCCCGGCGGCCCGCCAGGCGTCCAGCTGCTGCACCACCGCGTTCAGCCCGGGGTCGGTGACCGGCTGGGAACGCACCACCTTCAGGAGCTCGGGCAGCAGCTGCTCCCCGCGCAGGTCGGTGAGCGCGGCCTCCTCCATGGCCCGGGTGAGGGATGCCCGGGTCACCCCGCCCTCCGCGACGAGTGCGGACACCCGTTCGTCGAGCAGGTCGCCCCGGTGCACGGACCCGAAGCCGAACCCGGCCGTGGAGTAGTCCCGCGCCTGGCGGTTGTTCCAGGAGATGTAGTAGTCCTGCCCGCTGGAGTGCGGGTGCTCGGCGAACGGGGTGTAGTCGGTGGTGTTGGCCGCGGGGTCGTAGCCCCGCCACTCGTACGCCTTCTCCGCCTTGACGGGCAGGGCGGCGTCCACGCCCTCGGCGCGGACCGGGTTCATCCCGCTGTTGTAGTAGGCGGTGGTGCGGGAGTCCGCGTAGAACCAGTTGAAGGCGTAGTCGATGTGGGAGGCCGCCTGCTGGAAGGAGGCCGCGTCCGTCACGTACGCCGGGTCGTTGAGCAGCTGGAAGCCGATGATGGAGTCGGCCTCGTGCCGGTAGGTGGTGCGCAGCGAGGTGTACGCGACGGGCTTCGACCCGATGGTGGCGCGGTGGGTGACGATGCCGTAGTCGGTGCGCCAGACCTGCATCCGGTAGGAGCCCTTGGCGGTGGAGTCGGCGACGGTCGGCTTCCAGGAGTTGGTCCGCTCCATCTTCTCCATGGGCGCGCAGGATCCGTTCCTGCGGTAGTGCGTGGAGTCCTTGGTGGGTGTGGAGCCGTCGGGTTCGCAGAGCTCCACGGCGTAGGTGTCGGTGATGTCCTGGGCGGCCGAGGTGGCGCTCCAGGCGTAGTCCTGGCCCCGGCCCATCTGGATGTACATGCCGACCCCGGCGAAGGACACCCCGCGGGCGCTGATGCCCGGCCCCTGCAACTCCTGGAGCATCATCAGCTGTGGCGCGAAGTAGCCGGTCTGGGGACCCATGACCGCGACGGGGTTGCCGCTCGCGGTGTGCTTGCCGGAGACCAGCAGGGCGTTGGACATCCCGCGCCGCTGCGCCCCCTCGCCGGAGCCGGGGAGCGAGCCCTCCGGGATCACCCCGTCGTCGTACATGCCCTGGAGCGGCCTGAGCGAGGCCGGGGCCTTCACCGGTGCCTTGGTGTCCGTGCCCGCCGAACCGGTGCGGTCGAAGATCAGGGGTTCGGGTGTGACGGAGCCGGGGTCGGGCAGGGCGGTTCCGCGCGCCGTGCCGGGCTTGCCCGCGTAGGGGAACGAGGTGCCGTCGTGCACGGTGAGGACGGCCTCGGGGTCGTTGCGCTGCCGGAAGGACTCCCAGACCCGGGTGCCCTCCTCGATCCCGTACTTCTGCTGGGCGGCGAGGAGCGAGAGCGCGGCCTGGACCTCGCCGCCGCCTCCGCCGCCGAACTGCCCGCCCACGACCGAGGCGATCGAGATCAGGTCGGTGAGCTCGAACGGCTGGATCTCGCCGATGTTGGTGATCGCGTCGATCTTCCCGGTGAGGACGTACTCACCGGGGAAATAGCGGCCCTTCTTCGACTTCGCCCGGTAGGCGTTGATCCCGTCGACGTACGCCTGGGCGTCGGCCATGGCCTGCTCGCCGCGCGCGCCCTCGGTCGTCCTGATCCGTTCGACCTGGGCCTGGAGGTCCGCCTCGGTGTACGGGGCCTGCGGCCAGAACTGCTGCTCGAGTCCCTGGTTGGCCAGTGCTCCCCCGGCGAAGGAGGTCAGCTGCCCCCGCCCGATGTGCCGGAAGAGGTCCATCAGCCAGAGCCTGTCCTGTCCGGCCGCGAAACCCGCGCCGAACTCGGTGCCGTAGCGGGTGGTGCCCTTGATGTGGGGGACGCCGCTCTTCTTGTCCCGGGTGATCGTGACGTCCTCGCGGGGCTTCGTCACGGACTCCACCTGGTCGGCGGCGACGCCGAAGGAGGCGTCGTTGAAGAAGTCCGTCAGCTTGCCGTCGGTGAGGCCCGTGTGTCCGGCCACCAGGGCGCTGTAGCGGTCGAGTTGGTCGTCGCTGTGCGCGGGGTGCGTGCCCAGCGTCTTGTTCCCGAGGATCTCGACGAGCGTGGCGTTGCCGTTCTCACCGGGCGGCAGGATGTCGGCGCACTGCCGGCCGCAGTGGTCGGTGACGGCGAGAGGCGCGGGTTCCGCCGCTCCAGCCTGGGGCGCCGAGGCGAGGAGGGAGGTACCGAGGGCGAGGACGGCCGCGGCTGCGGCGGCTCTGAGGGTGCGGGTGCGTGGGGGCATGCGTGCTCCTCCGGGTGGCCGATTGCGCCGGAGGTTACTGGCGGTAGGACCCGCCGGTAAGATGAACATCAGTCACATTTTCCGAATCGTCACACGGTCACACCTCGGCCATCTCGATCCGTGGACGCTTTTCACCTTTCGATGGAGCCGAATCGGGCAGTCGTACGTCCATCCCTTGACGCGATGAACGAGCGACGGAGGTGGCGGCCATGGCCGGTTTCCGGAGTCTTGCGAGACAGGTCCGCGATCCACGGGGCGATCTGCCCCTGCGGCGGTACTCGCTGCGCAAGTGCCTGGAACGGTTCGCCCCGTACGGTCACCGGGCGACCTGGGACCATCTGTGCGTCCGGCACGGGATCGAACCCGAGGACCGGACGCCCGATCCGGTGCGGCTGATCCACGCGCTGGAGGAACTGGAGGAGGCGCGGGCCGTGTGGCTCGCGTACGAGGCCGGCTTCGCCGAGCGGCGGCGCCGGGAGAAGCACGACGGCCTGCGCCGGCCGGGGTCGTTCGACGACTGGCACAGGCGGACCTGGGGCGGCCACGGAATCGCCCACTGCGAGGACCCGGAGGTCCACCCCGACGCCCCGCTCGCCGAGGTTCTGGGCAGGCTGATCACCGCACTGGGGACCCGGCCGGGCGCCACCTGCCCGGTCTGCTCGGGCGGCGGGATCACCTGGCGCCACGGCCTGGACCGGGAGCCGTGGTCCGGACCGGTCTGCACGGGGTGCGGCATCGCGGTCCCCCGGCCCGTACTGACGGCGGGCGCCCTGGCGAAGGCACGCGGGACCCGCGCCGGGAACCTGGCGTCGGCCGCCTGACGGGACCCGGCGACGGCGCCTGGACGAGGGGTACGGCGGAGCGGGGACGCGCTCAGGAACGGCCGGGTGCGCTCCGCTCAGGCTTCCGGTGCCCGCCGCTCGGGCATCAGCCGTGATCCGGTCAGCCGGTCGCCGAACACGTCGTCCGGGTTGGACAGCACGCAGGTCTCCAGCGACAGGCATCCGCAGCCGATGCAGTCGGTGAGGTGGTCCCGCAGCCGCGCCAGCTGCTTGATCCGCTCGTCCAGCTCCGAGCGCCAGGACCGCGAGAGCCGGGCCCAGTCCTCGCGCGTGGGCGTGCGCTCCTCAGGCAGTTCGCGGAGCGCGTCCCGGATGGTGGCGAGCGGGATGCCCACCCGCTGCGCGGCGCGGACGAACGCCACCCGGCGCAGCGCGTCCCTGGTGTAGCGGCGCTGGTTCCCGCTCGTGCGGGTGCTGCTGATCAGGCCCTTGGTCTCGTAGAAGTGCAGCGCGGACACCGCCGCGCCGCTGCGCGCGGAGAGCTGTCCGACCGTGAGTTCGTGGCGGGTCTGCGGGATCTGTGGCACGCCCCGACCCTAAGGGCACCCCTCGGTCCCGCATCGCCGGCTTCCGAATCCCGGACGGCTCTCGTTGACAGGGAGGCGCGGCCCAACCATGCTGAGCAAGCGCTTAGACATTGCCCGGAGAGGGCGATCGGACAGCCGGAAGGCAGGGACCAGGAACATGGCAGAGCCGAAGATCTTCACGTCCGCCCAGGAGCTGCGGGACGCCGTGGGCGAGCAGCTCGGGCACAGCGACTGGCTGGAGGTCGAG
Organism: Streptomyces sp. NPDC059166; assembly: GCF_042755185.1. NCBI lineage: Bacteria > Bacillati > Actinomycetota > Actinomycetes > Kitasatosporales > Streptomycetaceae > Streptomyces > Streptomyces sp. NPDC059166. The sequence goes on along the minus strand of NZ_JBHZCI010000003.1, from coordinate 114,728 downwards.
CAGAAGAGGATCGACCAGTTCGCGGAGGCGACGGGTGACCACCAGTGGATCCACGTCGACCCGGAGCGCGCGGCGGCGGGCCCCTTCGGCACCACGATCGCGCACGGCTACCTGACGCTGTCGCTGCTGCCCGCCCTGGTCCCCCAGGTCCTCGCGGTCGAGGGCGCGAAGATGGGCATCAACTACGGCACCAACAAGGTCCGCTTCCCCTCGACCGTCCCGGTGGGCTCGCGGCTGCGCGCCACGGCGGTGCTCAAGAGCGTCGAGGAGGCCGGCGGCGGCGTCCAGGTGACCGCCCTGGTCACCATCGAGCGTGAGGGCGGCGACAAGCCGGCGTGCGTCGCGGAGTCGGTGTCCCGCTACTACTTCTGACCGGGCGGGGGTGCGCCGGGCTCCCGAGGGCCGCCCGGCGTCACTTCCCCGCGCCCACCATGCGCAGGACGAGACCGGCGTACAGTTCGCCGACCTCCTCGGGGGTCCGGCTGCCGCGCACGTTGAACCAGCGCGCGACGTCGATGCAGAGGGACAGCACGGCGAGCGCGGTACCGGGGATGTCCGCCACGTCGAACTCGCCCGCCCGGACGCCGTCGTCGATGATCCCGCGCACCGCGCCGTCGCTCCGCCTGCGCAGGGCGACGATCTCGGCACGGTGCTCGTCGCCGAGCGCCTCGAGCTCGTACTGCACGACCCTGGCGGTCGTGTGGCGCTCGGCGTGCCAGCTCACGAAGGAGCGGACCGCGTCGGCGAGCCGTTCGGCCGCCGTGCCGTCCTTGGCCGCCGCGTCCTCCAGGAGGAGCAGGGCACGGTCGTGCCCGATCCTGCTGATGCGGTGGAGCAGCTCCTCCTTGGTCTTGTAGTGGATGTAGAGCGCCGCCGGGCTCATGCCGGCCCGTCCGGCGATGTCGCGGGTGGTGGTGGCGTGGTAACCCCGCTCGGCGAAGGCCTCGACGGCCGCGACGAGCAGCCGCCTCGCCGCCTCGGGCGTGACCTCGCTCCACGGCGCGTTCTCGCCGTCGCTCTCCTGCGCCGTGCTCATATCGCCACGTGCCCCTTTCCGCTGGCAGGACGAACACCATACCTCGAACCTGAGCAAGCGCTTAGAGGTGCGGGGAGCCCGGATCTCAGAGCTTCTGGAAGGGGTCGTGCTCGGCGAGGATCTTCTCCAGCCTGGCCTGGTCGACCCTGCTGACGATCCGGCCCTCCTCCTGCCGGTCCCTGATGACCTTGGCGAGAGTGAAGCACGAGGTGACGAGGTAGAGGACGCCGATGGCGAGGAACGCCCGTACCCAGGCGTCGGCGTCGAGGAAGAAGATGCCGAGGGCCACCGCGCCCATCGCCACACCGAAGGAGAGGACGGCCTGGCCGTAGAAGGCGGCGGTGCTCTGCTGCTTGACCGAAGATGAGTCGCTCATGCGGCCCAGCATCCGGCCCGGACGGAGTACGCCGGTATCCGCCGGCGTACTCACCCGGTACTCATCGCGCCCGGCTCAGAAGGCGGAGACGCCCGTCAGCGCCCGGCCGATGATCAGCTTCTGGATCTGGCTGGTGCCCTCGTAGAGGGTCATCACACGGGCGTCCCTGACCAGCTTGCCGACGGGGTACTCGTCGATGTAGCCGTAGCCGCCGAAGACCTGCAGGGCGTTGTTGGCCGCCCGGACCGCGGCCTCGGAGGCGAACAGCTTGGCGGTGGAGGCCGCGGTGGCGAAGTCCTGGCCGCGGTCGACGAGGTCGGCGACGCGCCAGGTGAGCATGCGTGCCGCGTCGACGTCCACGGAGATGTCGCTGATGAGCTCCTGGACGAGCTGGTAGCTCGCGATGGACTTGCCGAACTGCTCGCGCTCGCCCGCGTACCGCACGGCGGCGTCGAGGGCCGCCTGGGCGATGCCGACGCAGCCCGCGGCGACGGACATGCGCCCCTTGGCGAGGGCGGACATCGCGACGGAGAAGCCCTTGCCCTCCGGGCCCAGGAGCGCGGAGGCGGGGACGCGGACGTCCTCCAGCACCAGTTCGGCGGTGGCCTGCCCGCGCAGCCCCAGCTTCCCGTGGACGGTCCGCCGGGTCAGCCCCGGGCTGTCGGCCGGCACCAGGAAGGCGGAGACACCGCGGTGGCCGGGGGTGTCCCCGGTGCGCGCGAACAGCAGGACGACATCGGCCCAGGTGCCGTTGGTGATGAACATCTTGGTGCCGTTGACGACGTAGTCGTCACCGTCCCGAACGGCCCGGGTCGTCAGGTTCCCGGCGTCGGAGCCGGTGCCCGGTTCCGTGAGCCCGAAGCAGCCCACGGCCTCGCCCGCGGTGAGCCGGGGCAGCCACTGCCGCTTCTGCTCCTCGCTGCCCCAGGAGGCGATCGTCTTGGCGACCAGGCCGAGGGAGACCGAGACGATGCCGCGCACCGAGGAGTCACCGCGCCCCAGCTCCTCGGTCACCAGGCAGTAGGCGAGGTGGTCGCCACCCGAGCCGCCGTACTCCTCCGGGATCGTCAGCCCGAGGAAGCCGAGGGCGCCCAGCTTCTTCACGATCGACTTGTCGACACTCTCGGCGCGGTCCCACTCGACGACGTGCGGGGTGATCTCCCGCGCGACGAAGTCCTCGGCGAGCTGCCTGACGGCGTCCTGCTCCTCGCTCAGCTCCAGGTCCATCCTGCGACACCCCACTTTAAATTAGCACTGCTAGTTTTTCGCTTGCAGGCCCTACTATGTGCCGCATGGCCCGACCGCGCAAGCCCCTCCTGAGCAGAGACCGCATCGTCGAGGCGGCGGGTTCGCTCGTGGACGCCGAGGGACTGGACGCCGTCTCGACCCGCCGGCTCGCCGCGGAGCTGGGGGTCAGCGGCCCCTCGCTGTACAACCACTTCCGGAACAAGGACGAGATCCTGGACGCGGTGGCCGACGCGGTGTCCGCCCAGGTGGACCTGTCGATGTTCGAGGAGTCCGATCCGCGCGACTGGCCCGCCGCCCTGCACGACTGGGCCGTCTCCTACCGCGCGGCGCTCGCGGCGCATCCGCACATCGTCCCGGTGCTCGCGCAGGGGCCCGGCCGCCGTCCGGCCGGTCTGCGGGTCGCGGACGCGGTCTTCGGCGCCATGGTCAGGGCCGGCTGGCCGCCCGCCCAGGCCACGTACATCGGCGCCCTGATGCGCTACTTCATCACCGGGTCGGCGCTCGGTTCCTTCGCCCGCGGGTTCGTCGACGACGAGACGGCCTACGACCCCGCCGACTACCCGCACCTGGGCCAGGCCCATCTCCTGGCCGAGCGCCGGCAGCAGGTGGACGAGGGCGCCTTCGAGACCGGGCTGCGCGCCCTGCTGGACGGCCTGGCGCTCCAGTACGGGCAGACGGTGGGCGAGCGCACCGTTCGGCACGCGCCGAACGGTCGCTGACGCATCCTGGACGCATGACCCGTACGCCACCCCGCGACCCCGCGGCGCCCCGGCTCGCGGCGTTCGCGGCCCTCCTCGCGGACGAGACCCGCGCGTCCTTCTGCCTCGCGCTGCTCGACGGCCGGGCCTGGACGGCCGGGGAACTGGCCCGGTGCGCGGGGGTCGCCCCGTCCACGGCCAGCGAGCACCTGGGCAAGCTGGTCGCCGGCGGGCTGCTGGCGGAGGAACGCCAGGGCCGCCACCGCTACGTGCGGCTCGCCGACGCACGGACCGCGCAGCTCGTGGAGGCGCTGGCCGCCCATGTGCTCCCCGGCGCACCGGCGCCCGCGCGCACCCTGCGCGAGGCGAGCCTCCGGCACGCACTGGCCCTGGGGCGCACCTGTTACGACCATCTGGCCGGGCGGCTCGGCATCCGCATCACCGACGCGATGACCGCGCGGGGACTCCTGCGCCAGGACACCGGTTTCGCCCTCACCGACGACGGCCTGCGGTGGTTCGCCGGACTCGGTGTCGGCCTCGGCGCCGGCCCGACGCCGGCCCGGCGCCCCCTGGCCCGCGCCTGCCTGGACTGGACCGAACGGCGGCCGCATCTGGCGGGAACGGCCGGAGCCGCCCTGTGCGCGCACGCGCTGGACTCCGGGTGGTGCGAGCGCGTCGGTACGGGCCGGGCGGTGCGCGCGACCCCGGCCGGCTCGCACGCGCTGTCAGAGCTGCTGGGCCTCACGCCGGCGGATCTCGGCGTGCCCGACAATTCGGTGGGCGCCGCAACGTCCTCGGCCTAACGTCGTGGCCATGACGACAACACCGATCGCGCCTCCCGGCGCACCTGCCGCGACCGGGCGCGACTGGCGCGCCCCCGCCGCCGCCTGCACCACGGTCATCCTGTGGGCCTCCGCCTTCGTCTCCATCCGGAGCGCCGGGGACGCGTACTCGCCGGGCGCGCTCGCGCTGGGCCGGCTCCTCGCGGGAACGGTGACTCTGGGCGCGATCCTGCTGGTACGCCGCGAGGGGCTCCCCGCCCGGGCGGCGTGGCCGGGCATCCTGGCATCGGGGCTGCTCTGGTTCGGGCTCTACATGGTGGTGCTGAACTGGGGCGAGCAGCAGGTCGACGCGGGTACCGCGGCGATGGTCGTGAACATCGGCCCGATCCTGATCGCGCTGCTGGGCGCGAGGCTCCTGGGCGAAGGGCTCCCGCGCAGGCTGCTCGTCGGCATGGGGGTCTCCTTCGCGGGCGCCGCGGTGGTCGGGCTGTCGATGTCGGAGCACGGCGGTTCGTCGGTGCTCGGCGTGGTGCTGTGCCTCGTCGCCGCGATCGCGTACGCGGGTGGCGTGGTGGGCCAGAAGCCCGCGCTCCGGCACGGATCCGCCCTGCAGATCACCACGTTCGGCTGCCTGACCGGTACGGTCGCCTGCCTGCCGTTCACCGGTGTGCTGGTCTCCGAGGCCGCAGCCGCGCCCGCGTCCGCCACGCTGAACATGGTCTATCTCGGGGTGTTCCCGACGGCTCTCGCCTTCACGACCTGGGCGTACGCACTGTCACGGACGACCGCGGGCCGGATGGGCGCGACGACGTACGCGGTGCCCGCACTGGTGGTGCTGATGTCCTGGCTGCTCCTGGACGAGGTGCCGGCCCTCCTCACCGTCGCGGGCGGACTGCTCTGCCTGGCCGGCGTCGCGGTCTCGCGGGGGCGCCGGCGCCGGGGAGCCCCCGCCGGTGCCTCCCGGGCGCCGGACGGCGCCGGACGGCAGGCGGACTCCTGAGGGAGGCCGTACCCGGCCGGGTGCCGGTGCGCGGCACGGGCACCCGGCCGGGGCGGAATCAGAAGACGACCAGCGCGCGTCCGCCCTTGCCCGCGACCATGTTCTCGAAGGCGGCGGGGATGCCGTCCAGCGAGATCCGCTCGGTGACGAGGGCGGAGAGGTCGAACCGCCCGGCGCGGATGTGCTCGGCGAGGACCGGGAGGTCCCGTTCCGGGTCGCTGTTGCCGTAGACGCAGCCGGTGAGGGAGCGGCCCCAGTGGAAGATCTCCAGGGCGTTGAAGGTCACCTGCTGGTCCTTGCCGCCGATGCCGACGACCGTGGTGCGGCCGCCGCGGCGGGTGGACTCCCAGGCCCCGCGGATGGTGGCGGGCCGGCCCACGCACTCCACGGCGACGTCGGCACCCTGGCCGTTCGTGAGCGCCCGTACGGCGCGCGGGGTCCTGTCCGACGCGACGACGTAGTCGGTGGCCCCGGCCGCGCGCGCGAGTTCCTCCTTCTCCGGTGAGACGTCCACCGCGATGATCTTCGACGCTCCGGCGATGCGGGCGGCCTGGAGCACGGCGAGGCCGACTCCCCCGATGCCGAGGACGACGACGCTCTCGCCCTCGCGGACCCGGGCGGAGTGGTGGACCGCCCCGTACCCGGTCAGGACCGCGCAGCCGAGCAGCGCGGCGTCCTCCAGGGGGACGCCCGCCGGAGCGGGCAGCACGCAGTTGGCGGCGACGACGGTCTCCTGGGCGAAGGCGGCGACGTTCAGACCGGGGTGCAGCTCGGTGCCGTCCGCGGTGCGGGCGTGGATGTTCGCCGCGCCCTTCAGCGCGTCGGCGCAGAGCCACACCTCACCGATCCCGCAGTGGAAGCACGCTCCGCAGGAGGGGGCCCAGTTGAGGACGACCGGGTCACCGGCGGCGACGTGGGTGACGCCCTCACCGACGGCGAGCACCGTGCCGGCTCCCTCGTGTCCGAGGACGGCGGGGACGGGCAGCCGCATGGTGCCGTTGGACAGGGACAGGTCGGAGTGGCAGACACCGGCGGCGGCGAGGCTGATGCTCACCTGGCCGGGGCCGGGCTCCGGGAGTTCGATGTCGGTGATCTCCAGGGGAGCTCCGACGGCGGGCAGTACGGCGGCGCGGACCACGAACAGACTCCTCGGTGGATCGGCGTGGGATCAGAACTGGAGGGACTTGGTCTGGAGGTACTCGGAGAGGCCGTGCGGGCCGAGCTCGCGCCCCACCCCGGACTGCTTGTAACCACCGAACGGGGCCAGGGGGTTGAAGCGGCCGCCGTTGATGTCCACCTGTCCGGTGTCCATACGGCGGGCGAAGGCCACGGCCTCGGCCTCGTCCGCGCCCCAGACCGCACCGGCCAGTCCGTACACGGTGTCGTTCGCGATCCGCAGGGCGTCGTCGACGTCCTCGTAGCGCAGGATCGAGAGGACCGGGCCGAAGATCTCCTCCCGTGCGATCGTCATGTCCGGGGTCACGTCGGCGAACACGGTGGGGCTGACGTAGTAGCCCCGCTCCTTGGGCGCCTGGGGGCCTCCCGCGACGAGGCGGGCACCCTCCTCGACGCCCTTCTCGATGTAACCGCGCACCCGGGCCTGCTGCTTGGCGTTGACGACCGGGCCCACCCGCTCCCCCGGTACGTACTTGGCGACCGCGGTGGCGGCGAGGCCGACGGCCTCCTCGTACCGCTCGGCGTCGACCAGCATCCTGGTCCACGCGCTGCAGGTCTGCCCGGAGTTGGACATCACGTTGGCCACGCCGACGTTGACCGCCTTGGCGAGGTCGGCGCCCGGCAGGATCACGTTGGCGGACTTGCCTCCGAGCTCCAGCGCGACCCGCTTGACGGCCGCTCCCGCGGTGGCCCCGATCTGCTTGCCCACGGCCGTCGAACCGGTGAACGAGACGAGGTCGACCCCCTCGTGCCCGGCGAGTGCCTGGCCCGCCACCGCGCCGATGCCGGTGACCAGGTTGAAGACTCCGGCCGGCAGCCCGGCCTCCTGGGTGACCTCGGCGAAGAGCTGCGCGGTGAGCGGGGTGTCCTCGGCGGGTTTGAGGACGACGGTGCAGCCCGCGGCGAGGGCCGGGGCCACCTTGGCGACGATCTGGTGGAGGGGGTAGTTCCAGGGCGTGATCGCACCGACCACTCCGACGGGCTCCAGCAGCACGGTGGAGTTGCCGAGCTTCTCCTCGAAGGAGTAGGCCGCGGCGAGGTCGGCGTACGAACCGGCGACCAGGACCGGGACACCCGCGTGCACCGCCTGGGAGAGCGGCAGCGGTGAGCCGAGCTCCGCCGTGACCGTCTCGGCGATCTCGTCCTTGCGGGCGGCGAGCGCGTCCCGCAGGGCGGCGATCCGTTCCGCGCGCTCGGCCGGGGGTGTGGCCGCCCAGCCGGGGAAGGCGGAGCGTGCGGCGCGTACCGCGGCGTCGACGTCCTCGGCGGTTCCCGCCGGGACATGGCCGATGACCTGCTCGTCGGCGGGGTTCACGACCGCGATCGTGTCCCTGCCCACGGCGGGCCGCCACTCCCCGCCGATGTACATCCCGTCATGCGCCTTCATGGCTGTTCCTCCCGGGCTCGCTGTGCCTGCCGCCGAAGCCGTACGCCGTACCGACGGATACCGTCCCGGCCCAAACTAGCGCTGTTAGTTTTTTGGCGCCAGGGAACCACCGGAGACACAGATCACGCACGGCCGGCAGACACACCGGCGCGCCGGGCGGGGGATGCCCGTGGGCGGGACGGCTCCGGACACCCCGGCGCCCCGGGAAGGGCCGCTCCCTCGGGCGGAGTCCCTCTCGGCGCGGGGGCGTCCGGCCCGGCGCGGCCGTGCGGGGACGCGGCCCGGGACGGCCGGCCCGTGCGGCACCTGACGATCCCCTCCGAGCCGCCGGCAGCGCCTGCGTCCGGACGACGTCGTGGGCCCGGGGACGGCGCCCGCAAGGCGTCGACGCGCCGGCCGCCCGGGCGGGGCCCCCGGTCAACGGGCCGGCGCCACGGCCACCGGGACGGCGTTGAGCACCGCGGTCCCCGACAGCGGGTCAAGCAGGGTGCCGTCCAGGAGCTGGTTCACGTTGACTCCCGGGTCCCCGGCCGCGACCTCCGTACGGGTCCCGGGGCGGTTGTGGCCCCAGCCGTGCGGAAGGCTCACGACCCCCGGGCGTACGGAGTCGGTGATCTCGGCGGGAGCCTCGACCTGGCCGCCGGCCGCGGTGATCGTGGCCGTGCCGCCTTCGGCGAGTCCGAGCCTGGCCGCGTCCTCCGGATGGATCTGGAGGGTGCAGACGTTCGAACCACCGCGCAGCGAGGCGATGTTGTGCATCCAGCTGTTGTTGGAGCGCAGGTGGCGGCGGCCGACGAGGACGAGCGAGGCGGGCCGCTCGGCGAGCGTCGCGCGCAGTCGTGGCAGGTCGGCGGCGACCGGCGCCGGCAGGAGTTCGATGCGGCCGCTCCGGGTCCTGAGCACCTGCGGCAGCCGTGGCCGGAGAGGGCCGAGGTCGATGCCGTGCGGATGGGCGAGCAGCCGCTCCAGCGTCAGGTCGTAGGGGCCGAGACGGAGCATCAGGTCGAGTCGCCGCTCGGCTCCGGTGCGGCCGGTCAGCTCCGCGGCGAACTCCTGGGGCAGGCCCGCCTTGTCGAGCGTGGCGGCGATGACCTGGTCGTCGACGGCTCCGTGAGGAGCACCGTGGTTGCCGCCGGCGGCGAGGATCAGCCGTGCGAGGATCTCGCACTCGTCCATCCTCCCTTCCTCGAGCGGCACCGCGGGACGGCTGTAGCGGACCTGGTTGCGGACGGCCAGGGAGTTGAGGGAGAAGTCGAAGTGGGCGCTCTGGGACGGCGGCGGTGGCGGGAGCACGACGTCCGCGTGACGGGCGGTCTCGTTGAGGTACGGGTCGACGCTGACCATGAAGTCCAGGTCCTCGGCGAGCGCACGGTCCAGGCGGTTCCCGTCCGGGGCGCTGAGCACCGGGTTCCCCGCGATGACGATCAGGGCCCGGATACGGTCTCCGCCGGGTGTCTCGATCTCCTCGGCGAGTGCGGCCGCGGGCAGTTCCCCCTTGGCCTCGGGGTGGCCGGAGACCCGGCTCGCCCACCGGCCGAGGTCGAAGCCCCTGCCCGGACCGGCGGGCCGGGGGGCGCGGGAGGTGGCGGAGAGCGGGAAGAGAGCTCCGCCGGGGCGGTCGAGGTTTCCGGTCAGGATGTTGAGCACGTCGACGAGCCAGCTGGCCAGGGTCCCGTGCTCGACGGTGCAGCTGCCGATGCGCCCGTAGACGGCCGCGCAGGGGGCGGCCGCCAGCTCCCGGGCGATCGCCCGGATCGTCCCGGGGTCCAGGTCGCAGGCCGCGGAGACCGCCTCGGGAGTGAAGTCCGCGATCGCTTCGGCCAGTTCGTCGTAGCCTTCGAGGTGCTCGGCGAGTACGCCGGGGTCGGCGAGCTTCTCCTCGACGACGACCTGGGTGAGGGCGGCGAGCAGCAGGGCGTCGGTCCCCGGCCTGATGGCGGCGTGCCGGTCCGCGAGGCGCGCGGTGCGGGTGCGGCGCGGGTCGACGACGGTGAGGGTGCCACCGCGCCGCCGGAGCGCCTTGAGCTTGCCGGGGAAGTCCGGCGCGGTGCACAGACTGCCGTTGGACTCCATCGGGTTGGCGCCGATCAGGAGCAGGTGGGCCGTCCGGTCCAGGTCGGGTACGGGGATGGCGTGGGCGTCCCCGAAGAGCAGTCCGCTGGAGACGTGCTTGGGCATCTGGTCCAGCGTGCTCGCGGTGAAGACGTTGCGGGTGCCGAGCGCGGACAGGAGAAGCGGCGGGTAGAGCCCGCCGGCCATGGTGTGCACGTTGGGGTTGCCGAGGTAGACCCCGACGGCCTGGGCACCGTGCTCGGCGACCAGGGCGGGGATCCTGTCGGCGATCAGGGCGAAGGCCTCGTCCCAGGTCGCCTCGCGCAGGACGCCGCCGGTGCGGACGAGCGGGGTGCGCAGCCGGTCCGGGTCGCCGTCGAGACCGCCGAACGAGGCGCCCTTGGAGCAGATGAAGCCCTGGCTGAGGACGTCCTCCCGGTCGCCCCGGGCGCCGGTGACCTTGCCGCCCTCGACGGTGAGGGTGAGTCCGCAGGCGGCCTCACAGAGCGGACAGACGCGCAGAGCGGTACGGGAATCGTGGGACACGGGCCCTCCCCGGGGCGGCAGCGATGGCGCGCGGGCATGAACCGGCGGCCCACACCGCGTTCGTGGGGCGCGGGCGCCCGGCACATCGAGCATACCGACCGGTACGGATGCTGGCGAGGGCCTGGCCCGACCGACCCCCGCAGACCCGGGAGGCGTCCTGGCCCGGCCCGGCCCCGCCCACCCGGAGGCAGGCAGGTGGAGGCGGGCACCTGAGGGCCGCCCCGCGATTCCCGGTGGATCGGCGCGCGGCGTCGGATGCGGCGCATCGCAAGGCGGAGGGGCGTCCGCATACGCACGGGGGCACCTCCCGGGCGAAGCCCGGGGGAGCATGCGGACGTTGCGACAACGCGGCGTGGGACACCCCCGGACGAAGTCCGGGGAGTGCCGCGACCGTCGTCGCGCGCCCGCCGGGAATCACGGGACGGCACCTGGGCCGACCGGGACGGAAGTCAGCGTACGAGTACCCGCGCGAGGTACGCCTGGAGCAGGACGCGGGTCTCCCCTATGAGCTCGGGGTCGCCCTCCGGATCGGCCCGGAAGGCGAGTTGCAGCAGCGCGTCGGCCGCCTGCACGCAGACCAGCACGGTGCGGCGCAGGGCGGCGTCGGCGTCCGCCCCGTCGCGCCCGGAACCGAGATGGCCCGCGAGCAGGCCGGCCAGCCGTTCCGCCACCCGCCGGTTGACCTCGTCGAGCGGGGCGGCCACAGGCGCGGGCGGACCGAAGTCGACCAGGGCGAAGCCGGGGACTGACCGCTTCATGGCCAGGTACTCGTCGAGGACGGCGTCGATGGCCGCACGCCACTCCCGCTGCGGGATGACCTCGATCCTCGCGACGACCCGCCCGGCGTAGACCTCCAGGTTCCGCTCGGCCAGCGCCTCGACCAGGGCTCTCTTGTCGCTGAAGAAGCGGTAGACGGAGCCGATCGGCACACCGGCACGGTCGGCGACCGCCCGGGTGGACAGCTGCTCGTAGCCGGTCTCGTCGAGCAGCGCGGCGCCCGCGTCGAGGATGCGGGCGAGCCGGTCGGCGCTGCGCTGCTGCACGGGGACGCGTCGGAGGTTCGAATGAGCGTGGGACACGCCCCCATGATGCCCGCATGCCGTTGACGAGCCACCTTCCCATTCCTACGGTTGTGCATAGGATTCTTCGTCAGGGGATCCGTGGGGATTCTCATCCGACGGGAGCGCATGATGAGCGGCATCGAACAGGCGAGGAAGACGGCGGAGAGCCTCGCCCACCACTCCGGCTTCGGCAACGAGCACAGCTCGGAGGCTGTGCCGGGAGCCCTTCCGCACGGCCGCAACTCGCCGCAGCGCGCGCCCCTCGGGCTGTACGCGGAGCAGCTCAGCGGTTCCGCCTTCACCGAGCCCCGGGCCCGCAACCGCCGGTCCTGGCTCTACCGGATCCGCCCTTCGGCCGCACACCCCGCCTTCGTCCGTGTCGACAACGGAACCCTGCGCACCGCGCCGTTCACCGAGTCGGTGCCCGACCCCAACCGGCTGCGCTGGGACCCGCTGCCCGACCCCGCCCCCGGCACGGACTTCCTGGCCGGACTGTGGACGCTCGGCGGGAACGGCGACGCGACGCAGCGCACGGGTATGGCCATTCACCTCTACAGCGCCGACACCTCCATGACGGACCGGGTGTTCAGCGACTCCGACGGTGAGCTCCTGATCGTTCCCGAGCACGGCGGCCTGCTGCTGCGCACCGAACTGGGGCTGCTCGCGGCCCGGCCGGGCCAGGTGGCGCTGATCCCGCGCGGTGTCCGCTTCCGGGTGGAGCTGCTGGACCCCGCGGCCCGTGGCTATGTCTGCGAGAACTACGGCCAGCCCTTCGTGCTGCCCGATCTGGGTCCGATCGGCGCCAACGGCCTCGCCAACGCACGGGACTTCCTGGCGCCCGTCGCCGCCTTCGAGGACCGCGAGGGCCCGGTCGAGGTGGTCAACAAGTTCTGCGGGAACCTCTGGTCGGCGACGTACGACCACTCCCCGCTCGACGTGGTCGCCTGGCACGGCAACCACACCCCGTACGTGTACGACCTGCGGCGCTTCAACGTCCTCGGCAGCATCAGCTACGACCACCCGGACCCGTCGATCTTCACGGTGCTGACCTCGCCGTCCGACACCCCGGGTCTGGCCGGCGTCGACTTCGTCGTCTTCGCTCCGCGCTGGCTGGTCGGCGAGGACACCTTCCGCCCGCCGTACTTCCACCGCAACGTGATGAGCGAGTACATGGGCCTGATCGAGGGCGCCTACGACGCCAAGGCGGGCGGCTTCGTACCGGGTGGCGGATCACTGCACAACATGATGTCGGCGCACGGACCGGACCGTGACACGTTCGACCGGGCGAGCGCGGCGGAGCTGAGGCCGCAGCGGATCGACGACGGCCTGGCGTTCATGTTCGAGACCCGCTGGCCGGTCACGGCGACCGCGCAGGCGGCCGGCGCCGGCCATCTCCAGCACGGGTACGACGAGGTGTGGCAGGGTCTGACCCGCAACTTCAGGCCGTAGCCCCCGCGGCCTGCCGCAGCGCGCAGAGAGTTCAGGTGACCCGGATGAATCAGGTGAACGAGGCCAGTCGGCCCGGCTTCGCCCCCGACTCCCTGGTGCTGAACCGGAAGCTGCCGCTCTGGTATCAGGTCTCGCAGTCCCTGCGGGCGTCCATACTGGGCCGCCCGCAGGACGCGTCGACCCGGCTCCCCACCGAGGAGCAGCTGGCCGCGCACTACGGGGTCAGCGTCCTCACCATGCGCCAGGCCCTCAAGGAACTGGAGGCCGAGGGCCTGATCAGCCGCCACCGGCGGCGGGGTACGTTCATCGAGCCCCGGGCCCGCAGGGTGTCGCCGGTCCGGCTGATGGGCTCGGTCGACGCGATCGTCGCCCAGCAGTCCGGCGAACGCACCACCGTGCTGGGCCACGGCCGGGCCCCCGTGCCCGGTGACCTGTCCGAGTTCTTCCCGGACTGCCCCGAGGTCGTCAGCTACCGACGGCTGCGCTGCGACGAGCAGACGGACGAACCCACCAACTGGGCGGAGAACGCCGTGCGCCCGGAGATCGCGGCCCGCATCGACGTGGCCGATCTGGAGCGGTGGCCCATGACGAAGGTGCTGCGGGACGCCGTCGGCGTACGGATCTCCCGCATCACCGACACCGTGGAGGCGCGTCTCGCGGACCCCGCCACGGCGGAACTGCTCCAGGTCCCGCTGCTCAGCCCGATCCTGCACTACACCGGCGTGACGTACGACGAGGACGGCACCGTGGTGGACGTGGCACGCATCCGCTACCGGGGGGACCGTTTCTCCTTCTCGGTGACGCTCGACGCCCACTGACCGCCGGCCCCCGGCCGGTGGTCGTTACGATGCCGGGGGCGGCGGACGCGGCTACGGGGAGGACGGCGCACGGTGGCGGCACGGGTGACGGCCGGGGCGGACAGGACCGGCACGGTCCCACTGCTGGAGGACCTCATGCCCTGGTCGGTGCGGCCCCTGAGACCGGGCCGACCCTGGGTGACGGCCCCCGAGGCCGCGTCGCTGCGGGCCAGGTGGGATCTCCTGGTGTCGGCCGGGGCCGCGGAGCAGGAGAGGCTGTTCCTGCCGACCCGCTCCCGTACACCCCGGACCGCTGCCGCCGCCCTGCCCGGCCGTAGGGGCGGTACGCGCGCGTTCGCCCGCGACCCCGGACCGTATCCCGAGCCGGTGCGCATCCTGCACGGTCCGTTCGACGAGCAGTGGCTGATCCCGGACCACCGCCTGCTCGACGCGGCACGCCCGGAACTGTGGCGGGTGGCCGACGGCCGTCAGCTCTTCGCCGTCGAACACGGGCACGTCCCCGGCCAGGACGGTCCCGCGCTCTCGGCGACCGCGCTGCTGCCGGACGGGCACTCCCCCGCGGGCCGGCCAGGCCGGATCCGGCCCCTCTACCGGCGGCCGGGCGGGCAGGAGCCGAATCTCGCACCCGGTCTGCCGGCGCTGCTCGCCGACCGCTACGGGGTGCAGGTCTCCGCCGAGTCCTTCCTCGCCTGGACGCTCGCCGCCGCGCTGCCCTCCCCGTCGGGCCCGCTCGTACCGCTGCCGGCCGACGGCGCGCTGTGGGCCCTGGGTGTGGAGCTCGGCCAGGAGCTGTTGCGCGTGCACCTACGGGGCGCGCGCGGTGGTGAGCGCCCCCGTCTGCCCGGCGGTCGGCGGCCGTACGTGCGGGCCACCGTCCCGGCCCGGCCCGACGCCCTGCGCTACGAGGCCGGGGAGGAGGCGCTGGTCCTCGGTGAGGGGCGGATCTCCCCCGTACCCGAGGGGGCATGGGACTTCCACGTCAGCGGGGTGCGGATGCTGGAGCTCTGGTTCGGACGCCGTACCGGCCCTGGGGAGGGGCTTGCGGCGGTGGGGCCGCGCGAGTGGCCGCAGGAGCGGACCTCGGAGCTGCTGGAACTGGTGACCGTACTGGCCCTGCTGGCAGGTCTGCGGCCGCGGCAGCAGGACCTGCACCGACGCCTCGACGGGTCCGCCGCTCTCACGCGCCAGGATCTCAGGGCGGCCGGGATACTTCCCGTCCCTGCGCGCTCACGACGGCCCGCCTCCGTCCTGGGTCACCAGGAAGAGGGGCCCGAGGGGCAGTTCGCCCTGCTGTGACGGGACGCACCGTGCTGTCGAACGGTCGCGCCGGTGGATGCCGGACCGGCGCCGGGCATGGGGAGACTGCGACGCAACGCCGCCGCCCGGGGGATGACGGACCGGGCGGACAGCGGCACTGCGCCGGGACGGAGTCGCCGTGGACACGGCCCTGGTCCCAGGGCCGCACCTGTGTGAGAGCCGTCGGTCAGTGGCGGCCGCCGAAGAGCGAACGCCGCAGCCGCCGCAGCGGTGCGAAGAGCGAGACACGCGCACTCCTGCTCCGCCGGCTGTGCGAGGCGTCCCGCGCCGTGAGTTCCAGCATGAGCAGCGTCGCCTCCGCGCTCTCCCGCTGCGGAACGGCGGGACCGCCCAGCACCGCGAGGTGGCGGTCGAGCCGCGAACTGGTCGCGCCGCTCCCGCACGTGATGGCAGGCACACGCGGCCTGCTGCGCACCGTTATCTGTTCCATGTCACTCCCCACCCGTACGAGGGCACCCGGCCCGGGCAGGTTAACCCTATCGTCCCGCGGTGACACTCGTGTATCCCGGCCGGATGATTGCACACCTGTGCACGGGTGTTGACGTCCCGTTACCGCGGACTCCCGCTCTCCGACGCGCTTGAGCCCGACGGCCCGCTCGAGCCCGACGGCCCGCTGCCGGCCCGGCGCGCCGCTCGGATCGGCTCCGACGTGCTCGCCGCGCCGCGGGGAGCGGACCCCGGCGAGCACCTGGGCCGCCTCGCCCACGCGACGCCCCGGGCCGGTGGCCGGCCGCCCTCGCGTGCGCCGCGGGCGGCCGGCCTCGCCCGCGGCCGGCTCGGACGACCTCGGTCAGGTCAGTCCTTGGCGGTGAGCACCGGCAGATAGCCGCCCGACTGCCCCGCGGCGGTGGGGTGGTAGGACTCGCCGATGTTGAGCCAGTTCACACTGTGCAGCCATGCGCTGCCGGAGCAGATCTCGTGCCCGGTGAAGGTCGTGGTGACGTCACCGAAGGTGAAGCCGTGGTCGGCCGCGCGCTTGGCGGTGGCGGCGTTCAGGTAGTCGGCGGCGCCGTTGATGGCGGAGCGCTCCTTCTCGCTCAGCCCGGCGATGCAGCTGCCGCCGAGCTTGTAGAAGCGGGGGTAGCCGAGGACGACGACGTGGGCCGAGGGCGCCTTGGCGCTGATCGCCGCGTAGACGGTGTCCAGCTTGCCGGGGAGGGTGGAGTCGACGTAGGCGCGGGCGGTGGCGATACGGCTCAGGCAGGTGGCCTCGGACTGGAGTACACAGGTGGTCATGACGTCGGAGAACCCGGCGTCGTTGCCGCCGATGGAGATGGACACCAGGTCGGTCGAGGAGTTGAGGGGACCCAGCTGACCGGCCGTCACATCGCCGGTCCTGGCCCCCGAGCACGCGGTGAAGGCGAAGGAGGACGGCTTGTTGGCCGCCTGCCAGAGGACGGGGTAGGCGCGGGTGCTGCGCTTGCAGGCGCCGCTGGCGCTGTCGTAGCTGCCGGCTCCGACGCCCGACGCGTACGAGTCGCCCAGCGCGACGTAGTCGACCGCCGCGGACGCCTGGGCCTGGGCGACACCCGCGCCGGTCAGGGCGAGTACGGCACCGAGCAGGAGGGAGAACGACAGTGCCACGGGTCTGAACATCTTCACGGGACCTCCTTGGGCAGGATCTCTGCCTACTACGTAGTAGCCCATCGCCCCGACCTTCGGAAGTGTTCATGCCAAAAAGCCTTCCGCCCTTCGCTCGGGGGACAGTTGGTGTTCGACGGGCCTGCGGGCAAACTCTCCGGCGCGGATGGCGGCCGGCCGCGTCCGCCACCCGGATGGCAGCTGGGGAAACCTGATGCGCGGTATCCGGCCGTGCCGGATCATGAGCCCATGCCTGCACACCCCGAGTCCGCGCTGCCCATCCGGCTCAACGTCGATGACAGCGATGCGCCGTCCGACATCGTGGACGCGCTCTTCCTGGGCCGTTTCGCGACGGGCGAGCAGCCTTACTCCCACAGTTCGTCCCTCGACCGGGTCAGGTCCGGTGCGACCCTGCTTCCTCCTGGCGCCGGAATCCTGCGGGCGGCCCGCGACGACGACCGCAGCGCGACCCTCGCCGAGGGCGACGGGTGGACCCTGCTGATCTCGCGGTGGAGCAGGGGTGCCGACGTCACCGTCACCGCCACCAGCCCCGAACTGGCCGAGAGGATCCTGGCCCAGGCGACCGACGGGGCCAGGGACGAACCTGAACCCCAGCCGGAGAACGTCACCATGGGCTTCTGGTACGTCTCGCCCCGCCGGGGACCGCACCGCACCACCCGGCAGATCGCCGCCGGCACCTGGGACGAGGTCCGGCCCAACTACACGGCTCCGGTGGCCGATGCCCTGGACCGGCTGATGAAGGTCACCCCTGAGGACATCGCGGGCCGGCTGCTCCTGCTGCACGGGCCCCCCGGCACCGGGAAGACCTCCGCGCTCCGCACCCTGGCCCGCTCCTGGCGTGACTGGTGCCAGGTCGACTGCGTCCTGGACCCGGAGCGCCTCTTCAACGACGTCGGCTATCTGATGGACATCGCGATCGGCGAGGACGACGGTTCCGCGAAGGGCCGTTGGCGGCTCCTGCTGCTGGAGGACTGTGACGAGCTGATCCGCGGCGAGGCGAAGCACACGGCCGGCCAGGCGCTCTCCCGGCTGCTCAACCTGACCGACGGACTGCTGGGCCAGGGCCGCAACGTGCTCGTCGGGGTGACCACCAACGAGGATCTGGAGCGCCTGCACCCCGCCGTCGTACGGCCGGGCCGCTGCCTGGCCCGCATCGAGGTCGGGTCGCTGACCCGCGCGGAGTCGGTGTCCTGGCTGGGTACCGAGGAGGGGGTCGGCCGCGAGGGGGCGACGCTCGCCGAGCTCTACGCCCTGCGCCGGGGCAGCGGCCCCGCGTCCGTGCCGAGGCAGGACGCGGGAGCGGACGCGGGGCTGTACCTCTGAGCGGGCGGAGGCTGCTGGGGGGCGTCGCCGAAGTAGCTTCGTCCGTTCCTGAGGACCCCGCCGGCCGCAGAGGACTTGACGGCCCCCTAGCCGGCGTAGACGGCGCGGAGCGCGTCCTCGGCGTGTGCCAGTGCGTCGGCCTTCGACAGGCCGAGGCGCCGCGCCTGTTCGGCGTACTCCTGCGCCGCCGTCGCCGCGTGGCGGGCCGCGGCGTCGCCGGCCGCGGCCACGAATGTGCCGTTGCGGCCACGGGTCTCGATCACTCCGTCCGCCTCCAGGGCGCGGTAGGCCTTGGCCACCGTGTTGGCCGCGAGGCCGAGCTCCCCGGCCAGGCCCCGCACGGTGGGCAGGCGGTAGCCGACGGGAAGGGCGCCGGAGCGCGCCTGCTCGGACAGCTGGGCACGCAGCTGCTCGTACGGGGCGGTGGCGGAGTCCGGGTCAACGGCGATCTTCAGGGTCACGGGCCGATTCTCTCCCACCGCCGTTCCTGTCATCCGCTCCGTCGCCCGAAAATCGGAGGCGGTCCGCTCGTGCGGCGGGTTGGCGTCCGCAGGATCGGACTCCGTGTCCTGCCGGCCGGGACCGCGCCGGGCGGCCGTCAGTCGCCGAGGATGCGCTCCCACAGCAGTCCGTCCCGCCACCTCCCGTCGAGGAGGATCGAGGAGTGCGCGACCCCGTACGGGCTGAACCCGTTGCGGCGCAGAAGGCGCTGCGACGGCAGGTTCTCCAGGTCGGTGGACGCCTCGGCGCGGTGCAGAGCGAGCTCGTCCGCCATCACCCGGAGTACGAGCCCGACCGCCCGTCCGGCATGCCCCTGATTCTGGGCGGCGCCGGTGATCCAGTATCCGACGGAAGCGCGGCGCAGATGCGGCTGCGGGAGGATGCCTCCGACGGTGACCTGCCCGATCACCTGCTCGTCGGCGAGCACCACGCCCGGCCAGACCGTGCCGGCCCGGTATCCGGCCAGCAGTCCGTCGATCCGCTTCGCCTGGCCTTCCGGAGTGAAGAACTCCGCCGGTTGGGCCGGTTCCCACCGCCTGAAGGCCTCGACATCCCGCACCCGGTGCGCGGCGATCACAGCGGCGTCGGCGGTCTCGATCAGGCGGATCGTGGTGTTGCTGCCCATGGGAGTGGTCCTCGTACGGTGCGCGGGCGGAAGGGTGCTCCAGCCTAGGGTCTTTCGTTTGGATCAGACCGGATCGGGGAGCGGGAGCGGGGCCCTGGTGCCGTGCATCGCAAGGCGGAGGAGGGAGTCGACGCAGAGCGTCGGGGACCGGCGACAACGCCGCGAGGTGCGGCACCAGGTCAGTGAGGGACGATCAGCTCCACCTCGTGGCCTGCCGTGTTCGTCAGCCTGACCACGCGAGGTGCCCCTTCACCCGGATCGGCGTCCTCGCCCGGTAGGAGCGGGCGCCAGCCGTGGCCCGGGGCCCGTGCCGTCAGGGCCTCCAGCTCCGCACGGTCTCGGACGTGGAAGGCCAGCGGGCCGGCGCCCGGGGCCTTCGCCTCCCGCGGGGTCGGGTCGTGCTCGGCCACCACATAGGTGTCGCCCCTCCGCCAGCTGCACCCGTGCGACCAGCGCTGGTAGGGGACATGACCGAGGAGGCCGAGCAGCCAGCCCCACTCGGCCTCGGCCTCCGCGATGTCGGGCACGCGCAGTTCGACGTGGTGCAGGCGGCCCGTGGGCGCCGCCGCGGCCGGCAGTGCCACCGCTCGGCGTGGGCCCCCGGGGGCGTAGCCGATCGTGTCGTCGTCCTCGTGCCAGTGGATCAGGAAGCGCTGCCCGGCGCGGTACCCGTCGAGTCCGGCACGGCAGTACGCCACCATGTCGTCGGGGAGCGCGTCGAGGGGGAACCACGACAGCTCGGAGCACTTGTCGGGCTCGGCGTTGCGGGGCGGTCGCGCGGGGTCGTGGTCCGCCTCGAAGAACCAGCCCATCCGGGGCCGTCCGCCGGGCCCTCTGTGCTGCATGACCAGGGCGACCCGTAGTTCGTCCGGGTCCAGCCGTACCCCGATCTCCTCGGCCGCCTCGCGGATCACGGCGGCCCGGACGTCCTCGCCGTCCTCCGCGTGGCCCGAGGGCGCGTGGAGCAGCCCGTCCGCGTACCCCGTGCCGGAGCGGCGGGAGAGCAGCACATCGGGGCCCCTGCGCAGGATCAGGTGGACGTCGACGACCTCGGTGTGCCGGCGGGGCGGTTCCGCGCGGGCCACCAGGGCGTATCTCTCGTCGTCGACCTCCTTGCCCCAGAGCCGCGCGTCCCCCGAGAGCGGCTCGTGGTGGACGCGCTCGGTGTGCTCGGCGAGCATCGCGGCGAGACGGCCTGCGGGGATGCCCACGCCGTTCCACACCCCTTCGATCAGCAGCAGCCTGCCTCCCGGGCGCAGTAGCGAGAACCAGTGCCGCAGGACGGCGGCGGGGTCGGGCAGCAGCCACACCACGTGCCGGGCGAGGATCACGTCGAAGCGCTGCCCGCCGACCGGAGGACGCGCCGCGTCCCCGACCAGCACCTCGCTGCCGGTGCCTGTCAGCTTGGCGCGGGCCCGTTCGGCCATGCGCGACGACCGGTCGACGGCGGTGACCCGGTGGCCCTGGCCCGCGACCAGCAGGGACAGACTGCCCGTCCCGCATCCGAGGTCGAGCACGGCTGAGCGGGCGGTGGGCAGCCAGCTCTCCATCCTGTGCGCCCAGGCGCTGCGCACCACGGGGTCGAGGAGCCCGTGGTCGGGTTCCTCGTCGAAGGAGTCGGCGGCGTCGTCCCAGTCGATCGCGGTCATGCGCCCATGATCGCAGCCGCCACCGACAGTGCCCGTCGGCCGCATATAGCTGTCGTGTTCACGTATCGCTCGGCCCCTCGTCATGCGTTGCGCGTGAGCATGACACCAACCGACGGCAGCGTGTCCGGGGTTGGCGCAGGGCAACCGAGGAGGACCCGTGGTCGTGAGTTCCGTTTCCCGCAGGCAGATGTTCGGATTCGGCGGGGCGGCAGCCGCCGCGCTGATGCTCGGCACGGGGGCGTGGGAGGCGCAGTCCGCCTACGCCGCCCCCGCGCTGAAGGGCGATCCGTTCACCCTGGGGGTGGCCTCGGGCGACCCCACGTGGGACGGCTTCGTGCTGTGGACCCGGCTGGCCCCCGATCCGTTCGCCCAGGACGGCATGGGCGGCATGCCGGCGACCCCCGTCCGCGTCGAGTACGAGGTGGCGCTCGACGAGAGGTTCCGCCGGGTGGTGCGGCGCGGCAGTGTGGTCGCGAGCCCCGAACTCGCCCACTCCGTCCACCCGGAGGTGCACGGGCTCGCCCCCGACCGCACGTACTGGTTCCGCTTCAGGGCCGGTTCCGCGATCTCCCCGGCGGGCCGCACCCGCACCACCCCGGCGCCGTGGGACTCCCCGCGTGAGCTGAAGTTCGCCTTCGCGTCGTGCCAGGCCTGGCAGGCCGGCTACTACACGGCGTACCAGCACATGGCGCGCGAGGACCTGGACCTGGTGGTGCACCTCGGTGACTACCTCTACGAGTCCGGCGTCAAGACCAACAGCCGAGGTGTGGTGACGGACCCGAAGTTCCACACCGAGACCGTCGACCTGGCCCGCTACCGGCTCCAGTACGGCCTCTACAAGTCCGAGGCCCCGCTGCGCGAGGCGCACGCCAACTTCCCGTGGATCATGACGTTCGACGACCACGAGGTGGAGAACAACTGGGCCGGTGAGACCTCCGAGAACAACGAGGACCCGAAGACCTTCCTGCTCCGCAGGGCCGCCGCCTTCCAGGCCCTGTACGAGCACGCCCCGCTGCGCCGCGCCCAGCTGCCGAGCGGCCCGGACGTCCAGATGTACCGCAGGCTCCCGTACGGCCGGCTCGCCGACTTCACCATGCTCGACACCCGCCAGTACCGCGACGACCAGGCGTGCGGAGACGGCACCTCCGCCGACTGCCCCGAGCGCTTCGACGAGAACCGCACCCTGCTCGGCTCCCGTCAGCGGGACTGGGTCCTCAAGGGCTTCAGCCGCTCGCAGGCGCGGTGGCAGATCCTGGGCAACCAGGCGCCGATGGGCCAGACCGACCAGGATCCCGGCGCCGGGGTGACCGTGTGGACGGACCCGTGGGACGGCTACGTCGCCGAACGCAACCGGCTGCTGGCGGAGGCGGACCACCGTGGGGTGCGCAACCTGGTCGTCATCACCGGCGACCGCCACCAGAACTACGCCTGGGACCTGAAGCGCGACTACGCCGACCCCGGATCGGCCACGGTCGGTTCGGAGTTCGTCGGCACGTCGATCACCAGCGGCGGCGACGGCGCCGACATGACGGCCCAGGGCGAGACCTTCCTCGCGGCGAACCCGCACATGAAGTTCTTCAACAGCCAGCGCGGCTACGTGCGCGTCACGGTGGACCGCGAGCGCTGGACGAGCGACTTCCGCGTCGTGCCCTACGTCACCAGGCCGGACGCGCCGATCAGCACCCGCGCGAGCGTGGTGGTGGAGGACAGCCGGCCTGGCGTGCAGATCTGACCGGCCGCGTCGGTGCCGCCGGGGTCCGTCCCCGGCGGCACCGAAACCGCGTTGTCACCACGCCGCCCGGTCCGCCAGCATCGGCACATGACCGACACCGAGGAGCTGTACACCTCCGACCTGCTCGGCAGGCGGCTGCTGGGGGTTTCCGTCGAGGGCGGCCCGCCAGCCCCGCTCTCCCGGCTCCGGCTGCACTTCGAGGAGCTGGGGCCGGTCCGGTTCGACGCGGGGGACGCCGGGCTCACGCCGAACGCGGATCCGGACGCCGTCGAGGCCAGGGACGTCGCGCGCGAACTCGGGCTGGACCGGTTCACGGGCATGGTGGTCCGTTCGGTGCGGGAGGTCCGCCACCGCGACGGCCCGGTGGACCGGGCGTGCGGGCTCGCGTTCCGTCTCGCGGACGGGGAGTTCCGGTTGCTGGCCCTGGAGGGAGAACTGCTCCTCACCCATGACGGGGCCCCGGCACCCTCCGGCGTCGAGGCCTGTCTGCACGAGGACGTGACCCTGGCCCTGGTCGTCCGGACCTGTCTGGCCAGCCCCTCGCAGTGGGACGCCTGGACCACGGACGGCCAGTACCTGTACCTGCGTTACCGGCACGGCGAGGGCAGCGTCGAACAGCACCCGAGCGAGGACACCGACACCTGGGACGGCGAGGGCTCCCGGCTCCTGACCCTGTGGGACGACGGGACGGACGGCGGGGAGATCTCCCTCCCCGGCTTCCTCGCGGCGGCGGGCCTGCGCCTGGCACCCGACGCCGAGGTGTCCGTCCTGACCTCCTGGCGGAGCACCGGGACAAAGGTGTGGGACCGGTCCGGGGGAGGGGCGCCCGGGCCTGTCTGAGCCCTCGCCTAACCCCTCCTTAAGCCCACCATAACGATCGCCACCTGCGGCTTCCCAGGCCCGAATCCCCTTCCGGCGACGGCTAGTTTGCTGATCACCAGCCCTGGTCGACAGCTCCGTCCGCGAAGGAGAACCACCACCATGCCCGTCCTCACCACCGCTCGCCGCCGGGCCGCCGGAACAGTCGTCACGCTCGGCGCCGTGCCCCTCGCGCTGACCGGACTCGCCGCCGCACCGGCCGCCGCCCACGGTTCGCTCAGCGACCCGGTCAGCCGGGTCTCGGCCTGCTTCGCCGAGGGACCGGAGAATCCGCGGTCGGGTGCGTGCCAGGCGGCGGTGGCCGCCGGCGGGACCCAGGCGCTCTACGACTGGAACGGGGTGAACATCGCGAACGCGGCCGGGAACCACCGGCAGTTGATCCCGGACGGCGAGCTCTGCAGCGCGGGCAACGACAAGTTCAAGGGGCTCGACCTGCCGCGGGCCGACTGGCCGTCCACGCCCATGAAGGCGGGCCCGCACACCTTCCGCTTCCGGGCCACCGCCCCGCACAAGGGGTCGTTCGAGCTGTACCTGACCAAGCCGGGCTACGACCCGGCACAGCCCCTGAAGTGGTCCGACCTGCGGGAGGAGCCCTTCGCCACGGCGACCGACCCGACGCTCCAGGACGGCTCCTACGTCTTCGACGGGACCGTACCGCAGGCCTCGGGACGCCAGCTAGTCTACACGGTCTGGCAGCGGTCCGACTCCCCTGAGGCCTTCTACGCCTGTTCGGACGTGGTCTTCGGCGGCGAGGGATCCGGCAGCGGCGATGTCGCCGCCGTCCCGGCGCCGGCCGCCTCCGCCCCGTCGGAGGAGGACATCGAGGAGGGGGCCGGCAAGTCATCCGTCGAGCACCACGGGCACGGCGACGACGACCCCTCGACCAACTCCGAGGTGACCGGGGCCGCCGCCCCGGCCGAGGCCGCCGGGGCCAACGCACCCGAGCCGGACAGCGCCGCCTCACCCGCGAAGCCGGCTCCCGCCGGTGAGGTCCTCGCCGAGACGGGTGGCGGCGGCAGCACCTCGTACCTGGCCATGGGCGGCGCCGCCGCTCTGGCGCTCGGGGCGGGCGCCCTCTTCGTCTCCGTCCGCCGCCGTGCCTCGGGCGGCGCGCACCGCGCCTGACCCCGCCGGATCCGGGCCCCCGGCGCCGGGGGCCCGGATCCGCGTCGTCAGCTGACGGCCGATGCGCAGGTGGTCGGGGTGGCGCGCGCCGGGTCGAGCGCGTTGGCCACCTCGTGGAAGGCGATCCGGTCGACCGTCCCGATCGCGACGTGCTCGGAGAGGTCGACCGGGCAGAGGTCCTGGAGCAGCACGTTGCGTACGTTCGGCCCGTCCAGGTACTGCGTCCGGTACGGCGTGACGACCTCGTCGTACCGGGTCGCGATGACCGTGTAGCGCACCCCGGGCACCGTGTCGGGGACGGAGTTGAGCTTGGTGACGAACGCGGAGCCGGCCACCTGGTCGGCGAGGCCCGGGGTGTTCGCGGTGAGCAGGTCCTCCACGCCGGGGAAGTAGGGCAGCAGCCTGGTGAGGCCCAGGAGCGTGGTGCCGTGGTTGTCGGGGGCGATCCCGACGAGGGCGTTGACCTCGGCGGCGCCACCGAGGAACTTCAGGTAGTAGTTGGGCATCATCCCGCCCTGCGAGTGACCGACGAGGTCGGCCTTGGCGGCGCCGGTGGCGCCGAGCACCTTGTCGACGAAGGCGTCGAGCTGGCCGGCCGACTTGTCGATGGGGCCGAGGCCGTTGAAGACCGGCACGCCCGGGAGCTGTCCGTAGTCGAGCGAGAAGACGCAGTATCCCCGGCTGACGAGGTACGGCGCGAGCACCAGCCAGTTGTCGATCGAGTTCCCGAAGGTCCCGTGGACGAGGACGACCGGTCGGGGGTGGGCCGCGGACGGCTTGCAGGAGTAGTCGTTCCAGCCCCGTGACGGGGCCGCGGCCTCCGCCGCCGTGGCCGTCGCCGCGGGGGCGAGGAGCGCGGCGAGGGTGAGGAGCAGCGCGGCGAGCGCGCGTCTGGTACGCGGGGGGCGGTTCCAGGGCAGCATCGGGTTTTCTCCTTGCGGCTCAAGGGAGTTGCGATGTCGGTGCGCCCTGCGGTCCGGACCACAGCGGATCTCACTTTTGTGCGTGCTCATGCCAAGTTACGCACCGGTAGGCCCGCTGGGGAAGTTACGCGTCGGTAAAACCTCGCCGCACCCCCGTCAGGCCGCGAGCCGCCCCGGCTTCACGGCCTGCGGTCCGAACCGGGCCCGCAGCCTGTCGGACACCGCCTCGATCGTCCGCGCCCGCTCGTCCACGGGGTCGAACGACAGCTGCCGGGAGGCCCGTTCGGCGTCCTGGAGCCCCTCCGCCCGCAGCCCGAGCCCTCGCACCCGTGCCCGCTGCAGGGCGAACGAGTCCTGGATCCGATAGGCGAGCGAGGTGAGCGCCGCCGAGTGGGCCGTGGGTTCGGGGAGCGTGCGGCCGCGGGTGAGCGTCGCGTAGCCGGTCCGGTCGGCGTAGCGGACGGACACCGTGAGGGAACGGCACACCAGCCGGTCGCCGCGCAGCCTGGCGCCCAGCTCCTCGGTGAGCGAGAGGAGCGCGCGGCGGTGCTGTTCCGGGTCGAGTTCGTCGTGGGGGAAGGACCGTTCGGCGGCGATCGACCGGGCCGCGGCGTTCGGTACGACCCGCGTACGGTCGATGCCGTTGGCCCGCTCCCACAGCTCGCGCCCGGTCCGCACCCCGGTGATCCGCTGCAGGGTGGACAGGGGCGCGGTGGCGATCCGGCCGATGGAGTCGAGACCGTATCCGCACAGGGTGCGGGCGGTCGCGGTGCCGACACCGTCCAGCGCGGCGGCGGGCTTCGAGGCGAGGAAGCCTTCGTGTCCACCGGGGGGCACCACCAAGGTGGTCCCGGATTCCGCCTGCCGTGCGGCCATCCGGGCCAGCATGGGGTTGGCGGCCGCCCCGATGGCGCAGTCCACGCCGTGCAGGGCCAGCGCACGCACCCGGATCACCGAGGCGAGGCCGGCCGTGTCCTGCCCGAAGTAGCGCAGCGCGCCGCTGACATCGGCGAGCGCGGATCCGGGCGGGGCCGCCTCGACGACCGGGGTGAACGCGCCGAGGAGCGCGAGCAGCCCTTCGTAGGCGGCGCCGTCCGGCAGCCCCCCTCCGATCCGGCGGAACCGCAGGCACAGGACGGCCGGCTGGTCGTTCATCCCGCACTCCCCTGGCTCTGGTGCCACAGTTTCCGTCCGGTGGGCGGCCCCTCCCCGGGCGGCTGGAGGTCGGCCCAGGGGTTCATCTCGTAACCGGTCGGCATCTGGATACGGCGGCCGTCGTCCGGCGCCTCCTCCTCGCCGGAGGAGGCGGGCTCCTCGGCCAGCCGCGCGGCGACCGCGTCCAGGCCCCCGGTGCGGCGGAGTTCGGCCAGTTCCGCCAGGTTCCAGGCCGCCGAGCCGACCACGCTCATGCTGCGGGGACCGCGCCGCTGGACCACTCCGCGCACCAGCAGCAGCCAGGAGTGGAAGACGGTGTGCGCGCAGGCGGCGTGGCTGTCGTCGAAGAAGGCGAGGTCGACCAGGCCCGTGCCGTCGTCCAGGGTGGTGAAGATGACCCGCCGCCCGGAGCGGACCGGCGGGGTCTGGGTGGCCGCCTTGGCGCCCGCGACCAGCACGGTCTCCCCGTGCCTGGCCTCCCTCAGCCGCTTCGCGGAGACCGCGCCGAGCTCCTCCAGGAAGGCGTGGTGGTCGCCCATCAGATGGCGGGACACGTCCATGCTGAGGACGCCGAGTTCGGCGCTGAGACGTTCGGCGTCGTTGAGGTCGGGCAGCCCGATGCCGCCGGTGGTCCGTCCGCCGCCGAGCGGGAGCTGGGCACCCGCTCCCTTGGAGCCGGAGCCCCGCTGAGCGCGGTGGAGCTCGGACAGGTGCAGCAGCAGGTCCCGGCGGTTGGCGCCGAAGGCGTCCAGCGCACCGACCTGTGCGAGTCGTTCGGCGGCCGGCTTCCCGGGCCTGGCCCGCTGCCAGAAGTCCAGCAGAGAGGCGTAGGGCTGTCCGGCCTCGATCCGGGCGACCTCGGCCTCACTGATGCCGTGGACATCGGAGAGGGCCAGCCGCAGTCCCCATTTCTCACCCTTTTCGCCAGACACCAGTTCGATCCGATGGGCTGCCGCCGACCGGTTCACATCCAGTGCCAGCACCGGCACCCCGCGGCGCCGCGCGTCCGCGAGCAGCAGCCGCTTCGGGTACATCCCGGGGTCGTGCGTGAGCAGCCCGGCGTAGAAGGCCGCCGGGTGGTGGGCCTTGAGCCAGGCGGACTGGTACGTCGGCACGGCGAAGGCGACGGCGTGCGCCTTGCAGAAGCCGTAGCTGCCGAAGGCCTCGATGATCTCCCAGGTGCGGGCGATCACCTCCGCCCCGTACTTCCGCCGCGCCGCGCGCTGCGCGAACCAGACCTTGATCCGGTCCTGCGACTCGGGGTCGGAGAGCCCGCGCCGTACCCGGTCGGCCTCGCCGCGCCCGCAGCCGGTCATGATGTCCACCATCTCGATGATCTGCTCGTGGAAGACGACCACCCCGTAGGTGTCGCCGAGCGCCCCCGCCAGGTCGGGGTGCGGATGGCGTACGGGCGCGCGGCCGTGCCTGGCCTCGATGAACGGTCGCACCATGTCGGCGGCGACCGGCCCCGGACGGAACAGCGAGATGTCGACCACCAGGTCGTGGAAGGTGGCGGGCTGGAGCCGGCCGACCAGGTCACGCTGACCGGGCGACTCGATCTGGAAGCAGCCGAGCGTCTCGGCGCTCCTGATCAGCCGGTACGTCTCCGGGTCGCCCTGCGGGACGGCGTCCAGGTCGACCTCCTGCCCCGAGGCGCGCTTCAGCTCCGTCACCGCGTGCGCCATCGCCGACTGCATCCGGACACCGAGCACATCGAGCTTGAGCAGCCCGAGGTGCTCCACGTCGTCCTTGTCGAACTGCGTCATGGGCATGGGGGACCCGCCCTCCCCGCCGGGGCCGGGGATCTCCCCGCTGGTGGGCACGACCGGGGTGCGGCGCAGCAGCGAGTCGTCCGAGAGGAGCACGCCGCACGGGTGCATGGCGATACCGCGCGGCAGCGCGTCGAGCGCTTCCACCAGGTCCCAGAGCCTGCCGTACCTCTCCTTCGTCCCCGCCACGGCCCGCAGCTCGGGCAGTTCCTCCATGGCGGCGCGGGCGTCCCTGGCCCGGATGTGCGGAAACGCCTTGGCGAGCCGGTCGGTCTCGGCCGGGTCCATGGAGAGCGCGGCGCCGACATCGCGGATGGCGTGCCGCACGCGGTAGGTCTCGGGCATGGAGACGGCCGCGACCCGTTCGGGGCCGAAGCGGTCGATGATCGCGCGGTAGACCTCCAGCCGGCGGGCCGACTCCACGTCGATGTCGATGTCGGGCAGTACGAAGCGCCGCTTGGACAGGAACCGTTCCATGAGCAGCCCGTGTTCGAGCGGGTCGGCGTGGGCGATCCCGAGCAGGTGGTTGACCAGGGATCCGGCTCCGGACCCGCGCGCCGCGACCCGTATGCCCATGCTCCTCACGTCGTCGACGACCTGGGAGACCGTCAGGAAGTACGTGGCGAAACCGTGGTGGGCGATGATGTCCAGCTCGTGGTGCATCCGCTCCCAGTAGTCGCGCCGGCGGTCGTAGCCGTACCGCACCATGCCGGCCGAGGCGCGCGAGGCCAGTACCCGCTGGGCGGTGCGCCTCCCGGCCCCGACCAGACGCGGCTCGGGGAAGTGGACACTGCCCAGCCCCAGGTCGCCGGCCGGGTCGACGGCGCAGGCGTCGGCGGTACGCCGGGTCTCCGCGAGCAGCCGCTCCCCCGCGTCGCACCCGAGCCCCGCGGCGGAGGTGATCCGCTCGGCGGTCTCCCGCATCGCCCGGGTGTCCTTGAGCCAGCGCTCCCCGCTGTCGAGGGGCGAGCGGCGGGGGTCGACGGGGACGAGCCGGCGGGCCGAGTCGAGTACGTCGGCGACGGGCCCCTGCCCGGGGTCGGCGTACCGGACGGCGTTGGTCAGCACGGCCCGCACTCCCAGCTCGGCGGCGAGGCCGACGGTACGGGCGGCGAGCCTCAGCGATCCGGGGCCGGTGCCCTCGCGGCCGTGATGGACGGCTTCGAGGCGCAGGGCGTCGCCGTACATCTCCCGCCAGGGCGCGAGCAGCGCGGCGGCCCGGTCGGGCCGGCCCGCGGCGAGTGCGGCGCCCACCTCGGAGGAGGGGCCGAGCAGCACGGTGAGCCCTTCGGCGGGCAGCGCGTCCCTGCCGACCAGGGGCTGACCGGCGTCCGGCCCCCTGGTGCCCGAGTGGGCGGCGGTGACCAGCCGGCACAGCTCGGCCCAGCCGAGGGCGCCGTCCCGGGCGAGGAAGGTGGCCCGGTGCGCGGATTCATCGACGAAGGAACCCCCGCGTGCCGGTGTGCGGGTTCTGCGCACGGGCCCCTCTCCGTCCGCCGCGAACCGCGCGACCGCGAGTTCCGCGCCGAAGAGGGGCCGGATCCCGGCCTTCTCGCAGGCCCGGGCGAAGCGGACCGCGCCCGCGAGACCGTCCCGGTCGGTCAGTGCGAGCGCGTCCATGCCCCGCTCGGCGGCACGCTCGGCCAGCCGCTCCGGGTGGGACGCCCCGTAGCGCAGGGAGAACCCGGAGACGGTATGCAGATGCGTGAACCCGGGCACCCGCACCTCCTGGACCGATCCGTACTCGCCACCCCCTCGCTCTCCACCATAAACCAAGTTTCGAACGTTCGTACGATAACCGGACGCGCGGTATCCGGCACCCGCGCGTCCGGAGCCCGGTCCGAAAAAAATGCCGGGCAGCGATGTCGAGAACCCGGGACCGGCTCCGTCCCCGCAGTGAAGGCGACCACAATGGGTCGCACCGGCAAGGAGGAACACCATGGCCAAGTACCTGCTTCTCAAGCACTACCGCGGCGCCCCGGCCCCGGCCAACGACGTACCGATGGAGAAGTGGACGCCCCAGGAGATCTCGGCGCACATGCAGTACATGCAGGACTTCGCCACCCGGCTCGAAGGGACCGGCGAGTACGTCGACGGCCAGGCCCTGGCACCCACCGGCACGTTCGTCCGGTACGACGGCGAGGGACGCCCGCCGGTCACCGACGGCCCGTTCGCCGAGACCAAGGACCTCATCGCCGGCTGGATGGTGATCGACGTCGACACCTACGAGCGCGCCGTCGAACTGGCCGGAGAGCTGTCGGCCGCCCCCGGGGCCGGCGGGGAGCCGATCCACGAGTGGCTGGAGCTGCGCCCGTTCCTGACCGAGCTGCCCACCGTCACGGAGTGATCCCACCCATGGATGAGGCACTGCTGCGCAGCCTCACCCCCGGTGTGCTCGCGATCCTCGTCCGCCGCGGAGCCGACTTCGCGGCGGCCGAGGACGCCGTGCAGGACGCACTGGTCCAGGCGGTCCGCGTCTGGCCGGCCGACCCTCCGCGGGACGCGAAGGGCTGGCTGGTCACCGTGGCCTGGCACCGGTTCCTCGACGGGGCCCGGGCGGACGCCTCCCGACGCCGCCGCGAGGACCTCGTCGACGGGGAACCGGCCCCTGGGCCCGCGCCCGGGGTCGACGACACACTCCAGCTCTACTTCCTCTGCGCCCACCCCTCACTCACCCCGGCGTCCGCCGTCGCGCTCACCCTGCGCGCCGTCGGCGGTCTCACCACACGCCAGATCGCCGATGCCTACCTGGTGCCCGAGGCCACCATGGCGCAGCGCATCAGCCGGGCGAAGCGCACCGTGTCCGGCGTGCGGTTCACCCGGCCCGGCGACGTCGCCACCGTGCTGCGCGTCCTCTACCTGGTCTTCAACGAGGGCTACTCCGGCGACATCGACCTCGCCGGAGAGGCCATCCGCCTCACCCGCCGCCTCGCGGCCGCCGTCGACCACCCCGAGGCGGCGGGACTGCTGGCCCTCATGCTGCTCCACCACGCCCGGCGCGGAGCCAGGACGGCGTCCGACGGCAGCCTCGTCCCGCTCGCCGAGCAGGACCGCGGCCGCTGGGACACCGCCCTGATCACCGAGGGCGTCGGTATCCTCCAGGCGGCCCTCGCCCTCGACCGGCTGGGCGAGTTCCAGGCCCAGGCCGCCATCGCGGCACTCCACGCCGACGCGCCCACCGCCGAGGAGACCGACTGGGTACAGATCGTCGAGTGGTACGACGAACTCACACGCCTGACCGACAGCCCGGTCGTCCGGCTGAACCGCGCGGTCGCCGTCGGGGAGGCCGACGGACCACGCGCCGGTCTGGCGGCACTCGCGGAGCTCGACGCCTCCCTGCCCCGCCACACCGCGGTGGCGGCCTACCTCCACGAGCGCGACGGCGACACGACTACGGCCGCACGGCTGTACGCCGAGGCCGCCCGCGCGGCACCCAACCTCGCGGAACGCGACCACCTGACCCGCCAGGCAGCCCGGCTCAACACCCGGCGGCACCCCTGACGTACCCCACCGCCGGAATCCTTCCGCCGCCTGAGGTCCGAGGTGCGCCCCGGCCGTAGCGCTCACCCATGCCGAGCACCGCGACCGGGGCGCTTCCCCACGCCCTGATCCGCCACGAGGGCGGGCGCCCCTGCCGGCGCGCCCGAGGCACGGTCGAACTCCTGGTGACCAGTGAGCGAAGCCACTAGGCATGGCAGGTGCATGACGGCATGCTGGAGCGGCCTCGCGTGACCCGCGAGGAGCACGGCCGGCACAACCCCCTCATAATCACCGGAGGTTGCTCATGCGTCGCAGATTCGCCGTCCCGCTCGCCGCAGTCGCGGCGTCGCTCCCCCTCGCCCTCCTCCCCGCCTCGTCCGCCTCGGCAGCTCCCTCGGACAAGCCGCAGGTCCTCAGCTCCTGGACCCAGACGAGCGCCTCCAGTTACAACGCGTGGAAGGCCGCACGGGGCAACCAGGGCGCCTGGACCGCGTACGGCTTCAACTGGTCGACCGACTACTGCAGCACCTCCCCCGACAACCCCTTCGGCTTCCCTTTCCAGACGGCCTGCGCCCGCCATGACTTCGGCTACCGCAACTACAAGGCGGCCGGCGGCTTCGACGCGAACAAGTCGCGCATCGACTCCGCCTTCTACGCGGACCTCAAGCGCGTCTGCGCCGCCTACACAGGCGCCAAACTGACCTCGTGCAACAGCACGGCATGGACCTACTACCACGCGGTCGACATCTTCGGTGTCGCCCCGGCCCGCACCGGCACGGCCTGACCTGACCGCACCGCCCGGCTCCGCGCCGCACCGTCCAGGCGTCCCGGCGACCACCCGGAGAACCTGCCGCCGGGACGGACGAAGGGTCCGCCCCCCTCAGTGGGGAGCGGACCCTCGATCACCGCCTGTCGCGGACCGGGCCGGCGTCAGCCGATCTCGGCGCCGTACGCCGCCAGTGCCTCCGGCACCGGCTGGAAGAACGTCTCACCGCCCGAGGAGCAGTCACCGCTGCCGCCCGAGGTCAGACCGAGCGCGGTGCTGCCCGAGAAGAGCGCGCCGCCGCTGTCGCCGGGCTCGGCGCAGACCGTGGTCTGGATGAGGCCGTTGACGATGTCGCCGTTGCCGTAGTTGACCGTGGCGTCCAGGGCGGTGACCTCACCGTCGTGGACCTGGGTGGTGGAACCGCTGCGGGTCACCGTCATACCGACGGTGGCGTCGCCGGCCTGGGTGATGGCCTGGGTGGAGCCGTCGTAGAGGTCCACCTCGCTCGGGTGCGCCACGTCCGAGGTGTACTTGACCAGGCCGTAGTCGTTGTCCGGGAAGCTGGAGCCCTCGTTCGCCCCGATCTCCGCACCGCCCTGCGTCTCGGACCAGCTGGTGATCGACTCGGTGCAGTGCCCTGCTGTCAGGAAGTACGGTTCGCCGTCCTTGACGACGTTGAAGCCGAGCGAGCACCGGCCACCGTTGCCCCAGATGGCGTCGCCACCCGCGATCAGCGGCTTGAACTCCCCCTTGGACTTACGGAGTTCCGCCTTGGAACCGAGCCCGTCGACCACCTTGCCGAGCTTGTCCCAGGCCGCGCCGTCGACCGTGCGGTCCGCCGTGACGACGACCTTGTTGCTGACCGGGTCGACGGCCCAGGAGGTACCGGGAAGGGCGGCCTTGTCGGCGAGGGTCTGCCGGGCGCCGGTGAGGTCGGCCAGTGTGTGCTGGACGAGTCTGGCCTTGCCGCCGGCCTGGCGGACCCTCTCGGCCGCCGCCTCGTCCACGACGTTGACGACGAGGTTCTTCGCCCGGGCGTCGTAGTACGAACCCGCCGTGTCACCTCCCAGAGCCTTGTCCAGGGTGGCGGCGAGACTTCCCGCCGAGTGGGCGGTGAGGGTCTTGGCCGTGAACTGGGGTACGTCGTCACTGGCGTTCGCGGTCTGGAACGTCACTCCCGCTGCGACCAGGGCGAGGACGGCCGATCCGGCCATCGCCACACGCTTCCTGGGTATGCGTCGGTGCTTCAACTTCGACCTCCTGTGGGGGCCGTGCACGGACAAGTGGGGTGTCCGGGACACGGAGGATGGGGCGCCCACTATTCCGATGGGGGCGATAGCACACAAGGTCGACTTCCGGACGCACACACGACGGCGACGGTTCACCCCCGCGGCGTTCACAAGCCACGAGGTCCACCAGGTCGGTCCCGATCGCGAACACCCGCGGCGACGGGGTGTCAGCGGCGGGTGAGGACCGGTCCTGTCCTGAAACAGCGCCTGGAGTCCGGATGCAGCGCGGAGCGTTCCTGAAGCCGAACACCACCGCGTGCTCCCGGACATCGCGAACACCACCGGCGCGTCCCGACAGGTGCTGCCAATGTCACGACGGATAGGTCATCATCTAACTGACATGTCATTACGGGCAGTTGACGCCCGGATCGAGCGGGGTGACCGAGCGGAGGGGGAAGCGTGCGAAGTCGGGTGCGCGTGGCGGACGGACGCCATCTGATGGTCGAGCGTCAAGGAGACCCCCGGGGCAGACCGGTGTTCCTCCTGCACGGAATGCCCGGCAGCCGGCTCGGGCCCGCCCCGCGCGGCATGGTGCTCTACCAGCGCAAGACACAGCTGATCACCTACGACCGGCCGGGCTACGGCGGCTCGGACCGGCTGCCGGGCCGCCGGGTGCGTGACGTCGTCGACGACGTACGCGCGATCGCGGACTCCATGGGCCTGGAGCGCTTCGCCGTCGTCGGCCGTTCGGGCGGAGCCCCGCACGCGCTGGCCTGCGCGGCGCTGATGCCCGACCGGGTCACCCGGACCGCCGCCCTGGTCAGCCTGGCCCCCTGGGACGCCGAGGGGCTGGACTGGTTCGAGGGGATGGCGGCGTCCAACATCCTCGCGTACTCGACCGCGGCAGCCGACCCCGAAGGGCTCGCGGAGTCCTTCATCAGCCGGTCCGCGGTGATCCGGGAGGACCCCTTCCAGTTGCTGGACGACCTGCGGCGCGAGTTGACGGACTCCGACCGGGTCGTCGTCAACGACGCCGGGATCCGCACGATGCTGCTCGAGAACTACCGCGAGGGCCTGCGTACGTCGGCGTACGGATGGATCGACGACGCGATGGCCTTCTGCCGGCCATGGGGGTTCGACCTCGCCGACATCCAAGGGCCCGTGATGCTGTGGCACGGGGAGAGGGACGTCTTCTCCCCCGTCGGCCACTCCCGTTGGCTGGCCGGACAGATCCCGGGGGTCACCACCGTGCTGGAACCCGCGGCGGCGCACTTCGACGCACTGTCGGTGCTCCCCTCGGTGCTCAACTGGCTGCTGGACGAAGGGGAGACGGCGCTCCGCTGACCGCGGTGGGACACCGGCCGGGGACACCGGTGCCGGGGGCCCACCGGCTCACCCGCCACTGCCGGTCGGCCCGCCTCACACCTGTTCTGCCCCGGCCTCAATCGGCCCGGAGGAAGCCCGAGGTCGCGACCCGTCCCACGAGGGTGAAACGGGTACTGCCCTCCAGATGCTTCTCCAACGCGGCCTCGACACCGGGCCAGCTCGCGTCGGTGTAGTCGTCGAGGACGACGACCCCGCCACTCGCCACCAGCGTCTCGGCCCATTCGAGGTCCTTGCGCACACCCTCCTCGGAGTGGTCGCCGTCGATGACGACGACGCCGTACTCGCGGTCGGAGACCGCGGCGCGGACCTCGGAGTCGTCGGAGAAACCACGCCGCAGCCTGATCCTCGCCTCGGGCAGGCCGGACAGCCCGAGGTTGGCGCGCACGACGTTCTCGCTGATCGGGGTGCCGGACGGGTCGGCCCCGAGCACGTGTCCCGGCTGCAGCTGTACCTCGGCCAGCGGATCGACGATCGTCAGATGGGGTGCGTAGCCCGCGCTGACGAGCTGCCTCACCAGGCCCGCCGCGAAGAGCCCGTGCAGGGTGCCTATCTCCAGCACGTCGCCGTTCGGCGGCTTCAGCAGCGGGATGGCGGACAGCTTGCCGAGGACGTTCATCGTCCCGCCGGCGACCCGCCCCGAGCCGAGTGCCTCGAGCACGACGAGAGTCCGGTACGCCAGGTGGACATGGCGTTCGGCCGCGTCGACGCCCGTGGCCTCACGCACCTCCCCCGCCAGTCCTCCCACCTGCGTCCGGGTCGGCGTACGGTGGCTGCCCCGTCCGGACCGCCCGAGCAGCAGTTCGACCGCGTAGTTGTTCACCGTGGCCTTGTCGAGTTGCCGCTGCGCCTGCTCCAGGCGCCGTGTCAGCTCGGCGTTCTCGACTCCGGCGATCCGCTTGATGCGACGGTCGAGCGCCGTGACGACCAGACGCATGGCCCGCTTGACGGGCGGGGACGTGAACAAGGACATCGCGCACCTTCCGAAAGGGTGGAGCGTTCAGAGATGCGGTGACGTTAGTGGCGCCCGGCACCACCGGGGCGACCGCCGGACATTCCCCCGCCGACCGGGAGATGAACGGCACGAGTACGGCACGAAGGCCCCCCGGGGACCACGCGGCACCGGGCCGCCGCGTGGTCCCCGGGTCTCACACCGACATCGGTTCCAGCTCCCGCCGGAACCTTCGCTCGTCCCGCGCTATCCGGGTGAGCGGGTGGTCGTCGCCCAGCTGCCGGGCCAGTTCCTCGCCCGTCTCCATCCGCACCCTCAGTGCCTCGTCACCGCGGCCCAGCGCGTCGAGCGTGACCGCGATGTTCGAGGTCATGGCCAGTGTCTCCGGGTGGTGTGCCCCGAGAACCTCCCTGAGCTGCCCGGCCACCCGCCGCTCCGTCTCCAGCACGGTGTCGAAGCTGCCCCGGTCCGCGGTGGCGCTGGCCAGGTTCATCACCGAGAACAGGGTGTTCGGGTGCTCCGGTCCGAACACCTCCCGCATCAGGGCGGCCACGCGTTCCAGCAGCCGCTCCGCCTCCTGCGGGGCCCCGGCACCCGAGAGGTAGACCCCGAGGTTGTTCTGCGCGGCCAGGGTGTACGGATGCCGCTCCCCCGGCACCTTCATGTACTGGTCGACCACCTCCTGCGCGGCGTCCCTGGCCTCGACGGCCTCCCCCGCGGCGAACAGGTCGGCCGCCATGTTGAGGTCACAGGCCAGCGAGTCGGGGTTGGCCGAGGTGTACTTGGCCCGGTACCGGGCCCTGGTGGCCACCGTCAGCCTCCGGGCGTCCTCCAGCTGACCGGCCCTGCGCAGCGACACCGCCAGGCTCTTGGCGGCACTGAGCGTGGTCGGGTAGGTCCGGCCGAGGGTGGCCTTGTACGCGTCGTACGTCCGGCTCAGCAGTCCCACCGAGTCCTCGTACCGCCCCACCTCGCGCAGGTCGCGGGCCAGCGACATCGCGGAGGACAGGCTGTACGGGTGCTCGGGACCCAGGACCTCGGACCGCAGGTCGTACACGTCCTGGTCGATCTCCCTGGCACGCGCGTACTGCCCGACGCTCCGCAGGTTCAGCGCCAGGTTGTTGGCCGCGGCGAGCGTCCGGGGGTGCCGGTCGTGGAAGATCTGGCTGAACCCCTCGTGCGCCGCCTTCGCCAGCTCGATCGCCTTGGTGTAGTCCCCGAGCAGTCCCAGGTCGATCGCCAGACTGCTGGTGGTCATGTACGTGTGCGGGTGCTCCGGGCCCAGCACCTCGCGCTGCCTGCCGAGCGTCACCTCGTCGAGCTCCTTGGCCTCGACGTACCGGCCGCGGGTGCGCAGGATGTTGGAGAGGTGGAAGCAGAGGTAGAGGTACTGGAGGTCCTGGTTGCCCAGCATCTCCCGCCAGGAGTCGCGGAGTTCGTCACCGAGACGGCCCGCCGTACGGACGTCCCCGCGCTTCCACAGGTAGCGCACACGGTCGATCAGCAGCCGGCGGGTCTCGGGCTCGCTGCAGTCACGCGCACCCGACGGCCCGAGGTGGGGCCAGATGGTGTTGAAGCGCGGCCACGTCTCCGGGTTGTCGATCGGCTCGTCGTCGTCGGGCCGCGCGCCCGCCAGGATGCGGTGGACGACGTGCCGGGCCTCCTTCTGCTCCTCCGGACTCAGCTGGGCCCTGATCACCGCCTGCACCAGACGGTGCACCTGGATGGAGTTCGACACCTGGTCGACCTTGGCGAGGGCGAAGCGGCCGATCTCCCGGATGACCCGTCCCAGGACCAGCTTCTCCTGGAGCGAGGCGTCGTAGGGCTTCAGCGCCTCGATCATCTCCTTGCTGTAGAGGAGGTTGGCGGAGATCGGCTCGGGCGCGAAGAACGCGCAGAGCTGGAGCAGCCGCACCGCGGCGGGCGAGCGCTCCTTGAGGCGTTCGATGGAGATGTTCCAGGTCGCGGCGACCGGCTGCGGGTAACCCGCCGGCTGGTTCAGGGCGAGGACCTGGGGTGCCTGCCGGGCGAGCTGTTCGAGGTAGGCGTCGATGGGGGTGGCGGTCTCCGCGATCCACGCCGCCGCCTGTTCGACGGCGAGCGGCAGGTCTCCGACGGCGGTGGCGACCTGGGCGGCGTCGTCGTCGCTCAGCCCCGGTGCCCGGCGCTGGAGGTGCTCGATCGACTCCTCCCGCAGGAAGACGTCGACGGGCAGCGCGTCGCCGTGCTGGGACCATGCCTGGTTCCTGGACGTGACGAGGATGTGCCCCGAGCCGCCCTGCGGGAAGTAGCGGCGCAGGCGCTCCGGGTCGTCGGCGTTGTCGAACACCAGCAGCCAGCGCTCGGAGGGGACGCCTCGCCGCAGCAGGTCCACGGCCTCCTGCGAGGCGGCCGCCATGTCGTCGCCGCCCTGGGCCCCGAGCCGTACGGCGAGTTCGGCGAGGCTCGCCACGACGTCGTCGACCTGTTCGGAGGATATCCACCACACCAGGTCGTAGTCGGCCATGAAGCGGTGCACGTACTCCAGGGCGACCTGGGTCTTGCCGACCCCGCCGAGCCCGTACAGGGCCTGAGGCTGCGGGAGTACGACGGCCATGCCGCCGCCGAGCTGGTCGCGCATCCGCTCCAGGACCAGGGAGCGGCCGGTGAAGCCCGGGTTGCGGGGAGGCGCGTTCCAGATCCTGGGCACGGTGCCCGGGAAGCGGGGCCCGGGCGACACCGCGTCGCCGAGCTGGACCGGGCGTTCCAGGGCGCGCATCAGGGCGGTCGTGGCGTGCACCTCGTCCAGCCGGAACAGGTCGACCGGGTTGCGGTCGATGTACGGCGCGGAGAGCCGGACGTCGCTGACCCTGAGGGGCAGCAGCTGCCTCCGGCCGCCCCCTGGGTCCTCGGACACCGCGTTCTGCCACAGCTCCACGGCGCGCTGGGACTTGAGGTAGGCGCTGGAGAGCAGGACGACGGTGCGGGCGCCGGTCTCGGCGGCGATGTGCGCGGGGTCCGTGTGGCCGGGGTCGGCGGAGACGTCACGCGGGACCACCCGGAACCCCGCGCGGGTCAGGACCGACTCGACCCAGTCGGCCCACATGCGGTTCTCCGCCACGTAGCTGAGGAAGAGATCGGCGGGCAGCGCGGGCCTGCGCCGGGTGAAGGCGTCACGGATGCGCAGCCGTACCTCCTCGCCCACCGGGGGCATCGAGGTGACCTCCTGCTGCGTGACGACGGCGGTGAGGCGCTCGAACGCCGACAGGAGGGAGTTGCTGAGCCCCGCCTCGTCACCGAAGGTGGCCAGCGTCTCCTCGTAGGCGTAGTAGGGCCGGTAGGGGATCTCCACCGCGCCCCAGTAGGCGGTGAGTTCGTCGCCGGAGAGATCCCGGGGCAGCCGGTCGAACTTCAGCCTGGCCAGCGCGCGGCCCGCGTCCGCCTTCTCCTTCTCACCCTCGTCGATCCGCATGGGGACGGGGAAGATGGAGATGGGCCGTCCGGTGTAGCGCTCGGCGATCTGGCGCGCCACGGAGGCGGCCCCGTCGATGGACTGGTCGCTGAGGGTGAAGCAGTCGACGAGCACGTCGGGGAGGTGGACGGTGCAGATGTCGGCGATGTCGCTGAGCCCCGTACGGCTGTCGATGAGTACGTAGTCGTAGTTGGCCTTCATGTCGTCGCGCAGCGCGTCGAAGAAGTGGCCGCCGCCGAGCCGGTCGTAGAAGTTGTCCCAGTCGAAGGTGGACACGGTCGCGGAGTACTCGCGGTTCTGCCTCCCCGCGGAGACGAAGTCGAGCGTCCCGCCCCGCGGGAACTCCCAGCCGAGCGTCTCGGGGTTGAGCGAGACGGCGTGGGGCTGGATGCGGGCGTAGTCCCGGTGCCAGTCGTCGGCGCGCTGGGCGGGGTTGGTCGCGGCCCAGGCGTACTCGGTGATCAGGTCGATCACCCCGGTGGTGGCACCGAGGGTCGAGGGGTCGAGGAAGGGGTGGAAGAAGCGGTGCAGCCCCGGGGCTTCCAGGTCCCAGTCGATCGCCAGTACCCGTTTGCCGTTGGCGGCGAGGATCCAGGCGGTGTTGGCCAGGGCCATGGTGCGCCCCGTACCGCCCTTGTACGAGTAGAAAGTGACGACGCGCCCGTCACGACCGGTTGTCATACGTCCTCCGCATCCGTCGCAAGGTCGTGCATGTCGGGTATGAACCGGGTACTGCCCATGGGCCCCATCAGTCGCGTCCGTTCGCTGTGCCGTCCGCCGGCCGGCGGATAGACCGTGGCATGCCTCAGGTACTGCTGAGCGGCGGCCTCGACCACCTGGGGAAGGATCTGGCCGAAGGCCTCCATACTGGGTACCCCCTTGGCCGCGGCACGGCAGAAGGCCCGCCCCTGCCGCATCTTGACCGGCATGGTCTGCTCGAGCATCTCGGTCAGTTCCGCTTCCGCCGCTCTGCTCTGGTGGTCCTCCCGGCACCAGGGGACGACCATCGTCACCCAGGGCCGGTTCTCCGCGTCGAAGGCGGCGAGTCTTCGTCTCAGGTCCTCGTCGCGCAGGGCCCACCGGTCGAGCAGGAGGATCTCCGGCGCGCTGGGGGACTGCTTGCCGTCCCGCTGCCCGGCGTCGTCGTCGAACGGAGCGACGAATGCCTGGTAGTTGAGGGATCGCACCAGTTCCTCGGCGACATAGGCCAGGGGCCGGGCGGCTGCCGGGTGGTAGGGGTTCCACTCCTGCGGATTGTCGCCGTAGTACTCCGGGGCACGCCCCTCCGGCAGATCGTGGAGGGTGGGCGCGGCAATGGTGATCCGCATGGGCCTGGGTGCGCCGGACCTGCTGCCCGGTGCGCCGAAGGCGCTGGGGACGAGCCGGAAGTCGAGCGGTCTGCCGGAGCCGATCCGGACGCTGTCGGCGACGTGCACGATCCGTTTGGCGAGTTGGTAGACGGCTTGCTCGTAGTCCTGGGCGAACAGGGTGAGTTTGATCAGCCCGTAGAGCCCGTCGCTGACGTATCTGTCGCCGAAGTCCCGGTGGTTGAACTGCAGCCGCTCGGCCGGTCCCGGGAGCTGGCTGGCCGGTACGGGCACCCAGAGCGCCGGGACGATCGCCTCGGCCGGCTGGTTCGACCGTGCCCTGTGGTGGATCGCCCGCTGCTCGAAGGCGTACCACTCCTTGCCGCACATCTCGCTGGCGAAATAACGCGGCGAGAACAGCGGGACGAAGACACGGCAGTTGGCCAGCACATTCCCCAGCCGCTCGGACCAGCCTTCGCCGGAGCGTATCTCCCGGTCCATGAATCCCGCCCGGGAACCCGCGGGAAGGTTGGTCATGGCCATCACATGGCCACAGAGATCTTGGAATAGCCGTTCGACCCACATGTCCGGGTCCGACCCGTCTCCGTACCCCGGCGTATGCGCGTAGCTCAGGAAAAAGTACGGCCGATGGTCCGCTCGCTCTTGCGTCATGCGTGCACACGACCCCCGTCCTGTGTGAGCACCCGCATCCCAGGGACTGGTGAGGGGGTGCGAGCGAATTCATCATTCCGGAGCGGACCGTGCTCCACCCCCATGGCGTTCGGTCATTCAACGCCGCTTTTCAGTCATCCCTACCCGTGATTCATCGAGCGAGTTCCCGATCGACCGCATTCACGAAGTCGTTCATCCCACTTGCCCCATGTGCACCCCTCGCCTCGTCACGGAGCGACTTCAGCAGCCGCATTCCTCCGACGGTCGGTTCTGCCGCACCGTCCATCATCTCGAGCGCCTCGGGGACACCCTCCAGAAGTCCGGGCACGAGGTAGGAAAGTCCCACGCGTTCATGGGTCTCGGCAAGAAGGCCGGAAAAGGGGACCTTCCTGTTCCGTTCCCAGGGGAGCCGGTATTCCCAGGCACCGTCCATGGCGTAGAGGTCCGTGACGTCCAGAAGGGCCCGCAGTCCCGCGTGCCGGAGACCGCGCAGCAGCCGTACGGCCAGCTCTTGGCGGTCATGGGTCATGACGATGCCCAGGGTTCCGTAGCCGTGCGGACGGCCGGTTGCGCGCCCCGCGACGAGCGGGGTGAGTGTGGACAGGCTCTCCGCGGCGTCCGCGGCAGGCCCGGGCGCCGCCTCCCCGAGCAGCTCCCACGCGTCGCCGACCGCCTCGGCCCAGGCCTTCGCCCCTGCACCGCTCAGCCGGGGCGCCGCCGGGGCCCGGAAGCAGTCCCGGTACGGATCGAGGTCGTCCAGGGCGAACGACGGCGCGCTCCCCGGGGTGAAGTACCGCACCGGGAGCCAGTCCGGGGAGTCTTCGGCTCCCCCCACGACACGGTGTTCGCCGCCGCCCTCCCGCCGGACGACGAATCCGTCCTCGACGGCCCTGACCCGGACGCGGCCGGCCTCGCCGGCGCCCGCGACCCGCACCTCGCCCAGCGTGGGCAGGAAGAGCCTGCCGTCCCGGTAGTCCGCCGGCACAGGAAGGTCCAGACCGGACCGCACGGCGGCGCCGGCCACGTAGGCGGGCAGTCTCAGCGCCTGGCCGACAGCCTCGGGCCGTTCGGCGTGCAGCCCCTCGAGGACGTCCAGCAGCCAGGTACGCGTGTACGGGTGAGCGAGGACGCGATCCAGCCCGGCCGCACCGTCGTCCGAGGCCTCGAGGGCCCCGGCGAGCTCCCATGCCTCGTCCCAGCGGGCGCCGCCCCGGCCGTCCAGGGCCTCATGGAGGGCGGCGAGGAGCGTGCGGGTCAGGTCGTGCTGCTCCGCGACCAGTTCATGCCGGTCGGTGAGTGCCGGGGACACGTTGTCCGCCCGGGTGCGCGCCTCGATCCCCCGCACCAGCGCTTCGAGGTCGGCACAGTAGACGGACGGGTTGTCGAACCCCGCCTCCGATCGGTACCGGTGGGTGTAGAGCCCACCGCCGCAGGACCGTACGACGGGGCACCGCCGGCAGATCTCGCTGACGCCTCGCAGTCCGAGCTGCCGGGCCCGCACCCCCGGGTGGGCGGCCACCTCGTCGAAGCTGTGCGAGAAGACGTCGAAGCCGGTGGCCGCCGCCCCTTCGTAGGCGCTCTTGAGCGAGTCGACCTGTTCGAGCTGTCCGTCCGTCTCGACGACCACGAGGTCGGTGGGAGCCAGCCCGAGGGACTCGGTGAGGCTGGGACCGCCGTTCAGCGTGGAGAGCACGGAGGAGAACAGGCGCACCGGGACGCGGCCGCCCGCCTCCTGCCAGCGGTCGAAGACCGCGAGGAGCCATGCGGCGTACGCGGTGGGTGAGCCGTCGGGGCGGGGCGGGGGCTCGTCCCAGGTGGCGTGGGGAAGGAGGAAGTCGATGAGCGGGGGTTCGAGCGCGAGGAGCGCGTCGAGCACCGCGTGCG
This sequence comes from Streptomyces sp. NPDC059166, assembly GCF_042755185.1. Taxonomy (NCBI): domain Bacteria; kingdom Bacillati; phylum Actinomycetota; class Actinomycetes; order Kitasatosporales; family Streptomycetaceae; genus Streptomyces; species Streptomyces sp. NPDC059166. Next base: position 71,375 of record NZ_JBHZCI010000003.1, on the reverse strand, counting down.
GATCGTTCTCGATGTCGACGGTGCACAGCAGCCCGAGATCGAGGTGGCGATAGCGGTCCTGCCTGAGCAGTTCCACGGCCTTGAGTACGAGGGGGTGGCTGCTGCGGCCGTCGGCGAAGCGCCTGTGGCGGTCGTTGGCCGCCCGGTCACCGTCGAGGGAGATACCCACCTTGACGCCGAACTCGTCGAAGAGGTCGAGGTACCGGGGGCTCAGCTGCAGGCCGTTGGTATGGATCCGGAGATCGAGCTCCGCGGTCCCCGCGAGGGCCGAGCCGAACTCCTCGCAGACCCGCCGCAGACGGCGTGGACCCGCGAGCAGAGGCTCCCCTCCGTGCAGGATCACTGACACGGAGGGCAGTGCATGTGTCTTTGCGTGCTCAGCGAGGCGCTGCGCGGTCTTGGCGATGACGTGGTCAGAAACCGTCTTGGGCCGGGTTCTCCAGCTCTGATCCGCGTGTTCGTAGACATAGCAATGATCGCAGGCGAGGTCACACCTGCTGTGAACCTTGAGAACGATTTCGCGGAACGGGACCGCGGGGCCTGTCATTCCACCACTCTAGTCCAGCTCGGCGGCCGATACGGCCGACTGCCGCGGCTTTCGATCGCTCGAAAGAGTGGAATTCCAGGGGCATATGCTGACCCGCAAACCCGGACCTGTTGTCAGAGCGCGGAGTTGAAAGTGGAGATCTGCGTCGACCGACCGCCTGCGGTGGCGAGCACCCTGCCCATCTTCCTTGCTGCAGCACTGCCGGATGCTTCGATCTTCGCAAGCGGCACACGACGCTTCGCGACAGCGAAGTTCGGGGTGGATTCGTAGGTCTTCACGGCCGTCCTTGATGGGCTCGTTCCGGACACGGAAACAGCACCGGCACCTGCACCATTGCAGTGTCCGGCGGCACGACTTTACCCTCATGGACCTGGTGTGCAACTCGACTCGGAGCTCTGTGACTCGAGTGATGTGCGCGACTGCTCCGAATGGTCGAGAACTCGGACATTCGACAGCCGGACGACCACGAGATCGAATACGGGGGCGATCATGACGGCGATTCCAGGGCCGCTGCAGAGCATGGTCTTCAGGAGCTCCGACCTGCCCGCCCTCTTCCATCACACCGACGCCGTGGCCGTCAGCCGCCGGCGCGAGGCGGTCAACACCACCCGCGGGCAGCTGGCCCTGCTGGTCCTGGGCACCCTGCCGGCCGCCCTCCCCTGGCACGCCGAGGTCGGGCCGGGGGTCCGGCTCCTCGACGGTGCGGCGGTTCTGGCGTACCTCGGTGTCCTGATCGCGACCTTCCTGGGATCTCGGCGCAAAGCGAAGTCGCATTGGCAACTCAACCGCTCCGCAGCGGAGTTCATCAAATCGAACTGCTGGCGCTACGCCGTCCACGGTTCCCCCTTCGACTCCTCCGTGCAGCACCCGGAAGCCCTGTTCGCCAACAGGCTGGAGGAAGGGCTCCAGGAGCTGCGGAAGGTCGGGTGGGAGGACCCGCGGGAGAGCGTGAAGGACGTCGGTGACGGTCTCATCACCTCGTCCATGCGGGAGTTACGGGAGAAGGCGTTCACCGTACGCAAGGAGACGTACGTCCGGGACCGGCTGATCGAGCAGCGGCGCTGGTACCGCCGACGCCGGCTGGAGTCGCGGCGCGGGGCCGTGGTCTGGTCGGGCACCGTCGTGGTGCTGACCCTCCCGGCGCTGGTGCTGGCACTCTTCCAGACCTTCGGGAGCGCCGGCTCGTTCGGGCTCACGGGTACCTGCTCCGCCGCCGCGGCCGCCTGTCTGGCGTGGAACGAGACACGCCGTCATCATCCGCTGCTCACCGCGCACTCCCTGGTCGAGGACGACCTGGAGAGCATGCAGGCCGCGATGGAGACCACACTCACCGAGCGGCAGTGGGCGGTGGCCGTCTTCGAGACCGAGCGGATCGTGTCCCCGGAGCACACCGACTGGCTGGTGCGCCACCGGATGTGACCGGCGGCCCCTCCGGGAACGCCGGGCCCCGGGACCAAGCCCCCGGATCTCTCCGCCCGCGGCCCCGTGAGGTGTGACGCGCCCCCTCAGGCCCGCTCCACACCGTCCCGCCAGATGACGGTGACCGGCCGGCCGAGACTGCGGGCGTACGTGACGATGTCCCCGGTCCCGCCGAGTCCACGCGCGGGACGGCCGTCCCACACGGCGACCAGCCGGTCGCAGTGGTCCGCGATGTAGGTGCCTGCGGCGTAGTAGGCCTCGTCGGTGGAGTGCGGGAAGTCGAGCCTGATCTCGCGCACGGCCCTCGCCTTGAGGGCGTGGTAGCGCTGGAGGTCCTCCGCGTCGTCGAAGCCGGACTCGTAGTCCCCGCTGGGGATGACCACCGTCAGCTCCGCGCCGTGGGCGAGCGCGACGTCCGCGAAGAGCTGGTCGGCTCCGACCGCGAGGCTGGAGAGCGCTTCCAGGCTGCCCTCGTGCCCGCACAGTGCGGCCCTCAGCCCTTCCTGTACGAGCGCGTGGAGTTCCGGGGGGATGGAGCGGTGACCGGTCACACCGATGCGTTTCACGGACCTGGAACCCCCTGGTGTCTGCGGGGGCTCACAGAGGGCGTCCCTCCGTACGGGCACAGCGTCCGCCCCCCGTGGTGCCTCTGCGACCGGCCGTCCTGGCATCTTCTCAAAACAGGTGGGGCGAAAGGGAGCCCCCGCCGGCGATCGGCGGGGGCTCACAGGAGCGCGGTGGTGGCCGAACGGGTCAGAACACGCTGACGCCGTACGCGCTGAGCGCTTCGGTGACCGGCTGGAAGAACGTCGTCCCGCCGGACGAGCAGTCGCCGCTGCCGCCCGAGGTGAGCCCGATCGCCCGTGTACCGGAGTAGAGCGGCCCTCCGGAGTCTCCGGGCTCGGCGCACACATTGGTGCGGATCATGCCGTAGACGACTTCCCCGCCACCGTAGTTGACCGTTGCGTTGAGGCCCGTGACGGAGCCGCTGTGGATTCCCGTGGTGGATCCCCGGCGGGTGACCGACATCCCGACGGTCGCGTTGGCGGCGCTGGTGATGTCCTGGCTGCCGACCGTCCCGGACTTGGCGACCGAGGAATTGGTGTAGCGGACGATGCCGTAGTCGTTGGTCGGGAAACTGGAGCCCGCGGTCGTGCCGAGGACGGTGGTGTGACCGGAGTTGGACCACCAGGTCCCGGCTCCGTCGGTGCAGTGACCGGCCGTCAGGAAGTAGTAGGTGCTTCCGCTGCGGACGTTGAAGCCGAGCGAACAGCGCCAGCTGGAGGCGTAGATCGCGTCGCCGCCCGAGATCAGCTTGCTGAACGTTCCCGGGGTGCGTTCGATTCGCAGTGCCCCGGCGTTGGCTCCGGCGGACTTCTTGATCGTGTCGATCTCGGCCTGGGTCACGGTGCTGTCCGCCGTGACGACGAGCCTCCCGGTCGACGGTTCGACGTTCCAGGCGGTGCCCGCGACGTCGGCGGCGAGCACGGCTTCCCCTGCCGCGCTGAGCTGGTCGGCGCTGTAGGTTCCGGACTGACTGGCGTTGGCGGCGGGCACCGCGAGTGCGGCGAGGGCCACGAGGCCGGTGGTGACGGCGGTGATCCGGCGGCGTCTTCCTGCGGTGCCGGTGCGGGGGGTGGTGCGCTTGATCCTCACTTCTCGTTCCTCCCGAGGGGAATCGGGGGCCCGCCTGTGGGGTGGCAGGGCCCGTGAGGCGCGGTCATGGGGCACGTGGGCGTCCGGGAGTGGCCGGCGTTCCGGATGCCCCGCGCTGCTGACGGGCGCTGCTCGGGAGTATCGGGGGGCATCCTCGTCCCCCGCAAGGGAGCGTTTTCGGCCGCGGACGGGCACACCGCGTGGTGCTCCGTCGGCCTTCCCGCCCACGGGGGCAGGAAGGGGCGTGGCGCGGCCGGGCACTTGCCGGGGGTGGGACGGATCAGCCGTCGATCCGGTTCCGCTCGCCGGCCGGGACGGCTGTGGTGAGCGTGTTGCCCGGCGGCGGGAAGGGGCAGATGAAGTGATCGGCGAAGGCGCACGGAGGCAGTAGGGCGCGGTTGAAGTCGACCCGGACCCTGCCCTCCCCGTCCGGTGCGGCGGGCCGCAGGAAGCGGAAGCGGTAACTGCTGTTCCCGCTGGTGGCGTCGGCGAAGACGGCCCAGAGCGACCCGTCGGGTTCGACCGCGGCCTGGAGGGTGTGCTCGGTGCCGTCCACGCTGAAGGCGATCTCGCCGGAGAGGCCCAGCCCCCGCTCGCGGCCGTCGGCGTTCTCGACGCGGATGTTCCGGTCCGAGCCGTAGGGGCGGTAGACGCCGTCCAGGGACCACCGGGGGTCGTACGGGGTGGCGTCGATGGTCCGGAAGGCGTGCCGGGCCGGCGACTGCGGGTCGAAGTCCCGTACCGCCCAGAGCCCTTCCCGGCTGAGCACGACGAGCCGGCGCTCGCCCTGCGCGACGCGGGAGGTGTCGATGGGGCCGTGGTCGGCTCCGAGGCGGATCTCGCCCGTCAGCGGCTCGGAGTCGACGGTCAGTCCGTCCTCCGGGGACGCGGTGAGCACCACCGCGCCGTCCTCCTCACGCCAGAGCCCGGGCACGGCCGGAATTCGACCCTCCGGATGGTCGGCGAGCCAGTGCGTGCCGGTGAGGGAGAGCGGCCCGTGCGGTGCCGCGACAGCGACGATGCGTCCCTCGTGCCAGCGCTGCCAGGCGTGGAACTCCTCGCTGTCCTGCTGTGCGTCCGTGCTCATGCGGTCAACCTTTCCATACCGGCTCGGCCAGGCCGAGGTGCGACCTGAGAGTGGAGCCGGTGTATTCGGAGCGGAAGGATCCGTGTTCCTGGAGCAGCGGGACCACCCGGTCGACGAAGTCGTCCAGTCCGCCCGGGGTCAGGTGCGGTACGAGGATGAACCCGTCGGCGGCCCCGGCGGCCACGAATGCCTCCAGTTCGGATGCGACCGTGGCCGGTGAACCGATGAAGGACTGCCTGGCCGTGGTCTCGATGACCGTCTGACGGATGGAGAGCCCCTTGGCCTCCGACAGCGCCCGCCATCTCACGGCCACCGCCTGCGGGTCCGCGATCCGTACCCTGCCCTGGGCGGGGCCGGAACCGGGGTCCGGGTCGACGTCGGGGAGGGGGCCGTCGGGATCGTAGGCGGAGAGGTCGCGGCCCCAGACCTGTTCGAGAGCGAGGATCGCGCTCTGCGGGGACACCTGCCTGCGGCGGATGACCGCGGCGTTCTCCTGCGCCTCCGCGTCCGTGTCCCCGAGCACGACGGTGACGCCCGGCATGATCTTGAGGTCGTCGTGCTGCCTTCCGTGTGCCGCCAGGCGCGCCTTGACGTCGGCGTAGAAGGCCCGTCCCGCGTCCAGGGTTCCGTGGCGGGTGAAGACGACGTCGGCGGCGGACGCGGCGAACTCCCGCCCTTCGTCGGAGTCACCGGCCTGGATGACGACGGGGTGGCCCTGGGGTGAGCGGGGGACGGTGAACTCCCCGGAGATGTCGAAGTGGCGCCCCGCGTGGGTGAACGGACGCGGGATGCCGTCAGGGGTCCAGGAGTCCCACAGTTCCCGCGCCACGGCGACGAATTCGGCGGCGTGGGTGTAGGGGGTCCGTGCCGGTTGCCCGGCTCCGGGTGCCGGGTGGGGGTTCCCCCGGTCGAGATAGCCGCCCCGGCGGAAGTTCTCGCCGGTGAAGGCGTCGGACGAGGTCACCACGTTCCACGCGGCGCGGCCCTCACTGAGGTGGTCCAGTGTGGCGAGACGCCGGGCGAGCTCGTACGGCTCGTTGAAGACGGCGCTGACGGTCGCTGCGAGGCCCAGGCGTTCGGTGACACCTGCCAGTGCGCTCAGGACCGTGAGGGACTCGGGCCGGCCCACCACGTCCAGGTCGTGGATCCGGCCCTTGTGCTCGCGCAGCCGCAGACCTTCGGCGAGGAAGAAGAAGTCGAACTTCCCGCGCTCGGCGGTCCGTGCGAGGTGCTCGAAGGAGCTGAAGTCGATCTGGCTCCCGGACCGGGGATCGGCCCACACGGTGGTGTTGTTGACGCCCGGGAAGTGGGCCGCGAGGTGCATCTGCTTCACGAGGTCGCTCCTGAGGTCCTGGGGGACGCGTAGCGGCTGGCCGGCCGGCTCAGCCCGAGGTGCTCGCGCAGTGTTCCGCCCGGGTGGAAGGTGCGGAACAGGCTGCGGTGCTGGAGCAGGGCCACGGTGCCGTTGACGATCCGCTCGAGGTCGCGCTCCGGCCTGATGGGCGTGAGGTGGAATCCGTCCACCGCCCCGCCGCGGTGCCAGCCGGTGACGAGTTCGGCGAGGTCGACGGGACCGCCGCGGAAGTAGCTCTCCTGTCCGGAGCGCCGCGGGTATCCGTGGAGCCCTGGTTCCGGTGCCGTCTCGGCGTCCCCCAGATCGACGGTGAGTGCTGCCAGGACCTTCGGGCTGCCGGGAGCGCGGCCGTGGGCGGCTGCTCTGCGCCGCAGGTCCTCGCGGAGCGCGGCGGCCTGTTCGGGGGACGCCGCGCGCACGTGCACCACATCGGCATGGCGGGCGGCCGGCTCCCGGGCGAGGTCGCTCGTGCCGTCGATGACGACGACCGGCCGGCCCTGGGGCGGCCGGGGCACGATGGCCGGGCCGCGCACGGAGAAGGTGCTGCCGCGGAAGTCGACGTGGTGCAGTTTGCCGCGGTCGACGAAGCGGCCGGTGGCGGCGTCCCTGATCTCCGCGTCGTCCTCCCAGCTGTCCCACAGCTGGGCCCCTACGTCCGCGACCTCCCCCGCCTCGTGCCACAGGGACGCGGCGGTCCCGGCGGGCCTCCGGCCGAAGAGCCGGGCCTCGGCCCCGGTGGCCGACACGTCCACGCACCAGCCGGCCCGGCCCTTGCTGACCCAGTCGAGGGTGGCCACGGCGGACGAGACGTGGAAGGGCTCCGTGTAGGTGGTGGTGACCGTCGGCACGAGACCGATCCGCCTGGTGGCCGGAGCGACCCGGGCGAGCACGGCGAGGGCGTCGGGGCCGGGCCTGGCGAAGGAGTCGGCGAGGGTGACGTAGTCGAGTGCGCCCCCTTCGGCGAGGCGGGCGAGCTCCACGTGGGAGCGGGCGTCGTAGCGGGGAGGGCCGCCGATCTCAGCGGCGAGGTGGAGTGCACCGGTTGGGGGCATGGTGGGGCCTCTCGGGTTCGGTCGTGGTCCGGGTCGGGCTGTGAGGGCGCCTCCGGGCGCTGTGAACGGCCCGTCGGAGGTGCTCTGGTGCTCTCCACAGGGCGGGTCGCCGCAGGTCGTTGCGGCGGGAGGGCCGTCGGAGCAGTCGCGGCCGGTGCGCCGGGCTCGCGGACTCCGGGCCCGGTCGCGTCGTCGACGGTGGACCCACGGGGCTGTCCCCGGCCCTCGTCCCCGGAGCCGGCGTCAGAGGCGGCCGTACGGGACGGATGCGCGCTCAGCGGGTGCTCCGGTCACGGCGCGGTCCGGGTCCGGGTCCGGGTCCGGGTCCGGGTCCGGGTCCGGGTCCGGCTTCGGCTTCGGCTTCGGCTTCGGCTTCGGCTTCGGCTTCGGCTTCGGCTTCGGCTTCGGCTTCGGGTAAGCGTCCGTGTTCGTGTTCGCGGAGGAACGTGAGCAGGGCACGGGCCGTGGCGTCGTTCTGCCGGAAGGAGGGCCCGCCCGTACGCGGCCGGGTGAAGGCCGCGCCGGTACGTGCGGTGGTGCCGGGGCCGAGGGCGAATCGGCGCGGGTGGGCGGTGCCGTCGCGGTGCAGGATCCGGCCGTCGGCGGGGTCGACGCGTAGCAGTCCCGTCTCGGTGCCGGCCGCCCCGTCGTCGTGCAGTCCGCGTAGCAGCCGGCTGAGGCTCGTACGCAGCGAAGGCTGCGGCAGCCGCGCCTCGACCAGAGCGCGTGCTTCGGTGTACGCGCCCGGCACGGTGGAGCTGCGTGCGCGGTAGACGCCGTGGACCTCGTCGGTCTCGACCGTCATGTCCGCGCCGAGGAAGCGGACGACCCCCGCCCTCGACAGGGCGAGGAGCTGGCGCAGCCTGAGGCCGGGCGGCCCTGACGCGAGGTGGCTGAAGAAGCCGTGCCAGTGGTCTTCGATGTCGCCGAGCGGCGTCAACTGGCCGTACACGGAGAGCAGTCCGAGGAACACGGCGAGGTCGGGGCTGTGCCGGGGATCGTGCCGGCGTTCGAGGTCGGCGGTGATGTAGGCGCGCATGCCGTCCTGGAGCGACGCGTAGGAGGGGTGGCGCACGCCGTCGAGCGGGGTGTCGAGGGCCTGGAGGTCGAGCCGGTCGGACGGGTCGGGGACGGCCGCGGCGACGAGGGCCGCGAGTTCCGGGCCGGCGGGCGCGGCGGTCGCGTACCTCTCCTCGAAGTCCTCCAGGGCCATGGCCGCCCGCTCGGGATGTGCGGTGAGGAGCCGGTGGTAGTGGGCGTGGCCCAGTTCCTTGGCCACCAGGGGCCAGATGTCGCGCCGGTAGTCCGGAGCCGGGGTGCCGTTACGGACGTTCCGCACCTCGGCGGGACCGAGGTGCCTGGGCAGGGGTGGCGGTTCGCCCTCCCAGGGGTAGCCGATCTTGGAGTGGTACGGGACTCCCCTGCGCGATCCGGTGTACAGGACGGGTTCCTTGCCCGACGGGATGTACACCCCGTCCTCGTGGCGCCCGCCGCGGCCCTCGGTGAGCAGCACCATGAGGTCGATGAAGGCGAGGCCCATGCCTCGCACCAGGACGGGCTCTCCCGCCCGCAGCCGCCCCAGGTCGGCGTCGGCCGTGTAGTCGGGTGGCAGGTGGACGAGGTGGTGGCGTGCGGCGAAGCGGGCCAGTTCCCCCTGCTCGGGGTCCGGCCGGGCGTCCAGGTGACCCAGGGTCAGCACGACGAGGTCGGCTTCGATGGGCTCGGCACGCCCCCGGACGGTGACCCGCTGCCGGCCGTCCCGGGGTCCTCGAACGCGCAGGGCCTGGCCCTGGTGCTCGTGGACGGTGACGCCGGGTGGGAGCGCGGCGCGGGCACGCTCGTACACCCAGCGCAGATAGGCGCCCTGGAGCCGTCTGGTGGGGAAGTCCCTGCCGCTCAGGGCCCGGATCTCCTCCAGCACCCCGGGATCGGCCCGTGCCTCGGTGCGCCCCTCGCGGACGTCCTGTGCCCAGGCGTGCAGCGTGGGCCCGGGGATCACGGGCCCCTCGATCGGAACCGTGTCGTCGGTGTACATGGTGACGTCCTCGGCCATGGAGTTCATCCGGAGCAGCGGGGACTGGTCCTGCCGCCATATCCGGCCGCCGCCGGGCGGATGAGGGTCGACGAGGTGGATGTCGAGCGGCCGGTCGCCGTGGAGCTCGGGGGCGTTGGCGGCGATGCGCTCGATGACGCCCGTGCCGCGGGGGCCGGCCCCGACGATCACGATCGTGTGTGCGGTGTTCACCGTGCGTCCGCCCTGCCGGACTCGTGCCGGTGTGCGAAGTGCGCGTCCCCGCGGAAGGCGCCGCCACGGGCGGCGGGGGCCGGATCTCCCGCGGGGAGGACCGGTACGGCGACTGCGGCCGTCGGCCCGCCCGTCCGGCGTGCGGGGACGATGTCGGGGGCCTGATCGCCCGTGTGCGGGGCGGGGATCGGGAAGGAGGGGATTTCCGGCTGCGCGGACATGCGGGGGCTCCGTGGATGCAGGGATCGGACACGGGGCGCACCTTCGGCGCGAACACAGCGCGGACCGGGCCCCTCAGCGCCGGTCCGTCTCCGAGAAAAGCGTCACCGGGCCCCGTTGTCAACGGCTGTCCGCAGTATGAGCAGTGCGTCCCGGCGTGGTTGACGCACCACCAGATGACTGCTCCACTTGGGCCATGCACGCGCAGCCATGGCTGGTCTCCCGCTCCCACATCGACTTCGGTCGCGTGTGGTCCTGTTCCTGTTGAGCTGACCTCTCGTCCTGGCGTTCCCACCCGCTCGCGTCGCACCGGCGCTCGAGCGGACCTCCTCGCGCCCCTTCGCGTGCACGGCGTCGCACCACCCTCCCCTCGCCCAGCAGATCACCCGCCACGACTCTCCGCGCCGCCCCGGCCGCCCGGAGTGCGGCCGACGAATTCCGGAGGCACTCAGCAGTCGCACCCGCAGTCGCAGCCCTCGCAGCAGCTGCAGCAGTTCCCGCAGCAGTTGCAGCCCTCGCAGCACCCCTCGCACCAGTCGCCGCAGTCGCACTTGTGGCAGAGCCCTTCGCGTTCCTGGCCGCTCCACGGATCGTGGAAGCTGCTGGAACAGCACATCTGGCAGGTGCAGGCGAGTCCCGCCCAGACGAGGCAGCCCGCGATGAGCCCGCGCCGGTTGCGCGGCGGTTCGGGCGGGAGCGGCGGCCCGGGGGGACCGTACGGGCCGCCGGGCGTCGGCGCGTAGGGATTGCCGGGCGGCGGACCGAAGCTGCCCGACGGCTGACCGGCGTGCTGGTGGGAGCACGAGGCGCCGAAGGCCCGGTCCACGGAGCGCCGCAGCTCGTGCACCAGCAGCACGTGCGCCAGCGCGCCGTTCGAGAACTCGGCGTCCCGCAGGGCGAGGCGCACCCCGTGGAGCGCGTCGTCGCACAGCCGGCGCGCCTCGTCGAGTGGTGTGCCGGTGGCGGTGAGCGGGTTCCAGGCACCCGACGCCGCGTCAGCTCCGAGGTCCTCCACGGCGTCCAGGAGGTGCGCGAGCCGGCCGAAGAGCCGGCCCGCCTCGGCAAGGGGCTCGGCGTTGCCCGGCCGGCCTGCGAGTACGGCGGTGTGGGCGAAGGCGGCGGCCGTGGCCGTCTCGGTGGGCTCGGTGACCGTCAGGAGGGAGGTACCCGGGCCGGCGAGGGACTCGATCCCGGTCTGCCGGTCCACCGCGTCGACCAGGACCGCGGTGTCGAATCCGAGCTCGGCCCCGGTGCGCGCCCCGGCCCGGTCCCATCCCGCGGCGACGCGGCGGGCGGCGGCGGCCACCGGGCGCCGCTTCAACACACCGTCGCCGTCCGCCACATGGTCACGGACCTTCGCGGACGCCAGCACCAGCGAGACCGCGGCCGCGAGCCTGGCCCCCTCGCCGCGGGCCACGGGAGCCGTACGCATGGAGCGCAGCGGGCAGGGGCCGGCGGTGCGCCGCCGCACAGCCGTGGGCTCGGCCTGAGCCTCCGTCAGGACCGAGACGATCAGGCCGTCGTAGTTCGTCACGATGCGGGCGAACTGTCCGTGGTCCGCGCGCAGGGCGAGGCAGAGCCCGCAGAGATGAGCCATCCACTCGGCCTTGAGCCCGTCGGACAGCCGATGGGTGCAGGGCCTCACGATTCCGAACACGACGATCCCCCGGGAGCCTTTCATCTGGCGAGCGACGCTCGTGCGTGCGCGCGGCTGCATCGTATCGAGCGAGCCGTTCACCCGTACGCCCTCTATCTCACCCGTACGGGCGGGTGCATCATATTTTCCTTCTGCAAGCCCCCCGATGCGGTATGAAACCTGACGAATCGCCACATGTTCTGCACCAGTAACGTCACGAATCGCCTGCGTCGCGACTATCCCCTTGGCGCTGGATCCGCATCATGGACGACCATAGGGATAGGAAAGAGATGCGGAACACCAACGAACCGCGGTGAGAGGAGGCGTCCATGGGATCGGTGCGCAAGGCGAGTGCCTGGCTGGGCCTCGTGGAGGACAACGACGAGCGGTACTACGACGACGAGTACTCCGAGGAAGCCGAGACCGGCACCGGCCAGCCGTGGGTGACCGACCCCCGGGTCCGCGTGGCCTCGGAGAAGGCGGAGGACAAGGGCCGCCGGATCGCCACCGTCACGCCCGACAGCTTCCGCGACGCGCGTGCCATCGGCGAGCTCTTCCGCGACGGCGTCCCGGTGATCGTCAACCTCACCGCCATGGACCCCACCGACGCCAAGCGCGTCGTGGACTTCGCCGCGGGGCTGACCTTCGGACTGCGCGGTTCGATCGAGCGGGTGGCCACGAGGGTCTTCCTGCTGACCCCGGCCCACACCCAGGTCGTCAACGGCGAAGCCGCCGGCCGGCCCGCCGACGGCTTCTTCAACCAGAGCTGAGCGGGCGCTCGCCGGAACGCCCTACCGGAAGGCGTCCAGGCCGGTGAGCGCCTTGCCCAGGACCAGCTGGTGCATCTCCACGGTGCCTTCGTAGGTGAGCACCGATTCCAGGTTCGTCGCGTGCCGCATGACCGGGTACTCCAGCGAGATCCCGTTGGCACCGAGGACGGTGCGCGAGGTGCGGCAGATCTCGATCGCCTCCCGCACGTTGTTGAGCTTTCCGAAACTGATCTGCTCCGGGCGGATGCTCCCGGCGTCCATCCGCCTTCCGAGGTGGTGGGCGAGCAGGATTCCCTTGTGGAGCTCCAGGGCCATGTCCGCGAGCTTCGCCTGGGTGAGCTGGAACCCGCCGATCGGCCGTCCGAACTGCTCACGGGTCCTCGCGTAGTCCAGGGCCGCCTCGAAGCTCGACCGCGCGGCCCCCATCGCGCCCCAGACGATGCCGTAGCGGGCGTGGCTGAGGCAGCTGAGCGGGCCGCGCAGCCCGGTGACCCCGGGGAGGACGGCGTCGGCGGGCAGACGCACGTCGTCCATGACCAGCTCGCTCGTGACCGATGCCCGCAGCGACCACTTGTGCCTGATCTCCGGGGCGGAGAATCCGGGGCTGTCCGTCGGCACCACGAACCCGCGGACCCCCTGCCCGCCGCCCGCCTCGTCCGTCTGCGCCCATACGACGGCGACACCGGCGACCGAACCGTTGGTGATCCACATCTTCCGGCCGGTGAGGACCCAGTCGTCCCCGTCCCGCCGTGCGTACGTCCGCATCCCCGCCGGATCCGATCCGTGGTCGGGTTCGGTGAGACCGAAGCAGCCGATCGTCTCACCGGCCGCCATGCCCGGCAGCCATCGCCGCTTCTGCTCCTCGGACCCGAACCGGTGGATGGCGTACATGGCGAGCGAGCCCTGCACGGAGACCAGCGAACGGATGCCCGAGTCGGCCGCCTCCAGTTCCAGGCAGGCCAGTCCGTACTGGACGGCGCTCGCCCCGGCGCAGCCGTACCCGTCGAGGGACATGCCGAGAGCGCCCAGCGAGCCGAGTTCGCGGGCGAGCTCCCGGATGCCGGGGAGCTCGCCGTTCTCGTACCACTCGGCGATGTGCGGGAGGACGCGGTCGGTGGCCCAGGTGCGCACGGTGTCACGGATCGCGAGGTCCTCGGGGGCGAGGAGGTCGTCGATGCCGAGAGGATCGGCCGGCTCGAAGGGCTGCCGCTTCGGCGCCGCCGGGGCGGGCTGCTTCGCGGACTCGGTGGTGGACATGGGTGCCTCCGGCGGCTCGCACGGTACGGAAACGCGCCACGGTACTAAAACTAGCAGTGGTAGTTACGGCGCCGTGCCGACGTTACGGCTCAGCGTGCGGCCCGTCCAGAGCCGGTCGCCTCGGCGGGCTCGCGGCGGGCCGGCAGGGGCACCCTGTGCTCCGGCGCCCCCGCCCGGGGCCGCGCCTCGCCCGTCTCACGCCGCGAGGTCCCGTCCCGCCCGCCGGCCTGGCCCGGCAGGGCCGCACAGCCCTCGTCGGCCGGACGGCAGTCCATGAGGCGCGGGAGCCGGAGCGCGGCCAGCGCCCCGAGCAGCAGCAGCGCCGCGCTCACCAGGAGCGTGACGTGCAGCCCGTGGACGAAGGCGTGCCGTGCGGTGCTCCGCAGCAGCTCACCGAGGGGGCCGCCCAGCTGCCCGGCCACCTGGTAGGCCTCGCCCAGCGAGTGCGAGGCGGCCGCCCCCGCCCCGGCGGGCACCCCCTCGTCGCGGAGCCGGGAGAGCCCCGGGGCGTAGGCGGCGTTCATGACGCTGCCGAGCAGCGCGATGCCCATTCCGGCACCCAGCTGGTACGACGTCTCGCCGATCGCCGCGGCGCCGCCGGCCCGCTCGGCGGGGACCTCGCTCAGCATCGACTCGTACGCGCCGAACAGGGTGGACTGCAGACCGAAGCCCAGCAGTACGAAGCCCGCGGTCAGCAGGACCGGCCGGTCGTGCTGACCCATCGAAGTCAGCAGGAGCACCGAGGCCGCGGTGAGCACGAAGCCCCACCCGACCATCCGGCGCGGACCGACGCGGCCGAGGGTGCGGGAGCCGGTCGCCCCTGCCGCCATCGCGGCGAAGGTGAGCGGGAGCAGGCGCAGGCCCGTCTCCAGCGGGCTCAGGCCGAGGACGAGCTGGAGGTACTGCACCGCGATCAGTTCGAGGCCGACCAGCGCCAGCATGGCGAGGACGATGCAGCCGACGGCGGTGCTGAAGGCAGGCCTGGAGAACATCGCGATGTCGATCAGTGGATGCGTGCGGCGCTTCTGCCGGCGCACGAACAGCACGACGAGGGCGGCGCCCACGAGCAGCGGCACGAGGGTGGCAGGGGTCAGCACCCCCTCTCCACCGCCGATCCGCTTGACGCCGAGGACGGTGCCGAGCACACCGGCCGCCGCCATCAGGGCGCCGAGCACGTCCCAGGGACCTTCGCGCTCCCCGCGCGACTCGGGCAGCAGCAGGCGTCCGACCGGGAGGATCAGCGCCATGAGGGGGATGTTGATCAGGAAGACCGAGCCCCACCAGTAGTGCTCGACGAGGAAGCCGCCGATGACCGGCCCGGTCGCCGCACCCACCGCGGCCACCGCCGTCCAGACTCCGACGGCCATGGCCCGCTCGCGGCGGTCGGGGAAGACCTGGCGGAGTATCGACAGTGTGGCGGGCATGATCATCGCCCCGCCGACGCCCAGCAGCGCCCGTGCCGCGATGAGCACCCCGGGCGAGCCCGCCGTCGCGGCGAGCGCGGAGGCGAGACCGAAGAGCGCGTATCCGATCAGGAGCACCCTCCGTCTGCCGACCCGGTCACCCAGCGTGCCGAAGAGGATCAGCAGCGAGGCGCAGACCAGCGGATAGGCGTCCACGATCCAGAGAAGCCCGACGGCGCTCGGCCGCAGGTCCTCGGTGACGGCTGGTACGGCGACGTGCAGCACGGTCGCGTCGAGCGCGACGAGCAGCAGGCTGAGACAGAGGACGACCAGGACGACCCACCGGTTGGCACCGCCGGCCGCCGCGCGCAGCCTGCCCACGGCCGTGGTCGTCCCGGTCATACGCGTACCTCCCACTGATGTGTCCCTCGCGCTCGGCAGGCCAGCGGGGGGCCGGCTGACGGTGCCCCCGGGCCCGGCATCGACGGGCGAGTGAGCCGTCAGCGTACGCGAGTCCCCTGTGGTCACGCGTGGTGCAGCTCATACGTTCACCAGCCACCAGGTGTGTCGTACACCACTTCACCCTCCGTGTACACGGAGACACCGGGACCGCCGCGCGGTACGCCGTACGCCCCCGCACCGCCGAATGGCCTCCCGCCCGCACCCGGGCGGCCGGGACACGGTCACTCGACAGCCATTCCGTCGACGCTCAAACATTTCTGCGAATAACAACACGAGCGAATAGAGGGAGGGCGCCGGACATTCCCCCGGGCGCCACGAATGGATACCGGTCTGAGACAAAGTCCACATCACATCGTCATCACAAAGACGCGGGATCGGCCGGATCACACACTCACTCGCTGTAACGTCCATTGTGTGCGTACCGACATCTTTGCCCGTCTGGACCGGGAGCCGGAACCGCCGAAGATAGAGACCCCGCGGATGAGCCGTCACCGCATCGCTCTCTTCGGCGGGACCTTGGCGTTCTATCTCGCCATCGTCGTCGCCGTGCTGGTCTCGTCCTGGCTGGTGGCCCTCGACTGGAAGGTCATGCTGTTCCGGCCGTATCAGCAGTGGCCCGGACTCCACGCCTTCCTCGACTACTACGTCGTGCTCGGCCAGCGCGGCCCCACGGCCGTGATGGTCGCCTCCTGGCTGGGCTGGCGCTCCTGGCGCCAGCACACCCTGCGGCCCCTGCTCACCCTGGGCACCGCGCTGCTGCTGCTCAACGTGTCGGTCGGCGCGGTCAAGTACGGGCTCGGGCGGCTGGGGCCTCATTACGCCACCCAGATCGGTTCGGCCGAGCTCTTCGCCGGCGGCGATATATTTCCCTCCGGCCACACCGCGAACGCGGTGGTGACCTGGGGCATCCTCGCCTATCTGGCCACCACGCCACGCGCCAGGCGCTACCTGTCGGCAGTCTCGGCCTTCGTCTCCCTGGGCGTGGGGCTCACCACCGTGTACATCGGCACCCACTGGCTGAGCGACGTGCTGCTGGGCTGGGCCGCCGGTCTGCTGATCCTGCTGGCCCTCCCCTGGTTCGAGCCGCTGGTCACACGGGCGGAGACCCTGATCCTCGCGTTCCGCGAGCAGTGGAGGGCCCGCCGGGACGCACGGACCTCGGCACCGGCCGCTCCGGCGGCCCCGGAACCGGTCCTCCTCCCGCAGGCGCTGAGCGGCGGAGCGGCCGCCGAGGGGGCGGAGGAGCCGGCCGGCCGTGCACCGGTGCCGGATCCGGCCGCCGCGCCGGGCCATCCCGGAGCCGGACGGGCCCGGGCGCACCAGGTGCACCCCGCGCGCCCGGAGCGGACCTCGCAGGCGCCCGCGGGATCACGACGGCCGCCGCACGCGGACCGTACGCCGAGGAGTGCGACGGCACAGACGAGACCGGTGGCGGGCGGGTCGGTCACCGGCTGACCGGCCCCCGCCCGGAACGGCTCCCTTCCGGAATGCGAGGAGACCCCCACGAATGTTCGTGGGGGTCTCCTCGCATTCCGGAAGGGGCTGTCAGCCGACCCAGCAGCGGGTGACCGTCGATGCCTCGACCTCGAAGTTGATGCGCCCGCCGCGGTACTCCATGGTGATGACGGTGCCCGGCGGAAGGGCACGGACGGTGCTCCAGCCACGCGCTCTGGCCTGCCGGTCCGCGGTCTCGGCGTCGAGGCCGACGTACGACTCGGGGCTGTCGTCGGGCTGGGCGGGAGGGGTGGGTACGGATGCCATACCTCTCACCGTAGGCCGCCCGGCGCCGGAGCGGTAGCCGTGACGCCCGGGGCCCGGCGTGCCCCTCCGTATCCGGAGGGTCACGCTTGTGTCACAGGATCCCCACACCTGTTCCCGGCCGGACGCCTCACCCGAACAGGCAGTCGGTCACCGCGTATTCACCATTGCTCCACCGGCCGCGAATAGACCCCCGGGATCCCGTTCAGGGAATTGACGACGATGGCGGACAGCGCGGCCGGCCCATTTTCCGGCGACCGTAAAAGGAGAATACGCGGGCCCGTCATCGCGAATTAACCCCGCCTTATGCGCCTCTTATGTTTTCGGCCGCCGGGCGGCCGCACGCGGGTCCGGGCGGGCGCCGCGAGCCGCAGCACCATGCGGAATGACATGGTCCGCGGCGCGCGGCCCGGCTGATCCCGCCGCCGGGGCTCAGGCCGGCTGCCTGCGGATCACCCCGGACGCCTTGTCACGCAGCGCGTACGCCGCGTCCAGGACGCCGCTCCTGGAACGGTGGAACGCCCCTCGCAGCCCGCGCCCCGGGCCTCCCCCGCCCCGCGCGGCCAGCTCGCCGAAGAGCCTCTCGTGGCGTTCCGCGATGGGTGCCGGGTCGAAGCGCGCGGCGGACTCCAGCGCGGCGTGGCCCATCCGGCGCCGCAGCGCGTCGTCGTCCACGAGACCGAGCAGGGCCTCGGCGAAGGCCTTGGTGTCGCCCGGCGGCACGAGCCTGCCGTCCGTGCCGTCGTGGATGATCTCGGCGGGGCCGTGCGGGCAGTCCGTGGCCACGACCGGCACCCCGCAGCGCATCGCCTCCACGATGGTCATGCCGAACGACTCCCGGTCGGACGTGACGGCGGCGATCGAGCTCCTGGGCCACTCGGCCTCCATGGGATCGACCGCTCCCATGAACACGACCCGTTCCCTGAGGCCGAGCCCGTCGGCGAGCGTCCGGAGGGCCGCGCCCTCGTCACCGGACGCGTCCCCCGCGCCGTAGATGCGCAGCCGCCACCCGGGGCGCACCGCCGCCACTTCGGCAAAGGCACGGATCAGCAGGTCGTAGCGTTTGACCCGGTGGAGCCTGCCCGCGGCCACGATCCACCGCGCCTCTCCGTCGGCGGGCGGGCCGTCGGGCTCCGGCACGCCGTTGGGGATGGCCTCGATCCGCACACCCGGAAGCCCGAGCCTGTTCCGGTAGTCGCGGGCGTCGGCCTCCGTGACGGTGGTGACGGCGTCGAGCAGGCCGTACCGGTGGGCGATCTCCCTGCGGAGGCGGTAGCCGTGGCTCTCCAGGGCGAGGTGCTCCTGCCCGACGCGCACCGGGCCGCGCGGCGCCTGCCGGCTGATGTGGACGTTGAGGCCGGGCCGCGTGCCGACGACGACATCGGCTTCCGACGCCCTCAGGTGCCGTGCGATGCGCCGGTCGGTGAGTTCGCTGTACTGCCGGTACCTGGTGTCGCCCCTCGGGAACACCGATGCCGGGACGGCGCGTCCGGCCGCCGATCCCTCGTATCCCGCGCTCCCCTTGCGCAGGTCGACGAGGTGGCTCATCCGCACGCCCTCGGGCTCCCCGAGCCTCGGCACGTCGCGGTGGCGGAAGACGGACACGATCTCGACGTCGTGCTGCTCGGCCAGGGTCCGGGCGAGGGTGAAGGTGCTGCGGATCGTTCCCCCGATGCCGTACGCGTTGTGGAGAAGAAAGGAAATGTGCATTGCGTGGCCGTTTCCCCTGTTCGACTGGTCCGCGTCGGACCTTACGTGCCGTCAGAAGGGGCCACAGGCTTCGCACGACAGTCGTACAGGGCTGTGACAATTCGAACGAACGCCCGCGTCCTGGAGGGCGGTGCGCGGAATATCTGACTCCGGATCGCTGCGGCGCTCGGCCGACGCATCGGCACGCCGAGTCCGGTACTCAATCTCCCGATTCGCGCGTGACCCGGGGCCCCGGTCTTCCGTTGTCTCTTCATGAGCCGGGAATCGCCCGGCCGACGCACCGAGTCCGAGGAGCCACCCGTGCCGCGCATGCTCGACGTCAGCGAGGACGTACGCGCCGAGATCGGCGATGCCGAAGCCGACCGGCTGCTCGTCGGCGACAGTGCACCAGGCAGTTACGACTGCACCTCCTGCCGCACTCCCGGCGACTCCGACCAGGAGCGCACCAGCACGGTGCTCTTCGTGGGCGAGGAAACCGCCGTACTCGCCTTCGCCCACGCGACCTGCATCCCCTCTCAGGTCGTCCAGGTCGCGGAGGACCAGCTCCAGGGGGCCGTGCGGTCCATCACCGGCAGCGAGCCACAGAATCCGGAGGGTCTCATGCCCGAACAGGCCGTCCTCGGCATCACCAGCGGTCTCGTCCTGATCGAGGACGACCTCCGCCCCGCCCTGGTGGTCGAACCCACCGGCCCGATCGCACGGCCCGGCACGGACGGCAGCGGCGGCGACCAGTTCCTCCAGCTGCTGCTGGAGCAGGGCTTCCTGCCCACCCCCCACCTGAACCGGCTGCCCGGTGTCCTTCCCGGCTGGTCCGTCCTCCTCGCCATGGGTCAGCTGCACGCCGTGCTGCAGCCCGGTGCGGGCGGCGGCAACCCCGTCGCCTGGTGGCAGGCCCACCAGCCGCTCCAGGTCACCGAGGGGTGGCGCACGGCGGCGAACAAGGCGCAGAGCGTGCTGGTCTTCGCCGCTCCCGCGGGCTCCATCGGCCAGCAGCCGCGTGAGGACCTCCTCCGCGACGCGCTGGACAAGGCGGCCGTCAACGGCCTCCTGGTCGCCGCGACGATGCCGCTGGCCGGGACCTGAGCATGTCCGTCATGCCCTCCGCCGCCCGTCCCGCAGCGATTTCTCCGTCTCGCCCGCATCCGACGGGCGGTGAGGTCGTTGGCACCTACGTGCACTCATACGACCCTCCTCGCCAGCAGCAGACCCCGATTCCCGCCATGCGTCCCTCGCAGGACCCGTCGGGCGGGAAGTCCCCCACCCCGATCTACGACGCGCTGTACTCCGAGTACAGGCGGTCGTTCCGGGCGCTTCCCGGGGATCGCACGGGTGAGGAGAACCTCGGCTTCAGAACGTTCGGCATCGGGATGTTCGGCAGCCGCACGCCGCTGGGGAGCCGGTCGGCGGCGAACGGCCAGGGAAGCAGCAGCACGGGTGGCGCCAACCCGGGGTCCTGGCAGCGTGTGGGGCGGCACGCCGGCGGACGCGCCAAGCCGGCGGCGCTGCCGCCCGGGTCCACGGACGCCTGACGGTACGGCGAAGCCCCGGACCCCGCAGCAGCGGGGATCCGGGGCTTCGCCGTACCGTCAGCTCACTTCTTGCGGCCGCGCTTCTCGCGCACCCGCACCGAGATGTGCAGGGGCGTCCCCTCGAAGCCGAACTCCTCGCGCAGCCGCCGTTCGACGAAGCGGCGGTAGCCGTGCTCCAGGAAGCCCGACGAGAAGAGCACGAACCGCGGCGGCTTGGTGCCCGCCTGCGTGCCGAAGAGGATCCGGGGCTGCTTGCCTCCACGCACCGGGTGGGGGTGCGAGGCGACGATCTCGCCGAGGAACGCGTTGAGCCTGCCGGTGGGGACGCGGGTCTCCCAGCCCTCGATCGCGGTCTCGATCGCGGGGACCAGCTTCTCCATGTGCCGCCCGGTGACCGCCGAGACGTTGACGCGCGGGGCCCAGGCGATCTGCCCGAGCTCCGTCTCGATCTCGCGCTCGAGGTAGTAGCGGCGCTCCTCGTCGAGGGTGTCCCACTTGTTGAAGGCCACCACGACGGCGCGGCCGGCCTCCACCGCCATGGTGACGATGCGCTGGTCCTGGACGCTGATGGACTCGCTGGCGTCGATCAGGATGACCGCGACCTCGGCCTTCTCCACCGCCGCCGCCGTACGCAGCGAGGCGTAGTAGTCCGCGCCCTCCTGGAGGTGCACCTTGCGGCGGATACCCGCGGTGTCGATGAACTTCCACGTGGTCCCGCCGAGCTGGATCAGCTCGTCGACCGGGTCACGGGTGGTGCCGGCGAGGGGGTTGACGACGACGCGGTCCTCCCCCGCGACCTTGTTGAGCAGGGAGGACTTGCCGACGTTGGGGCGCCCGATGAGCGCGATACGGCGCGGGCCGCCCAGGGCGGTGCCGAAGGTCTGCGCCGGTGCCTCCGGCAGGGCCTCCAGGACGGCGTCCAGCATGTCGCCGGTGCCGCGCCCGTGGAGGGAGGAGACCGGGTGCGGCTCTCCGAGGCCGAGCGACCAGAGGGCGGTGGCGTCCGCCTCTCCGCTCTGGCCGTCGACCTTGTTGGCGCACAGGACCACGGGCTTGCCCGCGCGGCGCAGCAGCTTGACGACGGCCTCGTCGGTGTCGGTGGCCCCGACGGTGGCGTCGACGACGAAGACGACGGCGTCAGCGGTCTCGATGGCGTACTCGGCCTGTGCGGCGACGGACGCGTCGAGGCCGAGGACGTCCTGCTCCCAGCCGCCGGTGTCGACGACCTTGAAACGGCGGCCGGCCCATTCGGCCTCGTAGCTGACGCGGTCACGGGTGACACCGGGCTTGTCCTGGACGACGGCCTCGCGACGGCCGATGATCCGGTTCACCAGGGTCGACTTGCCGACATTCGGGCGGCCGACGACGGCGAGCACCGGGAGCGGTCCGTGACCGGCCTCACCGATCGCGCCCTCGACCTCTTCGAGGTCGAACCCCTCCTGCGCGGCGAGCTCCATGAACTCCGCGTACTCGGCATCGCCAAGTGCTCCGTGCTCGTGGTCCGAGCCGCCGGAGTGAATCTGGTCGTTCATGAAGTCCGTTCCTCTTTGCATCATCATCGATGGGCCGCGATCGCGCGGCCCACTACTCAGGTCCTGGCCTGGCGCCCGGTGAGGCGCCTGGCGTTCTCCAGGTGTGCGGTCAGCTCGGCCTGGATCCGGAGGGTCGCCTCGTCCAGCGCCTTCCTGGTGCGCCGCCCGCTGCCGTCACCGGCCTGGAAGGCGTCGCCGAAGACGACGTCGACCCTGCTGCGCAGCGGAGGCAGCGCACGTATCAACCGTCCGCGGCGGTCGGTGCTTCCCAGGACC
Source organism: Streptomyces sp. NPDC059166 (assembly GCF_042755185.1). Lineage (NCBI taxonomy): Bacteria > Bacillati > Actinomycetota > Actinomycetes > Kitasatosporales > Streptomycetaceae > Streptomyces > Streptomyces sp. NPDC059166. Next base: position 49,463 of record NZ_JBHZCI010000003.1, on the reverse strand, counting down.
GCCACGGGGACGATCGGCGCACCGCCCCGTACGGCGAAGTACGCGAGCCCCGCGCGCAGGGAGGCGAAGTCGCCCTCGCCCCTGGTCCCCTCGGGAAAGATCCCGAGGACCCCGCCGCCGTCCAGCACTCCGAGTGCCTGGGTGACGGCACCCCGGTCGACGGTCGTACGGTCCACCTTCAGCTGACCGATTCCGCGCAGGAACGGGTCGAGCGGGCCGACGAACGCCTCTTTCTTGATCAGGAAGTGCACCGGCCGGGGCGCGGTGCCCATCAGCATAGGTCCGTCGAGATTGTGCGCGTGGTTCACCGCGAGTATGACGGGTCCCGTGGTGGGGACCCGCCACGCGCCCAGCACCCTGGGCTTGAACAGCCCGTACATGAGCCCGATGCCGATCCCGCGCCCGACGGCCGCTCCGCGCGGTGCCGGCGCGGTGATGGCTTCGGTCACTTCGCGGCCTGCTTCTCCCCGACGAGGGTGACGACGCACTCGATGACCTGGGCCAGCGTCAGCTCCGTGGTGTCCACCTCGACGGCGTCGCCGGCCTTGGCCAGCGGCGAGGTCTTGCGGCCCGAGTCGGCGGCGTCCCGCTTGACCAGCGCCTCCTGGGTGGCAGCGAGGTCTGAGCCCTTCAGCTCGCCGCTGCGGCGCGCGGCACGCGCTTCGGGCGAGGCCGTCAGGAAGATCTTGATGTCGGCGTCCGGCAGCACGGTGGTGCCGATGTCACGGCCCTCGACGACGATGCCGCGCTCCGCCTCCCGGGCGATCGAACGCTGCAGCTCGGTGATGAGGGCGCGTACCTCGGGCACGGCGCTCACCGCGCTGACCCGGGAGGTGACCTCCTGGGTGCGGATGGGGCCCGAGGCGTCCTCGCCGTCGACCGTGATCGTCGGTGCGGCCGGGTCCGTGCCGGAGACGATGACCGGCTTCGACGCGGCCGTGGCGATCTCGGCGGGGTCGCTGACGTCGATGCCGTTGTTCAGCATCCACCAGGTGATCGCGCGGTACTGCGCCCCGGTGTCCAGGTAGCTCAGGCCGAGCTGCGCGGCGACGGCCTTGGAGGTGCTCGACTTGCCGGTGCCGGAGGGGCCGTCGATGGCGACGATCACTGCGGCCGGGGCGGTCCGGGCGGCGGTGCTTACGGTTTCCACGGTGGTGGACACCTTCCTGGTACACGGTGACGGGCGAGCGGGGCCACGGGACGGCCTCCCACAAGGTTACCGAGTGCGCGAAGCGCGTTTGCACGCCTGTCGCGCCCCGGCTCCCCGGGGGGCCGGACCACACGTCAGGGGCGGATCGACCAGCCGCGCTCGCCGAGGGCGGCGCTCAGCACGGGCGCGGCGCTGGGCTCGACCATCAGCTGGACCAGGCCCGCCTGCTGACCGGTGGCGTGCTCGATGCGGACGTCCTCGATGTTGACGCCGGCCTTTCCCGCGTCCGCGAAGATCGCCGCCAGCTCGCCCGGCCGGTCGCTGATCAGCACGGCGACGACCTCGTACGAGGCCGGGGCCGCGCCGTGCTTCCCGGGGACCCTGACCCGGCCGGCGTTGCCCCGGCGCAGGACGTTCTCGATGGACTCGGTGCCGGTGCGGCGCTCGTCCTCGTCGGCGGACTGGAGGCCCCGGAGCGCCCTGACCGTCCCTTCCAGGTCGGCGGCGACCCCGGCCAGCACGTCGGCGACCGGGCCGGGGTTGGCGGAGAGGATCTCCACCCACATCCGGGGGTCCGACGCTGCGATGCGGGTGACGTCCCTGATGCCCTGGCCGCACAGGCGTACGGCGGTCTCGTCGGCCTCCTCGAGCCGGGCCGCGACCATCGACGAGATCAACTGCGGGGTGTGGGAGACGAGGGCGACGGCGCGGTCGTGGGCGTCGGCGTCCATGACGACCGGCACCGCCCTGCACAGCGCGACGAGCTCCAGTGCGAGGTTCAGTACCTCGGTGTCGGTCTCCCGCGTCGGGGTGAGCACCCAGGGACGGCCCTCGAAGAGGTCCGCCGTGGCGGCCAGGGGCCCCGAGCGTTCCTTCCCGGCCATCGGATGCGTCCCGATGTACGGGGTGAGGTCGGCGCCCAGCGCCTCGAGCTCACGGCGCGGGCCCCCCTTGACGCTGGCCACGTCGAGGTAGGCGCGGGCGAGCCCGTCACGCATGGCGGTGGCGAGCACGGAGGCGGTGTGGGCCGGCGGCACGGCGACGATCGCCAGGTCGACGGGGCCTTCGGGCGCCTCGTCCGTCCCGGCGCCGAGGGCCGCCGCCGTCCGTGCGGAGGACGGGTCGTGGTCGGCGAGGTGGACCTGGATGCCCCGGCTCGCGAGGGCGAGGGCGGCGGAGGTGCCGACCAGGCCGGTTCCGATGACGAGCGCTGTTCTCACTGGGCGATGTCCTTGCGGAGGGCGCCGGTGGCGCCGAGGTAGACGTGGCTGATCTCGGCCTTGGAGAGATATGTCTCGACGTGGGCGAGGATACGGACCACGCGGGGCATCGCCCCGGTGATGTCGAGCTCCTGGGCACAGATCAGCGGTACGTCGACGATACCGAGGCCCCGGGCCGCGGCCGCCGGGAAGTCGCTGTGCAGGTCGGGGGTGGCCGTGAACCAGACACTGATCAGGTCGTCGGCGATGAGCTGGTTGCGTTCCAGCACCGCTGTGAGGAGTTCACTCACCCGCTCGTCCATGTGCCCGGCGTCGTCCCGGTCCAGCTGGACGGCTCCACGGACTGCTCGTACCGCCACGTCGTACCCCTCGTCGCCTCGTGCTGCGTGCCCTTTCAGCCTAGAGGTGCGGTGGGCGCGCCGGTCACCGTGCTCTGTCCGTGAGACGGGGCGGACGGGGTGGCGTTCCGTGCCCCGGTCGGACGCACCGGCCGCCCGGTTGCGGGGCGGGGGCGCCGGACGGAGCGACGATGCCTCTCGTCGGCCGCGTCTCGCCCCGGCACAGGTCACCTCGCGAGGAGAACCATGAACGCACGGCGGAGGACGGTCCTGACCGCGGGAGCGGCGGGAGCCGCGGCACTGGCGGCCGGCTGCGGGTCGTCGGGCGACGGCGGGGGCGGGGAGAGCTCGTCCCCCGCGTCCGCGGGCACGGAGCTGGCGAAGACCTCGGACATCCCGGAGGGCGGCGGAAGGATCTTCGAGGACCGGAAGATCGTGGTGACCCAGCCCGCAGCCGGGCGGTTCAAGGCGTTCTCCGCGGTGTGCACCCATGCGGGCTGCATCGTGTCCTCGGTCGCCGGGGGCACGATCGACTGCGCCTGTCACGGCAGCCGCTTCAGCATCGAGGACGGGGCGGTGGAGCAGGGCCCCGCCACCCGCGCCCTCCCGGCCGAGCGGATCACCGTGGAGGGCGGCGGCATCCGGATCGCGCAGGGGGCGTAGCCTCACCCGCATGATCGCCCCTGACGGCGCACGGCTGGTGCGGGAGCACACCGTCTACGCCTGTGTGATGGGTTCCCGTGCCTTCGGGCTGGCCACCGACGGCAGCGACACGGACCGGCGCGGGGTCTTTCTCGCGCCCACACCGCTGTTCTGGGGCTTCACGAAGCCCCCGACCCATGTGGAGGGTCCGGCCGACGAGCAGTTCTCCTGGGAGCTGGAGCGCTTCTGCGAGCTGGCCCTGCGGGCGAACCCCAATGTGCTGGAGTGCCTGCACTCCCCGCTCGTGGACCGGATCGACGCCACCGGCCGCGAGCTGCTGGACCTGCGCGGGGCCTTCCTGTCCCGCCGCGCCCACGGGACGTTCGTGCGTTACGCCCTGGGGCAGCGGCGGAAGCTGGAGGCCGATGTGCGGATGCACGGCGTCCCGCGCTGGAAGCACGCCATGCACCTGCTTCGGCTGCTGGCGTCCGGCCGTGACCTGCTGCGGACGGGCGAACTGCGGATCGAGGTCGGGGACGCGCGCGAGGACCTGCTGTCCGTGAAGCGGGGCGAGGTCCCGTGGGCCGAGGTGGAGCGCCGTATGAACCGGCTCGCCGAGGAGAACGACGAGGCCGTCGAACGCTCCCCGCTGCCGCCGGAGCCGGACCGGGAACGCGTGGAGGCGTTCCTGGTCCGGGCCCGGCGGGCTTCGGCCGGCGGGTGACCGGGGACGGTCAGGAGGGGCGGCGGGCCAACCACAGCTCCCGGACGGAGCGGACGACCAGGTCGTCCCGGTGGCGGACGTCCTGCGGTCCCCCGTCCAACAGGGCGCCGAGCGCCGCGAGGTCGGCGGGGGCGATCCTGCCGTCCAGGGCGCCGCGGATGCGGGAGAACACGATCCGCGCGTAGCGGCCGACGCCCTCGGGCAGCGGGGCGCGCAGCTCCAGCCGCTCCGTGTGCTCGTGCTCGACGGTGAAGCCGGCCTCGGTGAGCCGCTGACCCCAGTCCGCGCCCAGGTGCGGGACCTGCTCCCCGTGGAGTGCGTCCATGGCCTCGCGGCAGCGTGCCTCCAGGCCGGGGCCGCCCTCCTCGCCGGCGTCCGGCAGGAAGCGCGGGAGCCCGTCCAGCTCGGCGACGGCGAGCAGCCCGCCGGGGCGCAGCGCGGCCCGGGCCCCGGCAAGGGCCGCGGCGGGGTCGTCGACGTGGTGGAGCGAGGCGGAGGCCCAGACGAGGTCGGCGTCCTCGACCCCGGCGAGCCCGTCGCCCGCGTCGGCCTCCAGCGGGCGTACCCGGTCGCCGAGTCCCTTGGCGCGGGCCGCCTCGACGAGCCGGGCGAGCATCGTGGGGGAGCTGTCGACGGCGGTCACCGTGGCGCGGGGGAAGCGCTCCAGCAGGGCGAACGTCCCCGTACCGGTGCCCGAGCCGAGGTCGACGACGTGTCCGACGCCCTCTGCGCCCCCGGCCAGATGCGCGATCCGGGCGGTCACGGATTCGATGTACGGCGCGAAGAGCGCGGCGTCGAGGTCGAGCATCTCGGCGAGCTCGTCGTCCCGGACCGCGTCGTCCGTGTGGTGGTCGTGTCCGTGGTGTTCGTGCCCGTGGGTGTGGTGACCGTGGGCGGGGCGGTCCTGTGCCTGGTGGTCGTGAGCAGGGGACGTGGCGCCGTGGTCGTGGGCGGGCGGCCGGGATGCGGAACGAGTCATGTCGCCACTATGGAAGTTGTTTGCGTCGAAGGCAACCAAGCTTGCCGTTCCCGCAAATTTCTGGGGTCCCGGAATCAGGAGGCCGGCTCCGTCAGCCGGACCCGGACGACGAGATCGTGCAGAGCGCCGAAGCCCGACGGGGCCTCGGCGAGGTGCGAGCCCGCCTGGGCTTCGTCGAGCACGGCGTGCAGCGCCTCGATGTCGCGCGCCGCCCGTCCCGCGTCCACCAGGTGCGCCGGTCCGTGCTCGGCCCCCGCCTTGGCCTGGATCAGTTCGGGAAGGTAGGCCGGGGCGGCGACCTCGTCCAGCAGGGTCGGCAGATGCGCCACCAGCGTGCCGGTGCGCATCAGGTGGATGCCGGTGAGCAGGGCCCGGAACGTGTAGAGCAGCGGCTTGAGTTCACCGGTCCTCCCGAACAGCCGCCACTGCGTGCCCGCGAAGCCGCGGTAGTGGTGGGCGTGGTTGCTGGTCACCACCGCCGGTGCCAGCGAGGTCAGTTCGGCGTGCAACTGCGTGCTGTGCACCACCAGCGGGGAGAGCAACTGCTCCAGGACGTAGCCGTTCGGTTTCAGCATGAGACGGACGAACTTGCGCAGGTCGTGGGTGACCAGATCCATCTCGACGCCGTCGTGGTCCCACATCCGCGACCGCGTCTCCTCCGGTTCCCGGAGCCCGACCAGGTCCTTCGCGGGCAGGACGTGGACCCCCCGCAGGTCCACGTCCGAATCCTGCGAGGGGAAGCCGTACAGGTGGGCTCCCGAGACCGTCGCGAAGGCGAGCGGGCACGGTTCCCCGCCGATCACGGACGCGAGGTCGATGGCGGGGAGCCCCGCGCGGGCCAGGAGGCCGGGGTCTGTGTTCATCGCTCAAGCGTCCCAGAGCGCCGCCAGGGAGAGCAGGTCACTGCGGTACTCGATGCGCTCCGACCACTCCTTGGGCCAGGCCCCGGCTCCGAGGTGCGCACCGGAGAGAGCACCGGTCATGCAGGCCAGGGAGTCGGAGTCGCCGCGGGTGCACGCCGCTCTGCGCAGCGCGGTGACTGGCTCCTCCGGGAAGAGGAGGAAGCAGTGCAGGGCGGTGGCGAGGGCCTCCTCGGCGATCCAGCCGTCACCGGTGGCCTCGCAGGGGTCGGTCTCGGGAGACGGGGAGCGCAGGGCGTCCTGGACCCGTGCGAGGGCGGTGAGGCATTCGTCCCAGCCGCGGCTGATGAAGGCCTCGGGCGAGGCGTCGTGGGTGTAGCGCCACAGGTCACCGAGCCACCGCCTCAGGTAGCGGCCGCGGTTCTCGTAGGCGTACGAGCGCAGCTGGCCCACCAGGCCGAGCGGCTCGGTCCCCTGGGCGAGCAGGTACACCGCACGGGCCATCAGGTCGGAGGCGGCCAGCGCGGTGGGGTGGCCGTGGGTCAGCGCGGCCTGGAGCTGGGCGGCTCCGGCGCGCTGTTCGTCGCTCAGCCCCGGTACCAGGCCGATGGGCGCGACGCGCATGTCGGCGCCGCACCCCTTGGATCCGGTCCGGCTGGCCTCCTGCCAGACCCGGTCGCCCTCGAGGAGTTCGCACGCCTCGATGCAGGTGCGGCCGGGAGCGCGGTTGTTGTCGGGTGAGCGGTTCCAGCGCACGAACTCCTCCCGCACGGGGCCCGCCATCCGCTCCGGGGTGAGCAGGCCCTGGTCCATCGCGGTGCGTATCCCGCGTCCCAGCGCGATGGTCATCTGGGTGTCGTCGGTGACGAACGCCGGCGTCGGCAGGGCCATCTGCCGCCAGGGCCCGCACTTGGCGAGGATGGAGGGGACGTCGTCGAACTCGGTGGGGAAGCCCAGCGCGTCGCCGAGCGCGAGCCCGGTCAGCGCGCCGGTGGCGGCCTGCTTGGTGAGAATCCTTGTCGGGATCATGGTCTCCGTCCTTGTGTCCGTCCTTCGGGGCGCCCGTCAGGGCGCAGCAGCGGGGGGTGCAGGGCGGTGGCGGCACCCGCCCGGTAGAGGGCGGCGGGTTTCCCCCGCCCTCCGGTGCGGCGCGGCGGTCCGTCCACGGCCTGGACGAAGCCGGGTGTGGCCAGGACCTTGCGCCGGAAGTTGGGCCGGTCGAGCTCGACGCCCCAGACGGTCTCGTAGACCTGTTGGAGCTCGCCGAGGGTGAACTCGGCGGGACAGAAGGCGGTGGCGAGGCAGGAGTACTCGAGCCTGGCGCCGATGCGGTCGTGCGCGTCGGCCAGGATGCCATCGTGGTCGAAGGCCAGCGGCCCGGTGCCGCTCACGTCCCACCACCGGGCGCTGGCCGCGTCCCCGCCGCCGTGGGGTTCGGGGAGGTCGGGCACGAGAGCGGCATAGGAGACGGAGACGACCCGCATCCTCGGGTCGCGGTCCGGGTCGCTGTAGGTGCGCAGTTGTTCGAGGTGGAAGGCGCGGACCGACTTCTGGGTGAGGCCCGTCTCCTCCGCGAGCTCGCGGCGGGCCGCCTCCTCCGCCGACTCCCTCGGCAGGACGAAACCGCCGGGCAGTGCCCACCGCCCCCGGTAGGGGGCCTGTCCGCGTTCGACGAGCAGCACGTGGAGCCGCGCCTCGCGGACGGTGAAGACGGCGAGGTCCACGGTGACGGCGAAGGGCTCGAAGGCCCGGGGGTCGTAACCGTCGGGGGCGGTGCTCATCGCTTCTCCGGCAGGGGTGCGGTGAAGTGCCATCCGGCGGAGAGCAGTTCGTCGACGGCTGCGACCGCGGTGCGCAGCCGCTCCTCGCGGGTGCCCGTGATCTCGATGAACCGCCTGCCGGTACGGGTGAGTTCGGCACGGAAGCGGTCGGTCATCCAGGGTCGCAGCTCCTCGCCGTCGCGCAGTCCGTCGTCCTCGAAGGGGACTCCCTCGTGGTCGGTGAGCAGCCAGAGGTGGTGGCTGACCCGGTCAGCGGTCAGCTCGACGAGGGGGTTGCGCCCGCCGATGTAGCGCTCGTGCCAGACGGTGGTGGCGAACGAGTCGGTGTCGCAGAAGAGCACCGGGGAACCGGCCCGCGCCGCGGCCTCCTCCCTGGCGTTCTGGGTCTCGGCGATGCGGGGGAACTCGTCGGTGGTGAAGGCCACGTCCTCCCACTGCGCGCCGGGCCACCGCGCGCGCAGGGCCGCGAGCTTCTCCTCGCTGAACTCCCGCCCGTACTCGGAGACGTACCCGGTGCGCGCCCACACACCGCCGCGCCGGCGGTAGTGGGCCGCCAGGGCGCGGGCCAGCGTCGTCGTGCCGGTGGACTCGGCGCCGAGGACCACGACCCGGCGGGCGAGCGCGGCGCGTACGGGTGGCTCCAGGTGGTCCCAGCAGCGGACGGGGTCGGCGCGGACCGCGGTGCCGGAGACCGGGAAGAGCGTGCGCTCCGGGTCGACGAGGACGGACCGGGCGCCGAGGCGGCGGGCGAGCTCCTCGCCGTACGGCTCCGAGGTGAAGACGACGTCGACCGGTTCGGGCACGGCGGTGGTGAACACCTCCATGTGCGCGTCCCAGACGGCGGCGTCGGTGAGGTCCACGGGGATGTCGTCCACCGCCCCCACGACCCGTACGTCGGGATGGACCTCGCGCATCCAGGCGACCCGGTCCGCGAGGGGCACCGATTCGACGGAGGCGGCGCAGACCAGCACGGTGAGCCGCTCGCAGCGGTCCCGCGCGGTGCGGACCAGGTGGTGGTGGCCGGCGTGGGGCGGATAGAACTTGCCGAGGACGAGGCCGTGTCCGTGCTTCACGCCGCCACCGCCCCGATCTCGCGCGGGTGCGGGGCGAGGTCCCGTCGCCAGTCACGGAGCCCGATCAGGCAGAGGGCGAGGAAACCGGCGTAGAGCAGGGATGTCAGGTAGAGCCCCTTGTAGGCGTAGAGCGGGATGTAGACGAGGTCGGCGGCGATCCACAGCCACCAGGACTCCACCCTCTTGCGGCACTGCCCGTACGTCGCCATCAGCGACAGCGAGGTGGTCAGTGCGTCCCAGAAGGGCACGGTGGAGTCGGTGGCCCGGGAGAGCAGCAGGGTGAGACCGAGCGTCCCCACCGCCCCCGCCGCGAGCAGCCAGGCCCATTCGGTGCGGGTGGTGCTCCGCACCGGCAGGACGGACGAACCCGGTCCACCCCCGTGGGTCCAGGTCCACCAGCCGTACGCGGCGAGGGAGATGAAGACGATCTGCAGGCCGGCGTCGGCGTACAGACCGGACTGGGTGAAGAGCAGGATGAAGAAGAGGTTGTTGGCGATGCCGATGGGCCAGTTGGCGAGGTGCTGACGGGCCACGAGCCACACGCACAGCGCGCCGCTGCCAAATCCCAGCACCTCGGTCCAGCTGACCGGTGTGCCGAGAACCGTCACCAGGGGCTGCTGCAGGGGGTCGAGTATGTCCGCGAGCGTCACCGCGCCGCCTCCTTCTTCTTTATGGTCACTCTGACTATAAAGAAGAACGGGGGACGGCGAAAGGCCCGTGGCCGGTCCCGTTCGATTTTCGAAAGGGACCGGCCACGGGCCTCGACCGCGGGTGAGGTTGCCTTACAGGCCGACCTCGTTCATCAGCATGCCCACCTCGGTGTTGGTCAGGCGGCGCAGCCAGCCCGACTTCTGGTCGCCCAGCGGGATCGGCCCGAACGACGTCCGCACCAGCCGGTCGACCGGGAAGCCGGCCTCGGCCAGCATCCGGCGGACGATGTGCTTGCGGCCCTCGTGGAGGGTGACCTCGACCAGGTAGTTCTTGCCGGTGTTCTCGACGACGCGGAAGTGGTCGGCGCGGGCGTACCCGTCCTCCAGCTGGATGCCGTCCTTCAGCTTCTTGCCGAGGTCGCGCGGGAGCGGCCCCTGGATGGCGGCCAGGTAGGTCTTCTTCACCCCGTACTTGGGGTGGGTCAGCCGGTGTGCCAGCTCACCGTGGTTGGTGAGCAGGATGATGCCCTCGGTCTCGGTGTCGAGACGGCCCACGTGGAACAGCCGCGTCTCACGGTTGGTGACGTAGTCACCGAGGTTCTGCCGACCGTCGGGGTCCCCCATGGTGGAGACGACACCTGCGGGCTTGTTCAGCGCGAAGAAGAGGTACGACTGGGTGGCGACCGTCAGGCCGTCGACCTTGATCTCGTCCTTCTGCGGGTCGACGCGCATGCCCTGTTCGAGGACGATCTCGCCGTTGACCTCGACCCTGGCCTGCTCGATCAGCTCCTCGCAGGCCCGGCGGGAGCCCATGCCGGCGCGGGCGAGGATCTTCTGCAGACGCTCGCCCTCCTGCTCGGCGCCCGGGTGGGTCTTGGGCAGTTTGATCTCGGGCTTCCCGGCGTACCTGTCCCGGTTGCGCTGCTCGATCTTCGCGTCGAGCTCCCGGGGGCGGGCGGGCGCGCCCTGGCGGCGGCCGCCCTTGCTCACGTTCTGCGCGGACTTCGGGCCGCCCTTGGCCCCACCGCGCGCGGCGGAACCACGGCCCTTGCGGGGGCCGCCGTCGCCGCCCGGCTTGTCGGAGCCGACGTCGTAGCGGCGCTCCTCGGGACGGGGCCGGCGAGGGCGCTGCTCCTGCTTGTCGTCGCGCTTGTCGTCGCGCTCGGAGCGGGGAACCCGGGGGTTCGGGTTGCTGTTCCTGCCGGTGCCGGCGTTGTTCCTGCCACGGCCGCCGCCACCGCTCCGGCCACCGCTCCGGCCGCCGCTGCTGCCGCCGCTTCCGCTGTTCCTGCCACTGCTTCGCATCAAAAATCCGTCTTGTCGTCTGCGTGAGTATCCGGGGTGTCCGGTGCGTCCGGATCGAACGACGGCACACCCTCTAGCGTCTCAGCCTCGATCGCGTCCGCCTCCGGGAGGAAGGGCGCGAGCTCCGGGAGCTCGTCCAGGCCGCGCAGGCCCATGCGCTCCAGAAAGTAGTTCGTCGTCCTGTACAGGATCGCACCTGTTTCGGGTTCCGTGCCCGCCTCCCCGACGAGACCCCTCTGGAGCAGGGTCCGCATGACGCCGTCGCAGTTGACTCCGCGCACCGCGGACACCCTCGACCGGCTGACCGGCTGACGGTACGCGACGACCGCGAGGGTCTCCAGCGCGGCCTGCGTGAGCCGGGCGTGCTGGCCGTCCAGGACGAAGCCCTCGACGGCCTGCGCGTACTCGGGACGGGTGTAGAAGCGCCAGCCACCGGCGACGAGCCGCAGGTCGAAGCCGCGGCGCTGGACGGTGTACTCGTCGGACAGCTCGCGCAGGGCGTCCGACACGGCCCGGCGGGGCCGTTGGAGGATCCTGGCGAGGTGCTCCTCGGTGGCGGGCTCGTCGACGACCATGAGGACCGCCTCCAGGGCGGGCTTGAGGTCGAGCCCGGCGACCGTGGTGCCGTGTCCGTCGTCTTCCGTACTCATGACCGTGCGTCCTCCTGCGGCTCGCGCGCCTCTTGGTCGAACTCGTCCGTGACCACCGGCTCCGCCCCCTCGGCCCCGGCCCAGCGCACCAGCAGGTCGCCGAGCGCCTCCTCCTGCTCCAGCGCGACCGCCTTCTCCCGGTAGAGCTCCAGCAGGGCCAGGAAGCGGGCGACGACCGTGAGGGTGTCCGCCGCGTCCTCGGTCAGTGCCCGGAAGCTGATCTCGCCCTCCGCACGCAGCCGCGCCACCACGATCTCCGCCTGCTCGCGGACGCTGACCAGGGGCGCGTGGATGTGGTCGACGTAGACCTGGGGCTTCGGCCTCGGCTGCATCGCCTTGACGGCGAGCCGGGCGAAACCCTCCGGGCCGATGCTGATCACCACCTCGGGCAGCAGCGCCGCGTGCTGGGGCTCCAGTCCGACCGTACGCGGGTGGCGGCGCGACTCGGAGTCCAGCCGTTCGCTGAAGATCCCGGCGATCCGCTTGTACGCGCGGTACTGCAGCAGACGGGCGAAGAGCAGGTCCCGTGCCTCCAGCAGGGCGAGGTCCGCCTCGTCCTCGACCTCGGCCGTGGGAAGCAGCCGGGCGGCCTTCAGGTCCAGCAGGGTCGCGGCGACGACCAGGAACTCGGTGGTCTGGTCGAGGTCCCAGTCCGGCCCCATGGACCGGATGTGGGCCATGAACTCGTCCGTGACCTTGGACAGGGCGACCTCGGTCACATCGAGCTTGTGCTTCGAGATCAGCTGGAGGAGCAGGTCGAAGGGGCCCTCGAAGTTGACCAGCCGCACGGTGAACCGCCGCTCGCCACCGGCCTCGGCGTCCGGGTCCGGCCGTCCGGCCGCGCCCTCGGCGGATCCGGTGCCGGCCCGCGGAACCCGTCCCGCCGGCTCCGGCTCGGGTACGACGGGCTGCGTGCCGCCCGCGGCGGGCTCCGTGCCGGACAGGGAGGGAGCCTCCGGCTCCCGGGCGGGGGCTGGGGGCGAGGACGGCTCGGGCAGCCCTCGGGAAGGCGCTGGAGGCGCCGGGAGGGCCTCCGGCGCTCCGGAGGCCGCGGGCGAGGACGCGGGCGGCGTCACGAGCGCCTCGGCGCCCTGAGGCAGCTCAGCCGGGGCCGCCGACCGTATCCCCGGGCCACGGCCGAGGGCACGGCGGGTGGGGCGGGGCGTGTCGTCGGCAGTCGGCATGTACTCGGGTCCAGGGGTGCGGCGGGAGGTGGGCGGTGCGCCCCGGGGCCGGGCCGCGCGTACGGCGGCCCTCCCCCGGCAGGCTACCGCCGCCTCGCCGCTCAGCGGCCCCGCAGTCTCCGTACGAGGATGCTCGCGTCGCCCCGCGACTCGAGGTCGGCCAGCACCACGGCGACGGCCTCCCGGACGATGCGCCCGCGGTCCACCGCCAGGCCGTGCTCACCGCGCAGCACGAGACGTGCGTGCTCGAGGTCCATCAGTTCCTCGGCCGACACGTAGACGGTGATCTTCTCGTCGTGGCGCTCGCGGCCGCTCGGCCGGCGGTTCGCACCCCGCCCGGCGCCCCGCCCGCGCTGCGGCTGGACGGAGGGAGCGGCGTCCTGGGGCGGCGTACGGGCCGGGGGCGGGGCGGGCGCGCTCCTGTCCTCGGCCTCCGCCCGGCCCCGGGAGCCTCCGCCCCCGTCGTCGGCCGCCGCGTGCTCCTCCCGGGGCGCGCCCGGTGCGTCACCGCTCGTCTGCGCCCCGCCCTGGCCGGTGTCCGCCGGCGGCTCGCTCCCGCCGGAAGGCGCGGGGACCCGCGCCTCGCCGTTCGCCTTGCGTCGCCGCTCGGCCGGGGACGAGGCCTGCAGGCCCATGCCCCCGGTGGTACGGAACAGCTCGTCGGCGCCCGGCAGACTCACTCGGCGTGACACCGGGCGAGCACCTCCCTGGCGAGCTGGCGATAGGCGGCCGCACCGACCGAGTTCGAGGCGTACGTGGTGATGGGCTCACCGGCGACCGTGGTCTCGGGGAAACGCACGGTCCGTCCGATGACGGTGTGGTAGACGTGGTCGTCGAAGGCCTCCACGACACGTGCGAGCACCTCACGGCTGTGCACCGTGCGGGAGTCGTACATCGTGGCGAGGATGCCGTCCAGCTCCAGCTCGGGGTTGAGACGCTCCTGGACCTTCTCGATGGTCTCGGTGAGCAGGGCCACGCCTCTCAGCGCGAAGAACTCGCACTCCAGCGGGACTATCACCTTGTGAGCGGCCGTCAGGGCGTTCACGGTGAGCAGGCCGAGTGAGGGCTGACAGTCGATCACGATGTAGTCGTAGTCGGCCATCAGCGGCTTCAGGGCGCGCTGGAGCGTCGACTCCCGGGCCACCTCGCTCACCAGCTGCACCTCGGCGGCCGAGAGGTCGATGTTGCTGGGGAGCAGGTCCATGTTGGGCACGGCCGTCTTCAGCAGCACCTCGTCTGCGGCCATGCCCCGCTCCATGAGCAGGTTGTAGACGGTGAGGTCGAGCTCCATCGGGTTGACCCCGAGGCCGACGGACAGGGCTCCCTGCGGGTCGAAGTCGACGAGCAGCACGCGCCGGCCGTACTCGGCGAGTGCGGCGCCCAGGTTGATGGTCGACGTGGTCTTGCCCACGCCGCCCTTCTGGTTGCACATCGCGATGATCTTCGCGGGACCGTGGTCGGTCAGCGGACCGGGGATCGGGAAGTACGGCAGCGGGCGGCCGGTCGGGCCGATCCGCTCACGGCGCTGACGGGCGGCGTCGGGCGCGAGCGTGGCCGCGTACTCCGGGTCGGGCTCGTATTCGGCATCGGGGTCGTAGAAGTGCCCCTCGGGCACCTCGGCGAAGTCGGCGAAGTGGGCGGTCTCCCGGCCACTCTCGTTGCCGGCCATGGCGTTCACGTGTAGGCCGTCCATCATCTGGGGGGCTGTCGTCATCTGCTGGTGGGTGGCGAAGGTGCGGACAGCGACGGAGCCGACAGCTTCGAGCCCGATCGGGCTCAGACCCCGTGCGGGCATCCCTGGTTGACCACCCCCGGGAGTAATTGTCGACTCATTCACAAGTCGTCTTACCTCCTTGGATGTGACCAGGAAACTTATCGATAGGTCAGCGTGGCACCATGCCGACGATTGGCGACTCTATGGCGTGTCACCGGTTCGCAGCAACACAATCCGCCGGACCCGGCCCGATGTGTCGGCAATCGAACACCCCGCTGTCAAGAGCGGGAAGGGTCCGGGGAGCGCCTTTGACGAGGGTGCAAAACGGGTAGAGGGTTACGTCTCCGACGAGTTGCGCCCGGTACGCGGACGCGTCCGGCCGGACCTCGCGGGGCGAGGTCCGGCCGGACGCGTGAGGTTGACGGGGAGCGTTGACCGCTCAGCCGAGAAGCGTCTCCAGCGCGACGTGGTCGAGGCCGTGCGCCTCGGCGACCTCGCGGTAAACCACCTGTCCGTCATGGGTGTTGAGACCCTTGGCGAGCGCGGCGTCACGGCGCAGCGCGTCCACCCAGCCGCGGTTCGCGAGCTCCAGGATGTAGGGGAGCGTGGCGTTGGTCAGGGCGTACGTGGAGGTGTTGGGCACCGCGCCGGGCATGTTCGCGACGCAGTAGAAGACCGAGCCGTGGACGTCGAAGGTCGGGGCGGCGTGCGTAGTCGGCCGGGAGTCCTCGAAGCAGCCGCCCTGGTCGATCGCGATGTCGACAAGAACACTTCCGGGCTTCATCTTGGCGACGAGCTCGTTGGTGACCAGCTTGGGGGCCTTGGCTCCGGGGATGAGCACGGCGCCCACGACGAGGTCGGCCTCGACGACCGCCTTCTCGAGCTCGAGGGCGTTCGACACGACGGTCCGCACCTTCGTGCCGAAGACCTTGTCGGCCTCGCGCAGCTTGTTGATGTCCTTGTCGAGCAGGGTCACGTGGAAGCCGAGGCCGACCGCGATCTGCGTGGCGTTCCAGCCGGACACCCCGCCGCCGATGACGACGGCCCGGGCCGAACCGGTGCCGGGGACACCGCCGGGGAGCACACCGCGGCCGCCGACCGAGCGCATCAGGTGGTAGGCGCCGACCTGCGGGGCAAGACGCCCGGCCACCTCGGACATCGGGGCGAGCAGAGGCAGGGCGCGGGTGGCGGTCTCCACCGTCTCGTACGCGATGGCGGTGGTGCCCGAGGCGAGCAGCGCGTCCGTGCACTCGCGGGAGGCGGCGAGGTGCAGGTAGGTGAAGAGGGTCTGGCCCTTGCGGAGGCGGTGGTACTCCTCGGCGACCGGCTCCTTGACCTTGAGCAGCAGGTCGGCGGCGGCCCAGACCTCGTCGGCGGTGGGGAGGATCCGCGCGCCGGCGGCCACGTACTCCGCGTCCGGGATGGAGGAACCCTCGCCGGCGTGCTGCTCGACGAGGACCTGGTGGCCGTGGCGGACGAGCTCATGCACTCCGGCAGGGGTGATCGCCACCCGGAACTCGTTGTTCTTGACTTCGCGGGGGATGCCGACCTTCACGTCGATCACGGTCCTTGGCTCGGTGATGTGCTCGGACATGGCGGGACATACCCGCATGAAACAAGCATAGGCGGAAACACCGCAGCGATGCGCGGCAGAGCCATCATTAATGAAGGGCTTCGCGCTGTCTAGCCTTACAAAGCATTAATTTTCGACGGATGCACTACGGATTTCGCAGGCCCCACCCTCTTCTCCGAGCAGTCGATCGGCGGCGGCGCGGTGCAGCCGTGCCGCCGCCGGGTCCCCGAGCCTGTCCAGGGTGTCGGCCAGCCTCAGCTCCAGCGCGGCCTGCAGGCGCAGGTCGCCCGCCCGGTGTGCCAGCTCGACCGCCTCCCGGCAGGTGCGGAGCGATTCCTGCGGCCGCCCTGCGTACTCCTGAACCCGGGCCGCCTCGCTGAGCGCCCGCGCCTGGGCGGGGACGTCCCCGGCCCTGCGGTGCCCGGCCGCGGCCGCCCGCCAGTCGCGCAGGGCGTCGCCGTAGCGCCCGGCGTAGGTGTGGACGGCGCCGAGCCGTCCGTACAGCCGTGCCGCGTCGGCCGGCTCCCCCTGGCCGAGCCGCTGCGCGAGGGCCCTGCCGTACCAGTCGGAGGCCCGGTTGAAGTCGCCCAGTTCGGCGTAGGCGCCTGCTGCGGATTCCATCGCCCGGCCGGTCGCGTAGAGGTCACCGGCCTCGCGCCCGGCGTCGAGGGCCGCCCGGTAGCGCGTCAGCGCCTCCCGCGTGCGGCCGGTCCTGGCGTCCAGATCGGCGAGGTTCAGCAGGGCGGCGGCCTTCTCCCGGGGCAGGTCACGGCGCTCCGCCACATCGAGGACCAGGCTGTGCAGCCCGTAGAGCACGGGAGCGGCGCCTTCGGTGCCCCGGTGCGCCGCGAGAGCCCTGACGAGCGCGGCCACCAGCCGGCGGGCGAGGGTGTCCAGATCGCCCTCCCGCACGGCGGAGCGGGCGGCGGCCAGCAGCGCCGGCTCGCGGGCCTTCAGCCACTCGGCGGCGGACTCCGGGTCGGGGAAGCGCAGGGACCGGGGCAGTCCGGCCAGCCTGCGGCGCGCCGGGGAGTCCTCGGGGTCGGTGACCGCCCGGCACGCCTGGAGCCGGCGTACGGTCCGCTCCAGCATCCTGGCCCGCGCCAGCTGGATCTCGGCCGGCCGCTCCCCCTCCTCCAGCGCGGCACGCACCAGCGGGGCGAGGCAGCCCGGGAGTTCGTACTGCGCGTGTCGCGCGCCGTTCGTCCTGAGCAGCCCGAGGCGCACGAAGTCGTCGAGGGCGGTCTGCGCGGCCGGCACCGAACAGCCTGCGAGCGCGGACGCGGTGTGGGCGTCGGCCAGTCCGGCGGGCGCGAGGGCGAGCAGGCGCAGGGTCCGGGCCGCCGTGGGAGGGAGCGTCTCGTGGACCAGCCCGAAGGTGCGGGCCAACTGCCGTGAGCCGGTCGGCTGCTCGGGCACGTTCCGCTGCTCCTGCAGCTGCCTGACGGCATCGGCGACCGACGCGCCCGGCCGCGCGGCGAGCCAGCCGGCGACCAGGGTGAGCGCGGCGGGCCGGCCTCCGCACTCCTCCGCCAGCGCCTCGGCGGTGCGGGGATCGACGGTGACGCGGACCTCCCCGATGGACCGGGCGAGCATCCGTACCGCGGATCCCGTGTCCAGCCCGCCGATGGTGCACGGGCGGACTCCCGGGATCCCGGTGAGGGGGCCGGACGCGGTCGCCACGACCAGGCAGTCCGGGTTGTCCGGGAGCAGTGGATCGACCTGTTCCGCGTCCACCGCGCCGTCGAGCACGATCAGGGCGCGGCGCGAGGCGAAAGCCTCCCGGACCATGCCGGAGAGCTCGTCCTCGTCGGCTCCGGGCGGGACGGGGACGGAGAGCAGGTCCAGCAGTCCGCGCGCCGTGCGCTCACCGGGTACCCGTTCACCGTCCGGATCGGTGAGCTGGACGCGGAACACCCCGTCGGGGTAGTCGCCGGGTTCGGTGAGCCTGCGGGCGAGTTCGGCGGCGAGGGCCGAGCGTCCGGATCCGGGCCCCCCGGCGATCAGCAGGACCCGGGCGCGGGCCGCTTTGCGGCCCGCGAGCGTGTCCAGGCCGGCTCGCCCCACATCCTCCTGAAGGGCTTTCAGTTCTCTTTCGCGGCCGAAGAATCGAGGAGGAGTGACGTCCGGCAGTTCATCGGCTCCGGACGCGCCCGCCGTTTCGGCCGGGCCGCTGGTGTCCACCGCCTGATCGGTCACGGGCCACGCTCCACTTCGCTGCACGCGGTTGCCCGCCGGAACTCCGTGCGGGGCCTTTCGAGCGTAAGGGCTGTCCCGCGGTTCCCGGTGGATCAGCGCGCGGCGTCGGATGCGGCGCATCGCACGGCGGGGGGACGTCCGCGTACCGGTATGTACGCGGGCGTCCCGGCAAGGCGGCGAGATGCGGCAGCCGTCGTCTCGCGCCCGCCTGGAATCGCGCGGCAGCCCTTCGCCCGGTGGTGCGGACGATCATGGCCGAGCGAGGCGGACTCACCGTCGACCGGATGAGCATTTCGCACGATCAGCCGTTCACCTGCCCGGCCCCGGTCGCCGTGGCGACGGGCCGGAGCACCGGACGGCGGGCAACCGTGACGCGCCGTCAGGCCTCGAAGGGCCGCGCGGGCCAGGGCGCGTCAGCCGGGCGGAGCGAGTCGATCCCGTCACCCGCGAGCACCGCGGTCAGCGAGAGGACGCCGACGACCAGGCAGTTGTTGTGCAGGTCGCCCGCGAGCACGCCCCGGACGAGGTCCTGCAGGGGCACCCGCCCCTCCTCCATGTCGGCCTCCTCCTCGGAGACCGCGAAACGCTCGCCCTCCGCCTCGGAGAGGTCGCGGGCGAGGAAGATGCGCACGGCCTCGTCGCAGCCGCCCGGCGTGGTGTAGACGTCGGTGAGCACCCGCCAGTCCTCGGCCTTGACGTGCGCCTCCTCGTAGAGCTCGCGCTGCGCGGCGTGCAGCGGGTTCTCACCGGGGATGTCGAGGAGCCCCGCCGGGATCTCCCACAGCTTGTGACGCACCGGGTGCCGGTACTGCCGCAGGACGAGGACCCGGCCCTCGTCGTCGAGTGCGAGCACCGCGACGGAGCCGGGGTGGACCTGGTAGTCGCGGCTGTGGACGCTGCCGTCGGGCATCACGACGTCGTCGGTGCGGACGCTGGTCTTGTTGCCGGTGAAGGGGGTCACCGACGCGGTGACCTGCCACTCCTCGGGCGTGTCCTGGAAACCCATGTACGTCCTCCCACGAACAAACGGAAACCGGGGTACCCCGTCCCCTGCGGGACGTGTACCCCGGTCAACCGTATCGCTTCGGACTACGCGTCGGCGCCGGTCCCCCGCGCCGCGACCTGGCGCTCCACGGCGGCCTTCACCAGGCCGGCGAAGAGCGGGTGGGGGCGGGTCGGGCGGGACCGCAGCTCCGGGTGCGCCTGGGTGGCGACCAGGTAGGGGTGGACCTCGCGCGGGTACTCGACGTACTCGACGAGCTTGTTGTCCGGGGAGGTGCCGGAGAAGACCAGTCCGGCCTTCTTCTCCAGCTCCGCGCGGTAGCCGTTGTTCACCTCGTAGCGGTGGCGGTGGCGCTCCTCGACGTAGGGCTCACCGGCGTACGCCTCGCGCACCAGCGATCCCTCGGCGAGCTTCGCCGGGTACAGGCCGAGGCGCATGGTGCCGCCCAGGTCGCCCGCGCCCTCGACGTACGCCAGCTGCTCCTCCATCGTGGAGATGACGGGGTGCCCGGTGGCGGCGTCGAACTCGGTGGAGTTGGCGTCGGGGATGCCGGCGAGGTTGCGCGCGGCCTCGATCACGATGCACTGCAGGCCGAGGCAGAGGCCGAGCAGCGGCACCTTGTTCTCACGGGCGAACTGGATGGCGCCGACCTTGCCGACCACACCGCGCTCGCCGAAGCCGCCGGGGATGCAGATCGCGTCGACGTCGCCGAGCTGCTTCTGCGCACCGGCCGGGGTCTTGCAGTCGTCGGACGCGACCCACTTGACCTTGACGCGGGCCTTGTTCGCGAAGCCGCCGGCGCGGATGGCCTCGGTGACCGAGAGGTAGGCGTCGGGCAGGTCGATGTACTTGCCGACCAGCGCGACGGTGACCTCGTGGTCGGGGTTGTGGACCCGGTCGAGCAGGTCGTCCCAGGTGGTCCAGTCGACGTCGCGGAAGGGCAGGTCCAGCTTGCGGACGACGTAGGCGTCCAGGCCCTCGGTGTGCAGCACCTTGGGGATGTCGTAGATCGACTTGGCGTCGACGCAGGCGACCACGGCGGAGTCGTCGACGTCGCACATCAGCGAGATCTTGCGCTTGATGGCGGTCGGGACGTCGCGGTCGGCACGCAGGACGATGGCGTCGGGCTGGATGCCGATGTTGCGCAGGGCGGCGACGGAGTGCTGGGTGGGCTTGGTCTTCAGCTCGCCGGAGGGGCCGATGTAGGGCAGCAGCGAGATGTGCACGACGAAGACGTTGTCGCGGCCGACCTCGTGGCGCACCTGGCGGACCGTCTCCAGGAAGGGCAGCGACTCGATGTCGCCGACCGTGCCGCCGACCTCGGTGATGACGACGTCCACGTCGTCGGTGGCCATGCGGCGGATGCGGTGCTTGATCTCGTTGGTGATGTGCGGGATCACCTGGACGGTGTCGCCGAGGTACTCGCCACGCCGCTCCTTGGCGATGACCTGCGAGTAGACCTGGCCGGTGGTGACGTTGGCCGAGCCGTCGAGGTCGACGTCGAGGAAGCGCTCGTAGTGGCCGATGTCCAGGTCCGTCTCGGCGCCGTCGTTCGTGACGAAGACCTCACCGTGCTGGAACGGGTTCATCGTGCCGGGGTCGACGTTGAGGTAGGGGTCGAGCTTCTGCATGGTGACCCTGAGGCCACGCGCCTTGAGCAGGGCACCCAGGCTGGAGGCAGTCAGACCCTTGCCGAGGGAGGAGGCGACACCCCCGGTGACGAAGATGTGCTTGGTCGTCGTGGATGTGGGCTGCATAGCCAAAGGGGGCTCCCGTGGTCGCGATCGTGAGGTGCGTTCCGGCGTGCCGCACGGAGGATTCCGGGGGTGCCGTCGCTGCGGTTCGGGGGCCTCGTCCACTGTGGGGACGACCACCGGTCCACGGGCTACCAGGGTATCAGCGACGAGGGGAGGTCGCTTCCAGCCATGCCCCGGCCCCACCGAACACAAGATCATCACCTTCGTTTCAGGTCCCACCCATTCGCCGGTGACAGACGGCGGACAAGTTGCGGACAGTCGCGCGGATCTCCCGGGTGCGTCGTATCCTGCTCGGACACTCGCTGCCGAGTTGGCCGGCCCAGCGGCT
Source organism: Streptomyces sp. NPDC059166 (assembly GCF_042755185.1). Classification (NCBI taxonomy): domain Bacteria; kingdom Bacillati; phylum Actinomycetota; class Actinomycetes; order Kitasatosporales; family Streptomycetaceae; genus Streptomyces; species Streptomyces sp. NPDC059166. Next base: position 28,333 of record NZ_JBHZCI010000003.1, on the reverse strand, counting down.
CCACCCCAGCCCGCTCACCCGCGCAAGAGCTCGTCGGTTCTATTACAACGACCCCTTGACCAGCAGTAAGCGCCCTGCGGGGCGACATGGCCGTTCGACTGGAGACGCACGTGGCCGGGCGCATCGAGGATTACGCACTCATCGGAGACATGCAGACCGCAGCCCTGGTCTGCCGGGACGGAACGGCGGACTGGCTGTGCCTGCCACGTTTCGACTCCCATGCGATTTTCGCCGGGCTTCTCGGCACCGAGGAGAACGGTTTCTGGCGGCTGGGACCCGCCCGTGCCGAAGGGGCTCAGCCCCCGGCCGCGGACCGGCGCCGCTATCGCGGTGACTCGCTCGTCCTCGAATCGGAGTGGGACACCCCCAGAGGCACGGTCCGGGTGACCGACTTCATGCCGCCGCGTGACGGTGCCCCGCAGCTGATCCGCATCGTGGAGGGCGTGAGCGGCCGGGTCCCCATGCGCTCCGAGCTGCGGATGCGGTTCAGTTACGGCCGGGTCACCCCGTGGGTCCACAAGGTGGACGGCCGTACGGTCGCCGTCGCGGGCCCCGACTCGGTGTGGCTGGACACCGAGGCGGAGACCTACGGCCAGAACCTGACGACGTACTCCGACTTCACCGTGGCCCCGGGTGACCGGATCGCGTTCACCATCAGCTGGCAGCCCTCGCACCACGAACCCCCGGGTGTACCGGAGCCCGAGTCCTCGCTGACGGCGACGGAGGACTTCTGGCGCGAATGGGTCGAGCAGTGCACGTACCACGGCCCCTACCGGGAGGCCGTCGTCCGCTCGCTGATCACGCTGAAGGCACTCACCTACGCCCCGACCGGCGGCATCGTCGCCGCCCCGACCACCTCCCTGCCGGAGGACATCGGCGGCTCACGGAACTGGGACTACCGCTACACCTGGCTGCGCGACGCCGCGATCACGCTCTCCTCGCTGCTGCGCACGGGCTACCGCGAGGAGGCGCGTGCCTGGCGTGAGTGGCTCCTGCGGGCCGTCGCCGGTGACCCGGAGAACCTTCAGATCATGTACGGCATCGCCGGAGAGCGGGAGCTCGGGGAGGCGGAGCTGGACTGGCTGCCCGGGTACGAGAACTCCGCCCCGGTCCGGGTCGGCAACGGCGCGGCGAACCAGCTCCAGCTCGACGTGTACGGCGAGGTCACCGAGGCGCTGCACCTCGCGCACATGACGGGGCTGACCCGCAACGACTACGCGATGGGCCTCCAGCTGAAGCTGATCAGCTATCTGGAGAAGCACTGGGAGGAGCCCGACGAGGGCATCTGGGAGGTGCGCGGGCCGCGCCGTCACTTCGTGCACTCCAAGGTGATGGCCTGGGTCGCGGTGGACCGCACGATCAAGCTGATCGAGTCCGGCGACGCGGAGGGGCCGCTGGAGCGGTGGTACCAGCTGCGCGACGACATCCACCGCGATGTCTGCGAGCGGGGCTACGACAAGGAGCGCAACACCTTCACCCAGTCCTACGGGTCCCAGGAGCTGGACGCCTCCCTGCTCCTGATCCCGCAGATGGGTTTCCTGCCGCCCGACGACAAGCGGGTCATCGGCACGATCGAGGCGATCCAGCGGGAGCTGTCCACGGAGGACGGCTTCGTCCTGCGGTACCCCACCGAGGGTGACGACGCGGGCGTGGACGGCCTGGAGGGCGACGAGGGCGCGTTCCTGGCCTGCTCGTTCTGGCTGGCGGACGACCTGGCGATGATCGGCCGCGTCGACGAGGCCCGCCGCCTCTTCGAGAAGCTGCTGTCGCTGCGCAACGACCTAGGTCTGCTGGCCGAGGAGTGGGACTCCGGCCTCCAGCGCCAGGTGGGCAACTTCCCCCAGGCGTTCAGCCACGTCCCGCTGATCGACACGGCTCTGCGGCTGACCGCCAGCGGAGCGTACGCGGGCTGAGCCGGGCAGCGCTGAGGACCCCTCCAGAACCGGCCGATCCGGACCGCCGGACCTAGACTGGAGGGGTCCCGCAACGCCCTGCGAAGGGGGCTCCAGATGACGCCCCGCACCCCTGCGACGGACGCCTCCCCGACCGGTTTCCGGGCTGAGTTCGCCGGTGAGATCCATGTTCCCGGCGACCCCGGCTACGACGAGGCCCGCACCGTCTTCAACAGCATGATCGACCGCAGACCCGCGGTGGTGGCCCGGTGTTCCGGCGAGGACGACGTCGTACGGGCGCTGCGCTTCGCGCGTGAGGAGGGCCTGGAGGTCGCCGTACGCGGCGGTGGGCACAGTGTCGCCGGGATGGCCCTGAGCGAGGGCGGCCTGGTGATCGACATGCGGCTCATGCGCGCGGTGGAGGTCGACCCCGGCGCCCGTACGGCCCGTGTCGGCGGCGGCGCGACGATGAGCGACCTCGACCGTGCCACCCAGCCGTACGGCCTGGCGACGACGGGCGGCCGGGTGTCCAGCACCGGTGTCGGCGGCTTCACCCTGGGCGGCGGATCGGGCTGGCTGGAGCGTGCTTTCGGCCTGGCCTGCGACAACTTGGTGGCCGCTGACGTGGTCACGGCCGATGGTGCCACCGTGCACGCGAGCGAGGACGAGCATCCGGAGCTCTTCTGGGCCCTGCACGGCGGTGGCGGCAACTTCGGTGTGGTCACGTCGCTGACCCTGCGGCTGCACGATCTGCCGGCGATGAGCATGGCGCTGCTGCTGTTCCGCCCGGAGAACGGCCCGGAGGCCGTCCGCGCCTACCGCGACGTCATGGACTCCGCCCCGGACGCGGCGGGCGGGGCGTGCCTGTACATCACGGGGCCGCCCGAGGAGTGGGTGCCCGAGGCCATGGTGGGCCGGCTCGTCTGCGCGGTCCTGTTCACCTACGCCGGTCCCGAGGCGGAGCTGCGTGAGGTGGCCGCGCCCGTGCTGGCGCTCGAGCGCGAGGCCGGTGTGATCGACGCGATCCCGTACGCCGACCTCCAGTGCATGCTGGACGACCCGCCGGGGATGCGGAACTACTGGTCGGCGGAGTACCTGGACGCCTTTCCCGACGAGGCCGCCGCGGAGTTCTGCGCCTGCGCCTCCACGCTGCCCGTGCCCACCGGCTCCCAGCACGTGCTGTTCCCGATGGGGGGCGCGGTGGCGAGGGGGCCGTCCGGCTATCCGCTGCCCTGGCGCTCCTCCCCGTGGGCGGTGCACCCGTTCGGGGTCTGGGAGGACCCCGCGGACGACGAACGGGTCAGGCAGTGGGTGCGCCGGGTCCGCGGCGCGTTCGTGCCGTGGGCGAGCGGCGCGGTCTACCTCAACTTCATCGGCCGCGAGGGCGCGGAGCGGGTGGTGGCCGGATTCGGGGAGCGGGCCTACGAGCGGCTGACCCGGGTCAAGGCCGACTACGACCCCGGCAACGTCTTCCACCTGAACCACAACGTGAAGCCGGCCGTGGCCAGGGTGTGACGCGCCGGGCGAGGGCCGGTACCTTCCTCACCAGGGCGTTCCTGGCCCGATCGCATGGCGCGCTGGCACACGACGGGAAGCACGAGGCCGGATCCGGTGAAGACAGAGGGCGGGATCACCGTACGGCGGGCGCTGGAGCTGCCCGGGCTGCGGGGCGGACTTCCCGAGGTGCTGACCGGGGAGGCCGGGCTGGACCGGGAGGTGCGCTGGGTGCACGCCGGTGAGGCCCCGAACATCCCCGCCCTGCTCAAGGGCGGTGAACTGCTCCTCACCACGGGGCTCGGCCTGGGGTCGCTCCCCGCCGACCAGCGCGCCTTCGTCCGCAGGCTCGCCGACCGCGGGATCGCCGCACTGGTCGTCGAGCTCGGCCCGCGCTTCGGCCGGCTCCCTCCGGCCATCGTCGAGGCGGCTGGTTCCGCGGGGCTGCCGCTCGTCCAGCTGCATCGCGAGGTCCCCTTCGTCGCGGTGACCGAGGAGATCCACACCGAGATCGTCAACGGTCACTACGCCCTGCTCCAGCGCGCCGAGGAAGTCCATCGCAGGTGCACCCGGGCGGTGCTCGACGGCGGTGGGGTCCCGCAGGTACTCGGTATCCTGGCGGACTTCGCCGCCAATCCGGTCTTCCTGGAGACCCCTGACGGCCGGCTGCTCTACGCCGCCGGCACCGGGACGGCGGTGGTGGGTGCGGAGCCGCTGCAGGTCTGGGAGGGGCTGCGCGGGGCCCGCGCGGCACGGGAGTCGCCACCGGCGGGGACGGTCCTGGTGGAGGTGCCGGGCAGCGGGCCGGGGACCGGTTCCGTACGCGCGCGCCTGGTGCTGCCGGCCGTGTCGGGCCCGCTCGCGGAGGTGCACCGGATGGCGGCCGAGCGTGCGGCGGGCATCCTGGCGGTCGTGCTGATGCAGGCCCGTCAGGAGGACGAGGTCGCCGCGCGCGGACGTGGTGACTTCCTCACGGATCTCGCCGAGGGCCGGATCAGCCCCGAGGACGCGCCGGCCCAGGCGGGGGTGCTCGGGTTCCGTCCTGGAGGGGACCCGCTTCTGCCGGTGGTGATGCGGCTCTCCCCGGAGTCGGCCCCCGCGGGCAGCTGGGCGCTGCTGGCGCGGGCGGTGACGGAGGAGCTCGCCGCGGTGGGGGCTCCGGCCCTGGTGGGTGTGCGCCCGGTGGAGGGAAGGGTTCCGCTGCTGCTGGCACTGCGGCCCGGCGTGACGCGTACGGCGCTCGCCGACCGGGTGGCCCAGGCGCTCCGTGCCGGGGCGGCCCGGGCGGGCCTGGAGCGGGCCGGTGACCGGACCCCCGTCGTCGTGGTGGTCGCGGCGGCAGGCGTCTGGGCCGCGGCCAGCGCGGGCCTGCGGCACGCGGCGGAGGCGGCGAGGGCCGCTCACGGACTCCAGGAGCGGCCCTGGTACGACGCGCGCCGGCTGGACATCGATCTGCTGCTCTGGCGGCTGAGGGACCATCCGGACCTGGAGTCCTTCGTCGACCGTGCGATCGGGCCGCTGCGCGAGCACGACCGCACGGGGCGCCCGGCGCTGCTGCCCACCCTGGAGGCGTACCTCGCGCACGCGGGGCGCAAGGCGGAGGCCGCGCGCGATCTGCACCTGAACCGGCAGACGCTCTACAACCGGCTGGCCCGCATCGGCGAACTGCTGGGCACGGACCTCGACGACCCCGAGTCGGTGCTGGCGCTCAGTCTGGCGCTGAGGGCCCGGCGCCACACGGGCTGAGGGCACGTCAGCGGGAGTCCGGGCTCCGGCGGCCGGTCCTTCGGCTCGGCCGGACGTGCACGGTGTCCGGTGCCTCGTGCCGGAGCGCTCGGGCGGGCTGCCGGGTCAGCCGAACGCGCTCCTCTCCTTCCACTCGGCCCAGGACAGGTTCCAGTCCCCGTACCCGTTGCCGTCAGCGACGGTTCCCTTGGTGTCGGCGCCGGTGATCTCGAAGGGGTCGCCCACCCGCACCTGCCCGTACAGGGTCTCGGCGTTCGCGTCGCTGAGCCCTATGCATCCGGAACTCCGGTTCGCCACGCCGAAGTAGGCGGCGTTCCAGGGCGCGGCGTGGACGTACATCCCCGACCAGGTGAGCCGCATGGACCAGTCGACCATCTTGTCGTAGGCGTCACCGAGGCCCACCGTTTCGGAGCGCATGTTGATCGTGCCCTCCTTGGACATCAGGACCGCCGTCCCCCGCCAGGACGCCTTGTCCCCTCCCGGGGTGCCCCCGGAGACCGGCAGGTCGAGGACCTTCCTGCCTTCCCGGAGCAGGACGAGGCGGTGGCGGTCCAGGTCGACCTTCGCGACCTGGGCGCTGCCGATGGTGAACGTGGTCGCGTAGTCCCGGACGAACCAGCCGCCGTCCGGGCCCGAGTCGATTCCGTCGAGGCCGGCGGCGAGGGTGACGCGTGTGCCCGGCTTCCAGTAGTGCTCGGGCCGCCAGTCGGCGCGGTCCCTGCCGGAGTGGTCCCGCAGCCATCCCCAGGCGCCGGTCGTACCGTCGGAGGTGGTGACCCGCAGGGCCTTCTCGACCGCTGCCTTGTTCGCCACCGGGTGGTCGAAGACGATGGACAGGGGCTGGGCGATCCCGACCGTGGTGTTCTTCCCCGGGGCGAGGGACAGTTTGTTGACCTTGTCCACCGGCGCGGTGGTGAAGCCCGCACGGTCGCTGCGGCCGTCCGTGCCCTGCACCTCCACCGTGTACGCGGTGGAGGGGGCCGCGACCCGGTCGGAGGTCCAGGTCCTGCCGTCGGCGGATATCCGGCCGGTAAGCGCCTCGTCTCCGGTGCCCCTGACGGAGACGGTTCTCAACCTGCCCGATTCCGCCGTGACTTCGACGGGCACTCCGGGGGTCGCCTTCGTCCCCCGGAGGTTCACCGTGATGGCCGTCGCGGGGGCTCCGTGTGCGGCGGCCGCCCGCACCGGTGAGGGATGGTCCCCCGCCTGTCCGCCCCCGCACGCCGTGAGTGCGGGGGCGAGCACGACGGCCAGGGCGGCCAGGACATGACGGGCCGTCCGGCCCTCGGGCCCGGTGGGACGTACGGATCCGGGTGCAGAACTCAAGGGAATCCTCCTGGGGAAACGCCTTCCTGAACGGGAGGCAGGCGGCCGAGCGTAGATTCCCCGAGGTACGCGATGTCCTCGGATCCGCTCTGTGACAGGAGGTGCGGCACAACGGTCATCGTCCGGTCACACGCGCCGCGCGGACCGGTCACAGAGGGCTGTGAGCATCCGGTGCAGCCCAGGAGGACCGGACGGGTCCCCGGGGGATCGGAGAGGACGGGGCCTCATGCTGACGCTGCTCGCACCGGATGGCCGCAGCCGTGCCGGGGAGTTGTGCATCCGCGCGCTCGACGCCGCCGAGCACCGCGCTCTTCTCGCCTCGCGGCCGGACGCCAGCTTCCTGCAGTTCCCGTCCTGGGCAGGGGTGAAGGAGGGCTGGGCCTCCGAATCGGTCGGGTGGCACGGCGCGTCGGGGGTTCCGGAAGGCGCGGCGCTGGTCCTCTACCGGCAGTTCCCAGGAACCCGGAAGTACTTCGCCTACATCCCGGAGGGGCCGGTGGCCGACTGGGCGTCGCACGACATCGACCGGTGGATGCGGCCTCTGATGGCGCACCTGCGGGCTTCGGGGGCGTTCGCCGTGCGGATCGGCCCGTCGCCCGCGTACCGCGTGTGGGACGCCGCCCGGCTGAAGGCGGCCACCGGGCCGGGGCGGAGGATAGGTGACGTGCTGGCGACCGCGGTGGATCCGCTCGGCACCGCCGTCTCCGAGAGGCTGCGGGCCCGCGGCTGGCGTCGTTGCGGCGAGGACGGGGACGGGGACGCCCAGCCACGCTACGTCTTCCAGGTGCCGCTGACCGGCCGGACGCCCGGCGACCTGTGGTCGGGCCTCAACCAGGAGTGGCGGCGCAACGTCCGCAGGGCGCGCCGGGCCGGCGTCGAGGTCGTCACGGGAGGCGCGTCCGACCTGCCGGAGTTCCACCGGCTCCTGAGGATCACCGAGGAGCGCGACGGCTTCCGGCTCGGCCGCTCCCTCGCCTACTACCAGCGCCAGTTCACCGTGCTCAACGCCGAGCAGCCCGGGCGGATGCGGCTGCGCCTGGCGGTGCACGAGGGCGAGGTGCTGGCCGCCCACACGATGATCGTGACACCGGGGCGGGTGTGGTATCAGACCGGCGCGTCCGCCGACCACCGGCGCGAGGTCCGGCCCAGCAACGCGCTCCAGTGGCAGATGCTGCTCGATTCCCAGGCGCTGGGCGCACAGGTGTACGACATGCGCGGTGTACCCTCCACCCTCGACCCCGACGACCGTTCCCACGGACTGCTGCGCTGGAAGCTCGGCACCGGAGGCCGGCTCGTGGAGACGCTCGGAGAATGGGAGATCCCGTTGGGCGGCGCCGCCAACAACGCCTTGTACAGGGCGTTCCACGCGTATCTGGCCCGCCGGTGACCGGCACCGTCGTCCCCTCCCGGGACGGGACGGGGCGGGCGGACGAGCCGCGGTCCGTACTGCGCGGCGGTGCGGTCATGGCGGCGGGCTCCGTGGTCTCCCGCGCCACGGGATTCGTACGCTCCGCGGTCGTCGTCGCCGCGCTGGGCACCGGTCTGCGGGCCGACGGCTACGCGGTGGCCAACACGGTCCCCACCATCCTGTACACGCTGCTGATCGGGGGCGCCCTCAACGCGGTCCTGGTGCCGGAGCTGGTCAGGGCGGCGAAGGAGCACGCCGACGGAGGCCGGGCCTACACCGACCGGCTGCTCACCCTCTGCTCTACGGCACTCGTCGGGCTGACCCTGCTCGCGGTCGCGGGGGCTCCGTCCATCGTCTCGGTGTACACGGACTACTCGGGCGGCCAGGCGGCGGCAACCGTCGCTCTCGCCCGCTGCTGCCTGCCGCAGATCCTCTTCTACGGGCTGTTCACCCTGCTGGGACAGATCCTCAACGCCCGGGACCGCTTCGGCGCCATGATGTGGGCGCCCGTCCTCAACAACCTCGTGGTCACAGGGGTGTTCGGCCTCTACCTCGCTCTGGTCTCCGGGACGGACGGCGAACTCACCGCCTCCCGGATCCAGCTCCTCGGCTGGGGCACCACAGCAGGCATCGCCGTGCAGACCGTGGCGCTGGTCCCGGCCCTGCGCGCCGCCGGGTTCCGCTGGCGGCCCCGCTTCGACTGGCGGGGCAGCGGGCTGACCCGGCCGCTGCGTTCGGCGGGCTGGCTGGTGATGCTCGTCCTCGCCAACCAGGCCGCCTACTGGGTGGTGACCCGGCTCGCGACGGCCTCCGGGCAGAGCGCGGCCGAGCAGGGGGTGGCCGGTGGCGCCGGTTACACCGCCTACAGCTACGCCTACCAGTTGTGGGTGGTGCCCCAGGGCATCGTGACGGTCTCCCTGGTGACCGCCCTGATGCCGCGTATGAGCAGGTCGGCGGCGGGCGGCGACACGGCCGCGGTGCGGCGTGACGTCTCGTACGCACTGCGCACCAGCGCGACCGCCGTGGTGCCGGCCGCCACCGTCCTGCTTGCTCTCGCCCCCTGGGTGACGGGTGCGGTCTTCGGTTACGGCCGGGCGGGCGAGGCCGACAGCACGGTGATGGCGGGCATCCTGGCGGCGTTCGCACCCGGGCTGGTCGCGTTCTCCGGGCAGTACGTGCTCTCCCGGGGGTTCTACGCGACGGGCGACACCCGTACGCCCTTCCTGCTCAGCCTGCTGATCGCGGGGGTGAACGCCGGACTCTGCGTGGTCGCGTACGTGCTGCTGCCCGCCCGATGGGCGGTGACCGGGATGGCCGGAGCGAGCTCGGTGGCGTACCTGACGGGGTTCGCGGTCACCGCGTACGTGCTCCGCCGGCGGCTGTCGGCGGGTCCGGGCGCCTCCGGGGCCCGGCCGTGGCGGTCCTCCGCCGTGGGCACGCATCTGCGGCTGGCCGCCGCCTGTCTGCCGGCCGGGCTGCTCGCGCACGGCGCCGCGAGGGCCGCCGGTGGCGCCGGGGACATCCTCGCCGCGGCGGCCGGCACCGTGACCCTGGTGGCCGTACTCGCCCTCCTCGCACGGCCGTTCGGCGTCGAGGGGATAAACTCCCCGCTGGCCGCAGCCCTCAGGAGACTGCGGAAGCGGTGACGACCGCTGTGACGACGAGCCTGGGGACCCGGTTGCGATGCCGCGCATTCTTCTCGTGGAGGACGACCCCTCCGTACGGCAGGGAGTCGAACTCGGGCTGCGGCGCAGGGGCCACGAGATACGGGCGGTCGGCACCGGGGAGGCCGGTCTCGAGGCGCTGGACGACTTCCGGCCCGACCTCCTGCTCCTCGACCTGATGCTGCGGGGCATGAACGGCGTGCAACTCTGCCACCGGGTACGGGAGACCAGCCTGCTGCCCATCATCATGCTCACCGCGCGGGGCGACGACTTCGACGTCGTCGTGGGGCTGGAGGCGGGAGCGGACGACTACATCGTCAAGCCCGCCAGGACCGAGGTGATCGAGGCCAGGATCAGGGCCGTCCTGCGCAGACTCACCGACCCCGCCGGAAGGAGCGGCACCGAGGTCCACGGGGAGCTCGTCGTGGACCGGTCGGGCCTCGCCGTGACCCGGGCGGGACAGCGGCTGGCCCTGGCACCCTCCGAACTGAGGCTGCTGCTCCACCTGTCGGCGTCGCCGGAACAGGTCTTCAGCCGGCAGCAGCTCCTCGAATTCGTCTGGGAGCACAGCTACCACGGCGATGCCCGGCTGGTGGACGCCTGTGTGCGACGGCTGCGGAAGAAGATCGAGGAACCCGAGGGCAGCCCCCGTTACATCCAGACCGTACGGGGCTTCGGCTATCGCTTCGGACCGCTGGAGTGAGGCTGCGGACGTCCGGCCCCGGTCTGCGGACCCGCCTCGTCGTGGCCTTCCTGCTCGTCGCGGCGGTCAGCGCGGCCACCACCGCCGCGCTCACCTACCGGGCGGCCCGCTCCGCCATCCTCCAGCAGACGCAGGACACGGCGGTCGGGCAGTTCAGGGACCGGGCGTCCGAACAGACGGTGGCCCTGCCCCTCGGCGAAGCCGCCATGCGGCGGCTGTGCACGACCCTGGCGCGCGAGGGGAAGCCGCACAGCTGGATCGTCTTCGCGGAGTACGGCCGGCTGAGGGCGTCGTCGTCGGATCACCCGACCTCCGACGTCGTCACGGACAAGCTCCGCGCCGCCGCCCGCGGTGAACGGCACGGGTCGTTCCAGCGGGTGACGGGGAACGGGAGGACCTGGCTCACGGTGGGCATGCCCGCCCTCTACCAGCGCGACGGCCGGCGCGGTCCGACCGGGCTCGTCCTCTACGCGGTGATGCCGCTCGACGTCGAGGAGGCCAATGTCGACGCCATGGTCACGGCGGCCAGGGACGGTGCCGTGCCGGCTCTGCTGATCGCCCTGGTACCCGCGCTGCTCGCGTCGCGCAGTGTGCTCAGGCCGGTCCGCGATCTGCGGCGGGCTGCCGCGGGGATCGGCCGGGGCGAACTCGGCACCCGTATCCCGGTGAAGGGCTCGGACGAACTCTCCGAGCTGGCGCGGACCTTCAACGAGGCGTCGGAGAACCTGGCGCACTCGGTACGGGAGCTACAGCGTGCGGAGGCCAGGGCCAGACGATTCGCCTCGGACGTCTCGCACGAACTGCGCACCCCGCTGGCGGGCATGCTCGCCGTCACGGAGGTCCTCGACGAGGACGCCGAGCATCTCGACCCCGATACGGCGGCGGCGGTCCGGCTCGTCAGCGCGGAGACCGAGAAGCTGTCCGTACTCGTCGAGGACCTGATGGAGATCTCACGTTTCGACGCCAGGGCCGCCCGCCTCCATCTCGACGAGGTCGACGCCGCGGAGACGGTACGCAAGACCCTGCAGAACCGGCGCTGGGAGACGTCCGTGTACACCGAACTCGCCGAGGGAGTACGGGTGAGGCTGGACCCCCGCCGGTTCGACGTGGTGGTGGCCAACCTGGTCGGCAACGCTCTGCGCCACGGGGAGCAGCCCGTCTCCGTGTGCCTGCGAACCGAGCGGGACGCGGAGGGTTCCTGGCTGGTGACCGAGGTCTCCGACAGCGGGCCGGGCATCGCGCCTGTCGCGCTCCCCCACATCTTCGACCGCTTCTACAAGGCCGACGCGGCACGGACCCGCTCGGCGGGCAGTGGTCTGGGCCTCGCCATCACGCGGGAGAACGTGGAACTCCACGGGGGGAAGGTCCGGGCCGCCAACGCCTCGTCGGGCGGCGCGGTCTTCACCGTGGCGATCCCCCTGGACGGTGGCGGGTGATCCGGCCGCGACGGTGGATCGCGCTGCTCGTGCTCTCGCTCGTGCCGGCCGCCGGGTGCGGCATCCGGGCCACGGATGTCGTCGAGGTGGGCGACGCGGCCGTGGTGGAGGTGGATGGGCAGTCCTCCGGTTCGGCGCTCCTCTACTTCGTGCACTCGGGTGAGCCGCACCCCGTCTCGCGCGGTTTCGCGGTGCCGCAGGAGGCAGAGAGCGGGTCCGAGCCTCCGAACCCCCTCAAGGTGGTCGCCATGCTCTTCGCGGGCCCCTCGGACAGGGAGCGTGCGGCAGGCCTGACGACCGAACTCCCGACGTCCGACGGCGCCGTGGACATCAGCCGGACCGGGAGCGGAGGGCTTCTCGTGACGCTGCGGCTGCCCGTGTCCGGGCTGTCCGGTGTCGCACGGCAGCAGCTCGTCTGCACAGTCTCGGGAGCCGCGGCCGCCTGGAGGGCGCTGCCGGTCCGGGTCGAGGGCGCGGACGGGGCGTTCGGTCCGGACCGGTGCGCCTGGTGACATCGGGCGCACGCACGCCCGTCAGCCCCGGCCGGCCGCCCCCGGAGCCGCCAACTCGTCGTAGACGGACAGCACATGGCTGATCATTTCGTCCTCGGTCGGCCATCCGGCGGCCCGCAGACGCCCCGAGTCGGCCAGCGCCTGCCGCTGCTCCGGGTCCCCCAGAAGGCGGGTGACGGTGCCGGAGAGGGCACCGGCGTCTCCGTGCGGGGTCAGCTCGGCGGCGTCACCGACGAGTTCGCCCAGCCCCTCGGTGCGAGCCGCGACGAGCGGGGTGCCGCCCCTCAGGGCTTCGCGGGCGAGCGCGGGCCCGTGTTCGCCCCCGCCGGTCAGTACGGCGATGTCGGCGGCGGCGAGGACGTCCACGAGCCCGTCCATGCCTCCGGCGAGCACGACCGGCAGCCCCTGGGCCGCGATCCTGCGGCGCAGGGCACCGGCCGAACTGTCCTCCCCCACCACGGCCAGCAGCGGCGCGGGGTCCAGGCCGCGCCACTCGCGTGCCGCCTCCACCAGCGTGTCCTGACCGGGCTGGGCGACCGACACCAGCAGCGGGCGTCCTACGGCGCCCAGTTCGGCGCGCGTCTTGCCGGTGTCACCAGGCCCTCGCGGACCGCTCGGTTCCACGGGAACGGGCGCGATCCTGGCGTCCCTGGCCCCCCGGCTCCGGGCCCGGTCGACCAGTTCCCAGGAGGTCCCCAGCACGACGGCCGCCCTCCGGACGGCCCTCCGCTCCAGCAGCCGCAGCATCCGGCCACGGGCCCCCTCGGCCTGGACCCGGGCATGCCAGGTCATGACGAGCGGAATTCCCCGGCCGCTGAGCGCGATCCCGGCGCGTACGGCCGCGTGCAGCCCGTGCGCGTGGACGATGTCCGCGCCCGTGCAGGCCGTCCGGAGGGCGGCGACGGCCGCCGGATCGCTGCGCCGGGGCACCGCGACGAATCGGGCGCCTGTGGCGGGGAGGCCGCGGGCGCGGCCCGTCCCGGCCGGCGCGCAGACGGTGACCTGCACGCCCCGGGCGATCAGCCCCGCGGCGAGCGACCTGACGTGAGCGCTGCTTACGGCACCGCCGCCCAGGACTTGGACCGTACGCAGCTGTGTCACGTTGATCGGCTCCCGGGGCTCCCGAGTCGGTGATGTGTACAGCACCAAGGATGCCAGCCCGTACGCACGTTCCGGGACCGACGAAACGTTGCTCCGGGCACCGCATCACCAGCCCGACGGCCCACCCCACACTTTCGAGTGAGATGGGCCGCGCGCAATTGACTTTGTCCGGCGCTGATCTGTCTACCCGTCGATCCTCGCGGTCTCGAGGAGTTCCTCGGCGTGTGCGCGGGCCGTCTCGGAGTCCTCCTGGCCGGCGAGCATCCGCGACAGCTCACGCACCCGGTCCTCACCCTCCAGGACCGTGACACCGCTCCTGGTCACCGATCCGTCCACCGTCTTCTCGACCAGCAGCTGCCGGTCGGCGAACGCGGCCACCTGGGGCAGGTGCGTGACCACCACGACCTGGGCGGACCTCGCGAGCTTCGCCAGCCGCCGGCCGACCTCGACGGCGGCCTTGCCGCCGACACCGGCGTCCACCTCGTCGAAGAGGTACGTCGGCACGGGGTCGGAACCCGCGAAGACCACCTCGACGGCGAGCATCACACGGGACAGCTCACCGCCGGACGCGCCCTTGGCGATGGGCCGTGGCTGGGCACCGGGGTGCGGTGCCAGCAGCAGCTCCACCTCGTCGGCACCGGACGGCCCGTAGAGGACACTCCGGCCGCCGACGTCGATCCCGGATGCCTCGTCCGGCGCCTCGGTCTGCCGGATGGCGAACGAGACCCGGGCGTGGGGCATCGCGAGGGACGCCAGCTCCTCCGTGACGGCCGCGGCGAAACGCGCCGCCGCCTCGGTGCGTGCGTCGGTCAGCGCCTGTCCGAGCGCCGAGAGCTCACCGCGCAGCACGTCACGCTCCGCGGTCAGCTCACCGATACGGTCGTCGTCGCCCTCCAGCTCGGTGAGCCGGGCGGCACCCTCCTCGGCCCAGGCGAGCACGGCTGAGACGTCCTCGCCGTACTTGCGGGTGAGCGCGGTGAGGGCCGCGCGCCGCTCCTCCACGGCGGCGAGCCGCAGCGGGTCGGCGTCGAGCTGGTCGGAGTACCCGGCGAGTTCGCCCGCCACGTCGGCGAGCAGGATGGAGATCTCGCCGATCCGGTCCGCGAGCCCGGCCAGCGCGGGGTCGTGCGCCCGCACGCCGTCCAGGGACCGCCCCGCCGCGGCGACGACGGTCGTGGCGTCGACGCCCTCCTGGTCCTCCGGGTCACCGGCGAGCGCGGCGTGGGCCAGCGCCGCCGCGGACGCCAGCGCCTCGGCGTGGCCGAGCCGCTCCGCCTCCGCCGCGAGCTCGGTGTCCTCTCCGGGCAGGGGGTCCACGGCGGCGACCTCTTCGAGGCCGAAGCGCAGCAGATCCGCCTCCTGGGCCCGCTCCCGCGCCCGCGTGGTCAGCTCGTCGAGCTCCGTGACGACGGCCCGCAGCCGCCGGAAGGCGGCCGCGTAGGCGGCGTGCGGCGTCTCCACGGCGTCGCCCGCGTACCGGTCGAGGGCCTGCCGCTGCCGGGCGGGCTTGAGGAGTCCCTGCTGGTCGGTCTGGCCGTGCACGGCGACGAGTTCGTCGGCGAGTTCGGTGAGCACGCCCACGGGCACGGATCTGCCCCCGAGGTGGGCGCGGGAGCGCCCTTCCGCCGAAACGGTACGGCTGACGATCAGCGCACCGTCCTCGATCTCGCCTCCGGCCTCCTCGGCGCGCACCGCCGCCGCGTCGCCCGGGGCGACCGTGATCCGCCCCTCGACGACGGCGGCCTTGGCGCCGACCCGCACCAGGGCGGGGTCGGCGCGGCCTCCGAGCAGCAGTCCGAGACTGGTCACGACCATGGTCTTGCCCGCGCCGGTCTCACCCGTCACGGCGGTGAAACCGGGTGACAGCTCCACCACCGCGTCGTCGATGACTCCGAGCGACCGTATCCGCATCTCCTCCAACACGGACATGACCTTACGAGGTCCGGGGCCCGGCGTGCGACGGACCCCGGTGACGGATTCACTCACGCGGGTGTGGTCCGGACCCCGGTGATCAGTGCGGGGCGCCGCGCCAGCCCTGTACGGGCAGCGCGAACTTGGCGACCAGACGGTCGGTGAAGGAAGCCTGGTGCAGCCGCGCGAGCCGCACGGGCACGGCGCCCCGGCGCACCTCGACCCTGGCTCCCGCCGGCAGCTCCACGGTCCGGCGCCCGTCGCACCACAGCACCCCGTGCGGGGTGTGCGGCTGGACCTCGACGGCCAGCACCGACTCGGGCGAGGTGATCAGGGGCTTCGCGAACAGGGCGTGGGCGCTGATCGGGACCATCAGCAGCGCCTCGACCTCCGGCCAGACGACGGGCCCTCCCGCGGAGAAGGCGTACGCGGTCGACCCGGTGGGCGTGGCGCAGACGATCCCGTCGCAGCCGAAGCCGGTCACCGGGCGGCCGTCGATCTCCAGCACGACCTCGAGCATCCGCTCGGGCGAGACCTTCTGCACGGCGGCCTCGTTGAGCGCCCAGTCGCTGTGCACGACGTCGCCGTTGCTGTGCACCAGGACGTCGAGCGTCATCCGCTCCTCGACCTGGTAGGCCCGCGTCACGACCCGGTCCACGACCTTGTCGAGGTCGTCGCGCTCGGCCTCGGCGAGGAACCCCACCCGCCCGAGATTGACGCCCAGCATCGGGACACCCGAGGCACGGGAGATCTCGGCGCCGCGCAGCAGCGTCCCGTCCCCGCCGAGGACGATCAGCAGCTCGCAGCCGTCCACGGCCGCCGGGGTGGCGTCCGTGACCGTCTCGACGGACGGCGGCAGCGGCAGGTCCTCCGCCTCCGCGGCCAGCACCCGGACGCCGAGGCCGTTGCGCAGCAGGCCCTGGACGACGAGCTCGGCGCTGCGGACGGCGGCCGGGCGGCCGGTGTGCGCGAGCAGGAAGACGGTGCGTTCCGCGTTACCGGGTTGTGCCGCATGCGTCGTCAACGGGGCCCCTCCGCCACTGCACGGTCGACGTCAGCGGGATCCAGCTCTGGTGCGCCGGCCCGCAGCCACAGAAAGTACTCGACATTCCCCGACGGTCCGGGCAGCGGGCTCGCCGTCACGCCCCGGACGCCGAGGCCCAGGAGCCAGGCGCGGCGCGCCACCTCCCGTACCGCCTCGGCCCGCAGCTCGGGGCTGCGGACCACACCGCCGCTGCCGAGGCGCTCCTTGCCCACCTCGAACTGCGGCTTGACCATGAGGACGAGGTCGGCCCCGGGTCCGGCGCAGCGCGCCAGGGCGGGGAGCACCAGGCCGAGCGGGATGAACGACAGGTCCCCCACCACCAGGTCCACCTCCTGCCCGTCGATCTGCTCCACCGTCAGCTCACGCACGTTGGTGCGGTCCTTGACGGTGACGCGCTCGTCGGACTGGAGGGACCAGGCGAGCTGCCCGTAGCCGACGTCCACGGCCACCACATGGCCGGCGCCAGCCCTCAGCAGCACGTCGGTGAAGCCGCCGGTCGAGGCCCCGGCGTCCAGCGCCCGCCGCCCCTCGACCTTCAGCCCGAGGGGGGTGAAGGCCGCGAGGGCCCCGGCGAGCTTGTGCCCGCCGCGCGAGACGTACTCGGGGTCGCTGTCGTCCTTGACCACCACGACGGCGGCACTGGTCTCGACCTGGGTGGCGGGTTTGGTCGCGGTGTTCCCCGCGACCGTCACCCGCCCGGCCGCGATCAGCTGGCTCGCGTGTTCGCGTGAGCGGGCGAGCTTGCGGCGTACCAGC
Organism: Streptomyces sp. NPDC059166; assembly: GCF_042755185.1. Classification (NCBI taxonomy): domain Bacteria; kingdom Bacillati; phylum Actinomycetota; class Actinomycetes; order Kitasatosporales; family Streptomycetaceae; genus Streptomyces; species Streptomyces sp. NPDC059166. Next base: position 11,339 of record NZ_JBHZCI010000003.1, on the reverse strand, counting down.
TCGGCGTCGAGGCGGCGACGTGCCACTCCTGCCACGTTCGGTTCAGCTCCTGTTGTCGTGCGTACGCGTCGGTGCGGGTGCGGGGCGTGCGTCCAGCGCGGTCAGCTCTTCGCGCAGGCCCCGGTGTACATCCTCGTACACCGCGGTGTGACCGTCCGCCGCGAGGTGGTCCGCGTCGGCCAGGCGTTCCAGCAGCTCGTCCACGGTGGTGTGCCCGGTGAGGGCTCGCGCCACTCCCAGGGGGGCGGGAGGGGCGGGGTCGAAGGAGGGCGCGGGCGGCGCCACGGCCCCGGCGGCCGCCTCGTCCTGCTGCTCGTTGCCTGGTTCCGGCATCCTGTCGCTCATGCGGGAACGCTACCGTTCCCGAGGGCTGAGCAGGAATGATCGCGCGGGGCGCACACCCGGACCGGGCGAGGGCACACCGGTGCCCGGCGCACGCCCCCCTGGGGCGGCCGAAGGCGTCCGGAGGCGTGGTCCGGTCCCGGAGGCCGGCTGCCCGCACGGCCCGGGCGGTCGGTCACGGACGCGGGCGGCCGGGAGGCCCGCCTCCTCGCCCGCCGGTCCGGGGCCGTCCCTCGCCCGATGTGGCCGGAGCGTCCTCGCGCACGTTCCTTGATCGAGTGGCCGCCCACCCCCCGAACGGCCGGTGTACCGTCGGTGACGATGGCGACCATGGCGGAGTGCCGCAGCGCACTCGACACACTTTCCGACAATCTGGCGGGGGCCGACGGCGACGTACGCGACGCCGCCGCCCTCGACCGCTCGCTGAGCTGCCACATCAGGGATCTGGACGTGACGTTCACGGGGCGTCTCGCGAACGGCCGGATCCATGTACTGGACACGCTGGACGGCCCGCCCCGCGACAAGGCGGAGATCCGGCTCGCGATGACCGGCGACGACCTGGTCGCCATGGTCGGCGGCGAGCTGAACTTCGCCAAGGCCTGGGCCTCGGGCCGGGTGCGCCTGGAGGCGGGGTTCCGCGATCTGCTGAAGCTCAGGTCCCTGCTGTGACGTCCGTGGCCGCCAGGCCCTGGAGCGGGGCGGCGGTGCGCCGCCGACGGGCGGCCGGGACGACGAGCGGGGTACCCGTCTCGGGGTCGTCGATGACCTGGCAGCGCATCCCGAACACCTCCTCGACGAGTCGCGCGGTGACGACGTCACCGGGCGCGCCCTCGGCGATGACCGCTCCGTCGCGCATGGCGATGAGGTGCGTGGCGTAGCGCGCCGCGTGATTGAGGTCGTGGAGCACGGCGACCAGGGTGCGCCCCTGCGTCTCGTGCAGTTCCGCGCAGAGGTCGAGGACATCGATCTGGTGCTGGATGTCGAGGTACGTCGTCGGCTCGTCCAGGAGCAGCAGGGGGGTCTGCTGGGCGAGCGCCATGGCGATCCAGACGCGCTGGCGCTGGCCTCCGGACAGTTCGTCGACGTAGCGGTCGGCGAGTGCCCCAACGCCCGTGGAGTCCATGGACTCCTTCACGATCCGTTCGTCCTCGGGGGACCACTGGCGGAGCAGCCCCTGGTGCGGGTACCGGCCGCGGGAGACGAGGTCGGCGACGGTGATGCCGTCCGGGGCGATGGAGGACTGGGGCAGGAGTCCGAGCGTCCTGGCCACCTTCTTCGCGGGCGTGCGGTGGATGGACTGCCCGTCCAGCAGGACGCTTCCCCCGGTGGGCTTCAGCATCCGCGACAGTGCGCGCAGCAGGGTCGACTTGCCGCAGGCGTTGGGGCCGACGACGACCGTGAAGGAGTTGTCGGGTATCTCGACCGAGAGGTTCTCGGCGATGATCCGCTGGTCGTAGCCGAGGGTCACCGAGTCCGCGGTGAGGCGCTGCATGGTCGTACTCCCGGATTCTTGAGGGGTGGTCTGCGGGGTGCCGGGTTCCGCACCCGGGCGTGCCGTCCTCATATGCGCCCCGCCCGGCGCTCGGACACGAGGAGCCACAGCAGGTAGCAGCCGCCCAGTACGCCGGTGATCACACCGACGGGGAGCTGGCGGTCCCCGAAGGCGTTCATGGCGGTCCAGTCGGCGACCAGCAGCAGGGCCGCCCCGGTGGCGGCCGCGGCCGCCAGGTTGGGGCCGGATGCCCGGGTGAGCCTGCGGGCGACCTGCGGGGCGCTGAGCGAGACGAAGACGATGGGACCGGCGGCCGCGGTGGCCACGGCGACGAGCAGCACGGCGCATCCGAGCAGGACGAGCCGGGTGCGCTCCACCCGGACGCCGAGGGCGTGGGCGGCGTCGTCGCCCATCTCGATCATGCGCAGCGCCCTGCCGTGTCCCAGGACCAGCGGGAACAGTACGCAGCAGACCGCGAGCAGCGGCCAGACCTGTGCCCAGTCCCTGCCGTCGAGGGTGCCGGTCATCCAGACGACGGCGCGCGTCGCGTCGACGAGGTCGGCCTTGGTGATCAGGTAGTGGATGGCGGCGGTGAGCATCGCAGCCGCGCCGATCCCGACGAGGACGAGCCGGTAGCCGTGCACTCCGCGCTTCCAGGCCAGCAGGTGAACGGCGGCGCCGGTCAGCAGACCGCCGGCGACGGCTCCGGCGGCGACCTCGTCGGGACCGCCGTGGAAGAGCACGATCACGGTGAGGGCGCCGACCGCGGATCCCTGTCCGAAGCCGAGGACGTCGGGGCTGCCGAGCGGGTTGCGCGAGACGCTCTGGAAGACGGCTCCGCCGACTCCGAGGGCGGCGCCGACGAGCAGTCCGACCAGGACCCTGGGCAGCCGCAGTTCCGTGACGATGAACTCCTGCTGGAACGTTCCGTCACCCATCAGGGTGGAGACGACCTGGCCGGGCGACATGGTGTAGTCGCCACTGCCGATCAGGATCACGGCGGCGAGGACCGCCACCGCGACGAGCAGCGTGACCACGGCGAACGCCCGCGCGTCCACCCGGAAGGAGAGCCCGCCCGCGGTCCGCACCGCACGGACGGTCCTGGTGGTGTCCTGTGCAGCCTTCACAGCTGGGCCATCCTCTTGCGTCGTACGAGATGGATGAAGACGGGTCCGCCGATCAGGGCGGTGACGATGCCGACCTGGAGTTCGGAGGGACGGGCGGCGATCCTGCCCACGATGTCGGCGCCGAGCAGCAGCACGGGCGCGAGGACGGCCGAGTACGGCAGGATCCAGCGCATGTCGGGGCCGGTGATGGTGCGGACCAGGTGCGGGATCATCAGCCCGATGAAGACGATCGGACCGCAGGCCGCCGTCGCCGCCCCGCACAGCAGGGTGACGGCCACCATGGCCAGCGCACGGGTGCGGGTCAGGCGGGCGCCGAGCGCCTTGGCCGTGTCGTCGCCCATCTCCAGCGCGTTGAGGGGCCTGGCGATGAGCATGGCCAGCAGCACACCCAGCGCGATGAACGGCCACACCTTGCCGACGGTCCCGGAATTCGCCGAGGCGAGGGACCCGACAGTCCAGAACCGGAGGCGGTCCAGGGCCGCCGAGTCCAGCAGCTGCACGGCGTTGACGTAACCGAAGAGCGCGGCGGTGACCGCCGTACCGGCCAGCGCCAGCCGTACGGGGTTCGCGGAGCGGCTCCCGCCGAGCAGGTACACCGCCACCGAGACAACCGCGGCGCCCGCGAACGCGAACCAGACGTAACCGGTCAGCGAGGTCACGTCGAAGAAGCTGATCGCGGAGACGACGGCCGCGGACGCGCCCGCGTTGACGCCCAGCAGACCTGGCTCGGCCAGCGGGTTGCGGGTCAGTGCCTGCATCACCGCCCCGGACATGCCCAGCGCGGAGCCGGCGAGCATGCCCAGCACGGTGCGCGGGACCCGCACGTCCCGTACGAGAACGTCGCCGCTCGTCCCCGAGTAGTGGAACAGACCGTGCCAGACGTCGGAGAGCGGGAGCGCCTTGGCGCCGACCGCGACACTCGCGAGGCAGACCAGCGCGAGGACGCCCACGGCGGCCAGAAGACCTGCGGCACGTACCGTGTGCCGTCCCGCGCGTGCGGGTGCCTTCGGCTCGGACGCGGGACCGGAACTCGATTCGGGGGGACTGTCGACCAACACGTGGTTAGGCTAGCCTATCCTGCAATGGGCTCAACTCCCCGGTGCGGCACAGCCTACGGCCTCCGGAGCGGCCCTCAGAGGCCGAGCGCGGCGACGGCCTTCTCCGCGTCCAGCTCGCAGGCTCCCTCACCGGCGTGCGTCCACGCCGCACCGCACAGCGCGCGCAGCCCGTCCAGCGGTTCGCCGCCGCCCTCCAGGGTGAGCGCCTCACCGCGCACGACGGCGGTCCAGCCGCCGCAGCGGAAGGCACCGTCCTGTCCGGACACCTCGGGCTGGGTGGTCAGCAGCCCGCGCAGGTCCCGGTCCACGTAGGTGGGACGGTGCCGGGGTCCGGCGGCGATCAGCTGCGCCGCGTCGGTGACCCCGGTCAGCACGAGCAGCGAGTCCACACCACCGTTGAAGGCACCCTCGATGTCCGTGTCCAGCCGATCACCCACGACCAGGGGACGCTCGGCCCCGGTCCGCAGCACCGTCTCGCGGTGCATCGGGGGCAGCGGCTTGCCGGCGACCTGGGGCTCCGCACCGGTCGCGATCCGCACGACCTCCACGGCGGCGCCGTTGCCCGGGGCGATGCCCCGGGCACCCGGGATCGTCAGATCGGTGTTCGAGGCGAACCAGACCGCTCCGCGAGTGATCGCGTACGCGGCTTCCGCGAATCGGCCCCAGGGCAGATCGGGGCCGCCGAAGCCCTGTGCCACGGCCGCCGGATCGTCGTCCGCCGACTCCACGGGCACCAGCCCGCGTTCACGCAGCGCCACCCGCAGCCCTTCCCCGCCGACGACGAGCACCTTCGCCCCGGCGGGCAGCTGATCCGCCATCAGCCGTGCGACGGCCTGCGCCGAGGTGATCACGTCGGAGGCCTCGGCCGGCACGCCGAGCTCCGTCAGGTGCCCGGCCACCGCATCCGGGGTGCGCAGCGCGTTGTTCGTGACGTAGGCCAGGTGCATCCCTCCCTCACGCGCGGAGCGCAGCGACTCGACCGCGTGCCCGATCGCGTGCCCGCCCGCGTACACCACACCGTCGAGGTCGAGCAGGGCCGTGTCGTAGCGCCCGCTCAGCGCCTCGTCGCTCCCGAGCGGCCGGGACCTGTACTGCTGACTCATATGCCTCTGCTCCTCGTTCCGTGCCTCTCCCCCGATCATCGCGCATCCACCGAGCGCACATACGATGCCCGGATGAACACATCCGGAGCCCCCGTCGGCGGCCAGGGACTGCGGCTGACCCCCTTCCGCGGACTGCGGTACGTCCCGGAACAGGTCGGCAGCCTGGCCTCGGTCACCTCGCCCCCGTACGACGTCGTCGTGCGGCCCGACGGGCTCCATCACCTGGAGTCCTCGGATCCGCACAACATCGTGCGCCTCATCCTCCCGCAGGGGGGCTCCGCCGCCGAACGGCACCGGCAGGCCGCCCACACCCTTCGGCAGTGGATCGCGGAGGGGGTGCTCGCCGCGGACCCGCTCCCCACGCTGTACGTCTACGAACAGCGGGCCGGTGACGTCCTGCAGCGTGGCGTGATCGGGGCGCTGGCGCTCTCCCCCGCCTCGGAGGGCGTGGTGCTGCCGCACGAGGACGTGATGGCCGATGTGGTGGAGGACCGTGCCGATCTGATGCGCACGGCGGCGGCCCACCTCGAACCGCTGCTGTTCAGTTATGAGGGTGACGGCGGGCCGAGCGGGGCGACGGCCGTGATCGAGCGCGTCGTGGAGCGTCCGGCGTTGTTCACCACGACGACGGAGGACGGGGTCCGGCACCGGCTCTGGGCTGTCACCGATCCCGCCGAGCACGCCGAGATGGATGCCGATCTGGCCCGCCGCCAGGCACTCATCGCCGACGGCCACCACCGCTGGGCCACCTACCTCCGGCTCCAGCGCGAACAGCAAGGCCCCGGGCCCTGGGACTTCGGGCTGGTCCTGCTCGTCGACACGGCCCGCCACCCTTTGCGGGTGCGCGCCATCCACCGGTTGCTCCACCGCCTGCCGGTCGCCGACGCGCTCGACGCCCTCGACGGCCTCTTCCGCGTCAGCACCGTGGAAGGGCCGTTGTCCCTGGCTCTGGAGGCGCTTGCGGAGGCCGCCGCCGAGGGCAACGCCTTCCTCCTCGCGGGCGACGGCCGTTTCCATCTGGTCGACCGGCCCGAGGCACGGCTGCTGGCGCGCACCGTCCGCGGGGACCGGCCGGCCGCGTGGCGCGCCCTCGACGCCACCGTGCTGCACTCCGCCCTGCTCGACGATGTCTGGGGCATCCCCGACTCCCCGGACCACATCTCGTACATCCACGACAGCGCGGCCGCGGTCGAACAGGCCGAGCGCCACGGGGCCACGGCGGTGCTGATGCATCCGGTCCGTGAGGACGTCGTCCGGGATCTGGCCAGACAGGGCGTCACCATGCCTCGCAAATCGACGTCGTTCGGTCCCAAGCCCGCCACGGGACTGGTACTGCGCAGCCTCGACATCGGCTGAGGATCCGCCCGCAGACCGGTCGCTGCCGGTGTGGGCCCTGAACGCGGGAAGGGCGGCACCCCCTGGGGGTGCCGCCCTTCACCACTGCCTCGGCTCAGGCCTCAGGCCTTCGTGGACCCGTCGGCGTCGCCGTCCTGCTCGACCGCGTCGCGACCTGCGTCGGTGTCCTCGCGGTCGACGTCCTCGGGGCCGGTCTCCTCGCCCTCGACGTCCTCGGGGCCGGTGCCCTCGCGGTCGACGTGCTCACCGTCGGTGGCGGCCGGTGCGTCGACGTGGTCGTCGTCCTCGTCGAGCGCGTCGACGAACTCGACCCCGTCGAGCTCCGCGAGCCGGTCGGAGGCGTCCGTCGAACCGTCCTTGTCGGCCTCCAGCGCCTTGCCGAACCATTCGCGGGCCTCGTCCTCACGGCCCGCTTCCAGCAGGACATCGGCGTAGGCGTACCGAAGCCGGGGCGTCCACGGGTGGACGGCGTTGGACGCCAGCTCGGGGCTCTGCAGGGTGACGATGGCGGCGTCGATCTGCCCCATGTCCCTGCGGGCGCCGGCGGCGACCAGGCGCATCTCGACCTGCCCGGCCTTGTCCAGCTTCTGTACCTCGGGTTCGCCCGCCATGGCCATCGCCCGCTCGGGCCGGCCGAGTCCCCGCTCGCAGTCGGCCATCACGGGCCACAGTTCCGCCGAACCGGTCATCCGGCGCGACGCACGGAACTCCGCCAGCGCTTCGGCGTACCTCTGGCTGGCGTACGCGGCGAAGCCCGCGGCCTCACGGACCGCGGCGACACGCGATGCGAGCCGCAGGGCGATCCGCGAGTAGGCGTAAGCCTGCTCGGGGTCCTCGTCGATGAGACGGGCGACCATGACGAGGTTCCGTGCGACGTCCTCGGCAAGGGTCTTCGGCAGGCTCAGAAGCTCCTGCCGGACGTCCTTGTCGATCTCGTCGCCGGTGACGTCGTCGGGGATGGGAAGGCGCTTGACGGGCTCACGATCGCGGTCGTCCCGTCCCTGGTAGCCACCCCGGTCGTCGCGGCCTCGGTAGCCACCACGGTCGTTGTCACGCCGAGGGCCACGGTCGCGGTCGTCGCGGCGGAAGCCGCCGGGGCGGTCGTCGTCGCGGCGGGGGCCACGCGGCCGGTCGTCACGACGGTCGAACCCACCGGCCGGACGGCCGCCACGGTCGTCACGGCGGAACCCGCCGCCGGCACCGCCCCGGTTGTCGTAGCCGCCCGGGCGTCCGCCGCGGTCATCACGCTGTCCACCGCGGTACCCACCACGGTCGTCCTCACGACGGGGGGCACGATCGTCCCGGCGGAAGGAACCCGACCGGTCGTCGTCTCGACGGGGGCCGCGCTCACGCTCGTCGCGGCGGAAGCCGCCACCGGTTCCGCCACCACGGCTGTCGTCGCGGCGGAAGCCGCCACCGGCACCGCCACCACGGCTGTCGTCGCGGCGGAAGCCGCCGGGGCGGTCGTCGTCGCGGCGGGGGCCACGCGGCCGGTCGTCACGACGGTCGAACCCACCAGCCGGGCGCCCGCCACGGTCGTCACGGCGGAACCCGCCGCCGGCACCGCCCCGGCTGTCGTCGCGGCGGTTGTCGTCGCGACGGTCGTAGCCGCCCGGACGTCCGCCACGGTCATCACGCTGTCCACCGCGGTACCCACCACGGTCGTCCTCACGACGCGGCGCACGATCGTCACGCCGGAAGCCGCCACCACGGCTGTCGTCGCGGCGGAAGCCGCCACCGGTTCCGCGACCACGGCTGTCGTCGCGGCGGAAGCCGCCGGGGCGGTCGTCGTCGCGGCGGGGGCCACGCGGCCGGTCGTCACGACGGTCGAACCCACCAGCCGGACGCCCACCACGGTCGTCACGGCGGAACCCGCCGCCGGCACCGCCCCGGTTGTCGTCGCGGCGGTTGTCGTCGCCCGGACGTCCGCCACGGTCATCACGCTGTCCACCGCGGTACCCACCACGGTCGTCCTCACGACGCGGCGCACGATCGTCACGCCGGAAGGAACCCGACCGGTCGTCGTCACGACGGGGGCCGCGCTCACGCTCATCACGCCGGAACCCGCCACCGGTTCCGCCACCACGGCTGTCGTCGCGGCGGAAGCCGCCGGGGCGGTCGTCGTCGCGGCGGGGGCCACGCGGCCGGTCGTCACGACGGTCGAACCCACCAGCCGGACGCCCACCACGGTCGTCACGGCGGAACCCGCCGCCGGCACCACCCCGGTTGTCGTCACGACGCGGGCCTCGATCGCGGTCGTCCCTACGGAATGCACCGCGGTCGCTGTCACGTCGAGGCGCACCGCCCCGGTCGTCGCGACCACCTCGGTAGCCGCCCCTGTCACCCCCGTCCCGGCGACGCGGATCGCGCTCCGGACGGTCGTCGGAAGAGTTGGTGGACATGGGGGTGACTCCTGTCATCGGGTACCACAGACATTCTCGCGCAGCCGACGATCCGGCGCGCTTCGGAAAAACAAAAGGGCCCTTGGCCCCAGCATGAACGCTGGGGCCAAGGGCCCTGAAAGATTGTTCGGCGGCGTCCTACTCTCCCACAGGGTCCCCCCTGCAGTACCATCGGCGCTGAAAGGCTTAGCTTCCGGGTTCGGAATGTAACCGGGCGTTTCCCTAACGCAATGACCACCGAAACACTATCGGCCACTCCATCAAGATGGAGATCGGCACTTAGCGAACAAGCACACTTTTCAATTGATTAGTGAAACTGTTCAACCAGCACGACTGTTCGTGGCCTGGGAACAACACAGTGGACGCGAGCAACTGAGGACAAGCCCTCGGCCTATTAGTACCAGTCAGCTCCACCCGTTACCGGGCTTCCACATCTGGCCTATCAACCCAGTCGTCTACTGGGAGCCTTAACCACTCAAGGTGGTGGGAATACTCATCTTGAAGCAGGCTTCCCGCTTAGATGCTTTCAGCGGTTATCCTTTCCGAACGTAGCCAACCAGCCATGCCCTTGGCAGGACAACTGGCACACCAGAGGTTCGTCCGTCCCGGTCCTCTCGTACTAGGGACAGCCCTTCTCAATATTCCTACGCGCACAGCGGATAGGGACCGAACTGTCTCACGACGTTCTAAACCCAGCTCGCGTACCGCTTTAATGGGCGAACAGCCCAACCCTTGGGACCGACTCCAGCCCCAGGATGCGACGAGCCGACATCGAGGTGCCAAACCATCCCGTCGATATGGACTCTTGGGGAAGATCAGCCTGTTATCCCCGGGGTACCTTTTATCCGTTGAGCGACAGCGCTTCCACAAGCCACTGCCGGATCACTAGTCCCGACTTTCGTCCCTGCTCGACCCGTCGGTCTCACAGTCAAGCTCCCTTGTGCACTTACACTCAACACCTGATTGCCAACCAGGCTGAGGGAACCTTTGGGCGCCTCCGTTACTCTTTAGGAGGCAACCGCCCCAGTTAAACTACCCATCAGACACTGTCCCTGATCCGGATCACGGACCCAGGTTAGACATCCAGCACGACCAGAGTGGTATTTCAACGACGACTCCACAACCACTGGCGTGGCCGCTTCAAAGTCTCCCACCTATCCTACACAAGCCGAACCGAACACCAATATCAAACTGTAGTAAAGGTCCCGGGGTCTTTCCGTCCTGCTGCGCGAAACGAGCATCTTTACTCGTAGTGCAATTTCACCGGGCCTATGGTTGAGACAGTCGAGAAGTCGTTACGCCATTCGTGCAGGTCGGAACTTACCCGACAAGGAATTTCGCTACCTTAGGATGGTTATAGTTACCACCGCCGTTTACTGGCGCTTAAGTTCTCAGCTTCGCCGACCCGAAAGTCAGCTAACCGGTCCCCTTAACGTTCCAGCACCGGGCAGGCGTCAGTCCGTATACATCGCCTTACGGCTTCGCACGGACCTGTGTTTTTAGTAAACAGTCGCTTCTCGCTGGTCTCTGCGGCCACCCCCAGCTCACCGAGTAAATCGGATCACCAGGAATGGCCCCCCTTCTCCCGAAGTTACGGGGGCATTTTGCCGAGTTCCTTAACCATAGTTCACCCGAACGCCTCGGTATTCTCTACCTGACTACCTGAGTCGGTTTAGGGTACGGGCCGCCATGAAACTCGCTAGAGGCTTTTCTCGACAGCATAGGATCATCCACTTCACCACAATCGGCTCGGCATCAGGTCTCAGACTTATATGCACGACGGATTTGCCTACCGTGCGTCCTACACCCTTACCCCGGGACAACCACCGCCCGGGCTGGACTACCTTCCTGCGTCACCCCATCGCTTACCTACTACAAGTCTGGTTCGTCGGCTCCACCACTACCCTCAACTCCGAAGAGATCGGGCCGGCTTCACGGACTTAGCATCGCCTGATTCAGTATTGGGCGTTTCAAAGCGGGTACCGGAATATCAACCGGTTGTCCATCGACTACGCCTGTCGGCCTCGCCTTAGGTCCCGACTTACCCTGGGCAGATCAGCTTGACCCAGGAACCCTTAGTCAATCGGCGCACACGTTTCTCACGTGTGTATCGCTACTCATGCCTGCATTCTCACTCGTGAACCGTCCACAACTCGCTTCCGCGGCTGCTTCACCCGGCACACGACGCTCCCCTACCCATCCCAGCGGGCGTTGGCCCTCATGCTGGAATGACACGACTTCGGCGGTACGCTTGAGCCCCGCTACATTGTCGGCGCGGAATCACTTGACCAGTGAGCTATTACGCACTCTTTCAAGGGTGGCTGCTTCTAAGCCAACCTCCTGGTTGTCTCTGCGACTCCACATCCTTTCCCACTTAGCGTACGCTTAGGGGCCTTAGTCGATGCTCTGGGCTGTTTCCCTCTCGACCATGGAGCTTATCCCCCACAGTCTCACTGCCG
>NZ_JBHZCI010000002.1:269607-303374 GCF_042755185.1 Streptomyces sp. NPDC059166 | reverse complement strand
CCGCGCCTTGCCGTCAGGGTTGTGCGTCTGGGGGGCGCGGATTGGTTTCTAAGTGCCCGCCCCAGGGCCTTCCTGGTCCGTCCGGGTTCCGCCCTGCCTCAGGCGGGTGCGCCCGTCATTCGGCGGGCGTCGCGGCCTTCGCCCTGCGGGCACGGGCGTCGCGCACCAGCGAGACCGCCACGACCAGCGCCGCGACGAGCAACGAGAGGAGCACCTGGTCGCGTCCGGCGTCGTCGGTCAGCATGTAGACGAGGACGAAGGAGATCATCGCGATCGTCGCCCAGGTCAGATAGGGGAAGAGCCACATCTTGACGATGAGCTTCTCGGGCGCCTCGCGCAGGATGATCCCGCGCATCCGCAGCTGGGTGAAGCAGATGACCAGCCACACGAAGAGCGCCACGGCGCCGGAGGAGTTCAGCAGGAACGCGAACACCGTGTCGGGCCACTGGTAGTTGAAGAACACCGCCACGAAACCGAAGACCACGGACGACAGGATCGCCGCCTGGGGCACGCCTCGCTTGTTGACCTTGGCGAACGCCTTGGGCGCGTCCCCCCGCTGTCCCAGCGAGAAGGCCATGCGGGAGGCGGTGTAGAGGCCGGAGTTCAGGCAGGACAGCACGGCGGTGAGCACGATGACGTCCATGACCTGGCCGGCGTGCGGGATGCCGATGGCGTTCAGCGCGGCGACGTACGAACCGTCCTCGACGATCGAGGGGTCGTTCCACGGCAGCAGGGTCAGGACGACGAAGATCGAACCGAGGTAGAAGATCGCGATGCGCCAGATCACGCTGTTGGTCGCTTTGGACACGGCGCGCTGCGGGTTCTCCGACTCGCCGGCGGCCAGGGTCACGATCTCGCTGCCCATGAAGGAGAAGACCACCATCAGGACACCGGTGAGTACGGCTCCCGGGCCCTCCGGGAAGAACCCGCCGGTGTCGGTCAGGTGGGAGAGGCCCGTGGCGGCGTGGTCCGAGCCGGGCAGGACGCCGAAGACGGCGAGCAGGCCGACGACGACGAACGCGCCGATAGCCACGACCTTGATCCCCGCGAACCAGAACTCGAACTCGCCGTACGAGCCGACGGACACCAGGTTGGTCGCGGTGAGGACCACCATGACGATCAGGGCCCAGGCCCACTGCGGTACGCCCGGTATCCAGCTCTCCAGGATCTTGGCACCCGCCGTGGCCTCGACGGCGAGCACCACGACCCAGAAGAACCAGTACAGCCAGCCGATGGAGAAGCCGGCCCAGCGGCCCAGCGCCCGGTCCGCGTAGGCGGAGAAGGAACCGGAACTCGGGCGGGCCACGGCCATCTCGCCCAGCATCCGCATGACGAAGACGACCATGGCGCCCACCAGCGCGTACGACAGGAGGATGGCCGGTCCCGCCGCGGCGATGCCCGCTCCGGAGCCGACGAAGAGTCCCGCTCCGATCACGCCGCCGATGGCGATCATCGAGAGGTGGCGGTTCTTGAGGCCGGCCTGGAGCCCGTCCTGGGAGTCGGGCCTGTCCGGCTCGCCGGGCTGTTGGCCCGGCCCCGCCAGAGTCGTCTGCGACGTCATGGATCGAATCCTTACGTTTTCTGATCACGTGTGTCGGGGGTTGCCCCGGCGAGGGGTGGTGCCAGGGCAAGCACGCATTCAAGCCCGAACAGTCCAAGAAACGGAACCCCCGCATCCGCTTCCTTGACCCGATCGTTGCCCGAGTGGTCTTGCACACAGCACCGGCCGGGAACCGGACCCGATGGGTCCGGCCGGGCCCCGACCCCGCTGACGGTTACCCCGCCGCTTCCGTGTCACACTTCGCTCCATGCGCGTGTACCTCGGCTCCGACCATGCCGGCTTCGAACTGAAGAACCACCTCGTGGAGTGGCTCACCGCCAACGGCCACGAGGCCGTCGACTGCGGTCCCCACATCTACGACGCCCAGGACGACTACCCGCCGTTCTGCCTCCGCGCCGCCGAGCGGACGGCGGCGGACAAGGGCAGCCTCGGCATCGTCATCGGCGGCTCCGGGAACGGCGAGCAGATCGCCGCCAACAAGGTCAAGGGCGTCCGCGCGGCGCTGGCCTGGAGCGAGCAGACCGCCGCACTCGGCCGTGAGCACAACGACGCCAACGTCGTGGCCATCGGCGGGCGGATGCACACGGTGGAGGAGTCCACCAGGTTCGTGGAGATCTTCCTCGACACCCCGTACTCGGGCGAGGAGCGCCACACCCGCCGCATCGAGATGCTCTCGGCGTACGAGAGCACCGGCGAACTCCCCCCGATCCCCGCCCACCACCCGCAGCAGGGCTGAGCACCCCCGTACCCGTTTTCCGCGTGCCGCCGGGCCCCGCGCCCGGCGGCACACGCGTTCCCAGGAGACCCGACGTGCCCGAGGGGCATACGATCCACCGCCTCGCGGCGGACCACCACGAGCGGTTCGCCGGCCGCCCGGTGCGGGTGAGCAGTCCCCAGGGCAAGTTCTCCGACAGCGCCGCGCTGCTCGACGGCCGAACCCTCACCGGCGTGGACGCCCACGGCAAGCACCTCTTCCTCGGCTTCGAGGGGTCGGCGTGGGTCCACATCCACCTCGGCCTCTTCGGGAAGCTCGGCTTCGGCACCACCCCCGCGCCGCCGCCCACCGACACCGTCCGGCTCCGTCTCGTCAACGAGGCCCACCACGCCGACCTGCGCGGCCCCACCACCTGCGCCCTGATCACCGGGCCCGAGAAGCGCGCGATACACGACCGGCTCGGTCCCGACCCGTTGCGCGCCGACGAGGACGGCGAGCGCGCCTGGCGACGGATCTCCCGCAGCCGCGTCACCATCGCGGCGCTGCTCATGGACCAGAAGGTCGTCGCCGGGGTCGGCAACGTCTACCGCGCCGAGGTCCTCTTCCGGCACGGCATCGACCCCTACCGCCGGGGCGCCGGCCTCTCACGGGGTGAATGGGACGCCGTCTGGGCGGACCTGCGCGCGCTCATGCGCGAGGGGGTGCGGAACAACCGCATCGACACCGTCCGCCCCGAGCACCTGCCCGAGGCCATGGGCCGCCCTCCGAGGGTGGACGACCACGGCGGCGAGGTCTACGTCTACCGCCGGGCCGGGCAGGCGTGCCACATCTGCGGGACCGAGATCCGCACGGCGGACCTCGCGGCACGCAACCTCTTCTGGTGCCCGGGCTGCCAGCCCTCCGCACAAGGCCGGTAGCCCGCCGGTCCGCGGCTCAGAACCCGTGCGGGCACCAGGGCTGGGTGTCCGAGGAGAACGCCAGGGAGGCCGCGGACAGCGCGCCCTCCCTCAGCTCGCGCACCTGCCCCGCGGCCGCCAGAGTCGTCAGTGACACCCCGCCCAGGTACACCGCACCCAACTCGGTGACGGAGAGCGCGAGTTCGGGATCATCCTCCGTGCGCCGGCAGGAAGCGGCGCCCTTCGCGTCGGCGGACAGCCTCCAACGCCCCGCGTTCCAGGGGCAGAAGGAGTCCTCCACCTCCAGCACGACGTCGAGCGGCGCCCGGTAGCTCCGCGCCTCGAGCGCCGCGCCCAGCTTGACCAGCCGCACGTACAGCGCGTCCCGCAGGCCCGGCTCGCAGCGCCGGATGTCCGAGACCATCCGGAGCACCGGGTCGTCCACGGGCCGGTTGCCGCACTCGACCACCGAGGTCAGGTCGATGCCGAACAGGAACCGCCACAGGGCGGCGTACGAGGCGGGATCGAGCGCCGCGAGGTCGCGGACGGCGACCGTGCCCCTGGGGCCGGCCTTCTCCCACTCGGGCCGCACATGGAAGGTGACGTACCCCGTCACCTCGCCGTCCCGCTCCGCCAGGACGCACTGCAGCGGTGAACCGCCGCCCCGGCCGCTCTCCGGATCGTGCACCGGCACCCGCTCCCAGCCCGGCTGCCGCAGCAGGATTCCCGGCCGGTCCGCCGCCACACGGGCGTACACAGCCTCGCAGGCGTCGAGGGCCGCCTCGGGGGTGGCACGGCGCATCCTCACCGCGTCCGTGCCCGGGGGCGGCGACGTGAGGCGCACCCGCGAGGTGTCGATCCGGAGGTTCGTCTCCGCCGTGGCCGCGCCGTAGCCGAACCGGCCGTAGATCGCGGGCTCCGAGGCCGTCAGCACCGCCAGCGGCTCGCCCCACGAGCGGATGTCGTCCAGCTGGCGCCGCATCAGCGCCGTCAGCAGCCCCTGCCTGCGATGCGTCGCGGCGACGCCGACCATCGTGATCCCCGCCGCCCGTACCGCGCTCCCGCCCGGAACGGTCATCCGGAAGCTGTAGGCACCGGCCGTGCCCACGCACTCGTCACCGTCCCAGTGCCCCAGGGCCCGCCCGGGTTCGGCCAGGGCGGCGTACATCTCGCGGCTCGCGGGCGCGATGGGAACACCACCGAACGCCAATTCGACGCAATCGAGCCAGGCGTCCCACTCCGAGGCCGACAAAGTGCGCAAGTCCGTGGTCATGCGCCCTGCCTACCAGGGGCACCGTCTCCCGGCGACCCAATTTCGAACACATTGACACAGGGTCCCCCTGCACCGGAGGCCGCCGGGTGGATAAGGTCCCGACAATGGCCCGTCGCAGAGGAGCAGAGACCTACACCGCCCGGTGGAGCAGATCCATGCACCGGGCGCGCGTCGCGCTGCGCCGTTCCGGGGTCGACTACTTCCGCGGTGACGGGTCCGACTGGATAGCCCTGGCCGGGCTGCTCGTCACCATTCCGGTGATCACCTGCGGCACCCTGCTCAACCCGGTCTGGTGCTCGCCGGCGGCCCTGGCCCTGCCCATCGTCGCGGGCGGCCTGCTGCTGCGGCCCGCGAGCCTCCTCGGTCTCTACGCGACCGCCGCGGCCGCGCTGATCGTGGAGTCCATAGCCCTCGGCCCCTACGGGGAGGGGCCGGCCCGGGTCACACCGGGCACCGTACTGACCGTCGCCGCCTGCGGATTCTTCGGCCTGGTACTCGCCCAGTTCCGGGCCAGGGTCGGCGTGCCGTGGCGGCGCGGCGGCACCATGCTCTTCGACCTGCGGGAACGGATCCGGGTGCAGAGCGCCCTGCCCCGGCTGCCCGACGGCTGGCACCGGGAGATGGCGCTGCGCCCCGCGGGCGGCCAGTCCTTCTCCGGGGACTTCGTCGTCGCCGCCCGTACCAACGGCGGACGCACCCTGGAAGTCGTCCTCACCGACGTCTCCGGCAAGGGCATGGACGCCGGCTCCCGCGCGCTGCTGCTCTCCGGTGCCTTCGGCGGGCTCCTCGGCTCCCTGCCGCCGCACGGCTTCCTGCCCGCGGCCAACGGCTACCTGCTGCGCCAGGACTGGGACGAGGGCTTCGCCACCTCCATCCACCTCGTCCTCGACCTCGACTCCGGCGACTACGAACTCCTCTCGGCCGGCCATCCCCCGGCCCTGCAACTGCACGCCGGCAGCGGCCGGTGGGAGGAGAAGGCCGCGGAGGGGCCGCTCCTCGGCGTCTACGACGGAGCGGAGTTCGACGCCGTGAAGGGATCGCTCGCCCCCGGCGACGTCCTGATGCTCTTCACCGACGGCCTGGTGGAGGCGTCGGACCGGGACATCGCCGACGGCATCGACCGCCTGACCGGCGAGGCCGACCGCTACGTCGCCACCAGCTTCGAGGGTGCGGCCTGGCATCTCATCGAGGCCTGCGCGAAGGACGTCAACGACGACCGCGCCCTGCTGCTGCTCTCCCGGCACGCCTGAGCCCCGATCGGAACAATCGACGCAAACGGCATGCGCGTCAATCTTCGGCATGACCCTCAACCGAACGTGGCATGGGTCGGAGAAGTGGGCCGGTCCCGCACCCGGCGCGCGCCGGACGCGGGACCGCCGGCGCTCAGACCGGGACGGCGTCCTTCCCGTTCGCCCGCTCCGCGGCGCGTCCACCGGGCAGGATCCGGGCCAGCCGGTGTGAACGCCCGGCCGCCAGGGGCGCCAGGACCGCGAGGAGGAGGACGTATCCGGCGATGAACGGGGAGAGCCGTTCGTCGAGCCCCGCCCCAGCCGCCATCGTGGCCAGGATCAGTGCGAACTCGCCCCGCGCGAGCAGTGTGGTGGAGATGTTCGCCGTCCCCGCCGGCCCGAACGCGTAGATCTTCGCCGTGGCCATGCCCGCGAGCACGTTCATCGCCATGGTCACGGCGACGGCGGCCAGGACCGGCCAGACGACGCTCGGCAGGTCGCCGGGGTCGATGGAGAGGCCGAAGGCGAAGAAGAAGATGGCGCCGAACGCGTCCCGCAGCGGGTGGACCAGCTTGCGGATGCGCGCGCCCGACGTGGTGCTGCCGAGCATCAGGCCGACCATGAACGCGCCGATCGCGTCGGCGACGCCGAACCACTCCGAGACGCCTGCCACGAAGACCGCGGCGCCGAGGAAGGAGATCACCAGCAGTTCGTCGTCCCCGGTGTGGATCAGCCTCCCGATGACCTTGGTGCCGAAGCGGGCGGCCACGGCGAGGAGCAGCAGGAAACCGAACGCCTTGCCGCCGTCGAGCACCGCCGCGCCGAGGCTGTCCGCGCCGGACAGGATCGGCTGGAGGGCCGCCAGGTAGAGGGCGAGGAACACGTCCTCCACCACGATGATGCCGAGGATGGGCCGCGTCTCCGGATCACCGATCCGCCCCAGGTCCACCAGCACCTTCGTGACGATGGCCGAGGACGAGATCCCGAGCACCCCCGCGAGCACCAGGGCCTCCGAGGTGCCCCAGCCCAGCGCGAAGCCGAAGCCGAGACCCGCGCCGACGTTGAGCGCGAGATAGGTGCCACCGGCGAGCGCCATCCTGCGCCCGCCCTTCCTCAGATCGTCGAGATGGAACTCGAGACCGAGGTAGAAGAGCAGCAGCACCAGTCCGAGCGCGGACAGCATCTCGAGGTCATGGGGGTCGTCGAGCAGGACCACCCCCGGGGTGTGCGGGCCGAGGAGGATCCCGGCCAGGATGAACAGGGGGATGGTCGGCAGTCCGATGCGGCCGCCGAGGCGGGCCAGGACGGCGGCTGCCAGGAAGGCGCCGCCCATGGCGATGAGCGTGTCTGCGTGTCCGATGAGTCCGTCTCCTCGCAAGGTCAAGAGATCGTCAAGGAATCGTCAGTAATTAGTTTACCGAACGATAGGACGCGACTCCTGGACCACCCGGGAGGTGGAGGGCGGGGCGTACAGTCGGCGCATGACGATCCCGTGTCTGACGCTGTCCCAGGTCGAGGCGATCGCCCGCGAGGCCCATCGCCTGCAGACCGACAAGGCCGGCCGCCCGTACGCCGAGCACCTGGCCGCGGTGGCCGAAGGGGTGCGGGCCCGGGGAGGCAGCGAGGAGCAGATGGCCGCCGCCTGGCTGCACGACGCGATCGAGGACGGGGCGCTCACCCGGCAGTGGCTGGACGAAGCGGCGCTGCCGGAGCGGGTGAAAGAAATGGTCCTCGCCGTCACCAAGCGGGACGGCGAGGACCTCATGACGTACACCGGGCGGATTCTCGCCACACCCGGGGCTCTGCTGGTCAAGGAATCGGATCTGGCGCACAACGCCGACCCGGAGCGGCTGGCGGTGCTGGAGCCCGCCACCCGTACCCGGCTGACCGAGAAGTATGCGCAGGTACGTGGGCTGTTGGGGCTCGACGGCGGCAAGAGGCCCGCGGACCGACAGGATTCGGCCAACCCGGCCACCGGCTGACCCCCGGGCCGGGACCGGCCCCTGTCGCAGGGGGCCGATCCGGACACCGGGTCAGCGCTTGGCGGGGCTCCGGGTGCGGAACGCCCAGTTCATGTCCGGCTCGGTGGCGAAGCGCAGGGCACGCCGGACCGGCGGGGTGCACAGCAGTGTCACTGCGACGGCAGCGACGAGGGACACCAGGACCAGACCCGCGGGGCTCTTGAGCCATTCGTATCGGTCGATCAGGCCGAAGTAGTCCGCGCCCCTGATGAGGAAGCCGTGCATCAGGTAGCCGCAGATCGTCCCGGCTCCCAGCGCGGTGAACCACATGTGCCTGTGGGGCACCCAGGAGAGGAAGGCGACCGTGAGCGCCAGCGCGCAGCCGAACATCGCCAGGGTCATCACGGCGCCCGACCACCAGGGGGAGTTCATCTCCTGGGCGCTGTTGCTGCGGTAGAACCAGCCGAGCTGCATGCGCGGCGCCACCCAGTAGGCGAAGGCCAGGGCGCCGGCGAACAGCGGGACGGCGGCGATCCGTACCTCGCGCCGCCGGATCATCTGGAAGTGCTCGGGCTTCATCAGCAAGCCGAGGACGAAGAACGGCAGCAGCTGGCAGACCCGCTGCAGATCCAGGTCGTCGCCGATGCCGGGGGTCAACGACGCGAGCATCGCGATGACGAGTGCCACCGGGAGCGGGTGCCGCAGTGACTGCCAGATGGGCGTGGTCACGCGCCAGATGAAGAGCGCGATGAGGAACCAGGTCAGGAAGAACGGGTCGAGCAGGGTGATGGGCATGTCGCCGTCGCCGCCGGCGAAGCGCTTGAAGAGCGAGTACGCGGTCTCGAAGAACACGTAGGGCACGACGACCCCGGTGACGAGACGCTTCACCTTGGAGGCGCTCATGTCGAACGAGCGGGAGAAATAGCCCGATACGAGGATGAAGGCGGGCATGTGGAACGTGTACACGATCATGTACAGCGCTCGCGTGGCGCGACTGCCGTCCATCACGGGCTCCCACGCGTGGGCGACCGCGACGAGCACGATGGCGATGTACTTCACATTGTCGAAGTACGCGTCACGCCGCTTGGCCGGTGCGGCCGTCCCGGCACGGGCGGGGGCCGTCCCGGCGCCGGCGGCGGGAGCCACCGCGGTCGCCAGGGCCTGCTCTTGTCTCGGCTCCGACTCCCGGCTCTCCGGGGTGATCGGGGCCCTCTGAATTTCGCTCGGAGCTTGGGACATCTGATGCACCTTAGACCGGTCGATCGGCATGCGTAAAACGCGGAAGAGAATTCGCGTGTTCCCGCCCCATCGAAAGTCAAACCAGGCGGATCTGACCGGTATGCGCTGATTAATACCCCTTAAATGGGGCATATCGCCGGGTTGTTGGCGAGAGTGAATTACGTCGCACAAGCGGCCTGGAAATGACTGTGAATGAAGTGTGCGGATATGGAAACGATCACATCGGGCGATATTCGAACTCCCCTGCGCACAGGGGTCGCACAGCTTTACGGGGATCCCGTACGAAGCCCCGGGGCGCGGCCCCCGCGGACGGTCGCCCCCCGCGGCCCCCGATTCCGAGGATGGCGCGATCCGGCCATCCTCGCTCTTCACCCCGCAGCAGCGGCAGGGGAGTTGGTGGCACGATGGGGCGCGACGGAGGTGTGCCGGGCCGCACGCCACCGGGCCGGCAAGGCGGACCGACCAAGGGTGTGATCAGTCGTGGCCATTTCACTGTCTGTGGTGCTTCTGCTGGGGATCGTCATGGTGGTCCTCATCCGCGGCGGATCCCTCAAGGGCGGACCGGCGGTCGTCGCCATGCTCTTCGGCTTCTTCCTCGCGTCGACCGGCATGGCGCCGTCGATCAACAGGTTCATGAACTCGATAGCCGACACCATCAACCAGATCAGCTTCTGAGCCTCCCCGCGGGGAGGCCCGCACGTCCGGCCGGGCGGCCTGATGCCGCCGGGCCGGACGTCGGCGTGCGCCCGGCCGGGGTGAGGGCCGCGGGCCGGCCCACTGCCGGAAACGCGTCAGGGCCGGACCGGGGAGACATCCTCGGTCCGGCCCTGAGCCGTTGGAGCGGGCGACGGGAATCGAACCCGCGTAGCTAGTTTGGAAGACTAGGGCTCTACCATTGAGCTACGCCCGCAAGCACCGCGTCCCGGACCACGGGGTCCGGTCGATCTCGGTACGGGAAGCATCGTAGCGGGTCCGGGGCGGTGAGCGCACACCCGTACCCGCCGCACCTCTCGGGGAGCCCCCGCGACGGGCGGCGCGAAGCGGCCGACGCACCGCCTCCGTGCATGTACCCTACGTGTCGCACCGACGGGGTGTGGCGCAGCTTGGTAGCGCGTCCGCTTTGGGAGCGGAAGGTCGTCGGTTCGAATCCGGCCACCCCGACCACCAGCAAGATCGCATTGTGGGAGTCATCCCCCTTGCCGTTACTATGCAAAATGCGTGCCCGTGTGTCTGATGTACCGGGCTCGATCCGCGAAGCCGCCTCTCGGCGGCCCAGCAGAACCCCAAGAAGTCAGCCACCAAGGAGACCGAACCGTGAAGAGCGCCGTGGAGACCCTGAACCCGACTCGGGTTCGGCTCAGCATCGAGGTGCCCTTCGAGGAGCTCAAGGACAGCCTCGACGCGGCGTACAAGAAGATCAACCAGCAGGTCACGGTGAAGGGCTTCCGTAAGGGCAAGATCCCCAACCGCGTCATCGACCAGCGGTTCGGCCGTGGTGCTGTGCTGGAGGAGGCCGTCAACGACGCCCTCCCGAAGTTCTACACCGAGGCTGTCAACGAGGGTGAGCTCAACGTTCTGGGCCAGCCCGAGGTTGACATCACCGAGCTCAAGGACGGCGAACTGCTGGCCTTCACCGCCGAGGTGGACGTCCGTCCCGAGATCGAGATCCCGGACTACTCCGGCATCGAGGTCACCGTGGACGCACTCGAAGTGACCGACGAAGAGGTCGAGAAGGCCGTGGAGCAGCTCCGTGAGCGCTTCGCCTCGACCAACCCGGTCGAGCGCGCCGCCGCCGAGGGCGACGTCGTGACGATCGACCTGGAGGCCAAGGTCGACGGAGAGGTCCTCGAGGACGGCGTGGCCGCGGGTGTCTCGTACACCATCGGTTCCGGTGAGCTCCTCGACGGCATCGACGAGGCCGTGACCGGCCTGGAGGCCGGTGGCGAGTCCACCTTCACCTCCGAGCTGAAGGGCGGCTCCGCCGAGGGCAAGGAAGCGGAGGTCACCGTCAAGGTCACCGCCGTCGCCTCGCGCGAACTGCCCGAGCTGGATGACGACTTCGCGCAGATGGCGAGCGAGTTCGACACGCTCGCCGAGCTCCGCGAGGACAGCCGCAAGCGCCTCGAGAACCAGAAGCAGTACGACCAGGCCACCCAGGCCCAGGAGCGCGTCCTCGAGGAGCTGCTGAAGCTCGCCGAGGTCCCGATCCCCGAGAAGCTGCTCGCGGACGAGGTCCAGACCCGCAAGCACAACCTGGAGCACCACCAGCTCGGCCAGATGGGCCTCGACCTCGAGAAGTACCTCGAGATCCAGGGCAAGACGCTGGAGGAGTTCGAGAGCGAGACCTCCGAGCAGGCGATCAAGGGCATCAAGACCCAGTTCATCCTGGACGAGCTCGTCAACAAGGAGAAGCTGAACGTCAACCAGGAGGAGCTCACCGAGCACCTCATGCGGCGTGCTGCCTCCTCCGGCATGAGCCCCGACCAGTTCGCCCAGGCCGTCGTCGAGGGCGGCCAGGTGCCGATGCTCGTCGGCGAGGTCGCCCGCGGCAAGGCGCTCGCCGTCGTCGTCGAGGCCGCCAAGGTCGTCGACACCAACGGTGAGGTCGTCGAGCTCGAGGACGACGAGGAGGCCGTCGAGGAGGCCGTCGAGGAGGCCCCCGAGTCCGTCGAGGCCGCCGAGGCCGCCGGCGAGGACAAGGACGAGAAGAACGAGGCCTGAGCCCCGCTCCGACCGTTGATCTGATCCGCACGGCGGGCCCCGGACGTATCGCGTCCGGGGCCCGCCGTCGTATCGCCCCGCACACCCCTGGAACCCTTGTGCGGACTGCTTACCTTGCGCTCCCAGCGAACAGTTGGGGAACCGGGATGGCGTTGTCCCACCTGCGCGTTAGGGTCCATGAAGAGGAAGGGTCGGGTAGTCCCGGCCCACCCGGTACGAAGACGCTGAGACGGCCGGAGCCGTCAGAGACGAGCAGGTGGATACGTGACGAATCTGATGCCCAACGCCGCCGGAGAGCCGTCCCTCGGTGGAGGCCTCGGTGACCAGGTCTACAGCCGACTGCTCGGCGAGCGCATCATCTTCCTCGGTCAGCAGGTCGACGATGACATCGCCAACAAGATCACCGCGCAGCTCCTGCTCCTTGCCGCCGACCCGGACAAGGACATCTACCTCTACATCAACAGCCCCGGCGGTTCGGTGACCGCGGGCATGGCCGTCTACGACACCATGCAGTACATCCCGAACGACGTGGTCACCATCGGTATGGGCATGGCGGCCTCGATGGGCCAGTTCCTGCTCACCGGCGGCACGGCGGGCAAGCGCTTCGCGCTCCCGAACACCGACATCCTCATGCACCAGGGTTCGGCCGGCATCGGCGGTACGGCCTCGGACATCAAGATCCAGGCGCAGTACCTGCTCCGTACGAAGACCCGGATGGCCGAGATCACCGCCCACCACTCCGGCCAGACCGTGGAGACGATCATCCGCGACGGCGACCGCGACCGCTGGTACACCGCCGAGGAGGCCAAGGACTACGGCCTCATCGACGAGATCATCACGGTGGCTTCGGGCATCCCGGGCGGCGGCGGCACCGGCGCCTGATCCGGGCGTGCACCACCCCGCACCCTCTCGTACGCCGAGACCTCCAGCCCACAGCAAAGCCACCAGGATGGTGAACACCCACATGAACAACTTCCCCGGCGCCTCC
The DNA here is from genome assembly GCF_042755185.1 of Streptomyces sp. NPDC059166. NCBI lineage: Bacteria > Bacillati > Actinomycetota > Actinomycetes > Kitasatosporales > Streptomycetaceae > Streptomyces > Streptomyces sp. NPDC059166. The sequence continues at coordinate 290,791 of NZ_JBHZCI010000002.1, read as the reverse complement.
GCGAGCGGCCTCTACACCGGCCCGCAGGTGGACAACCGCTACGTCGTCCCGCGCTTCGTCGAGCGCACCTCGCAGGGTGTGCGCGAGTACGACCCGTACGCGAAGCTCTTCGAGGAGCGCGTGATCTTCCTCGGCGTCCAGATCGACGACGCCTCGGCCAACGACGTCATGGCGCAGCTGCTCTGCCTGGAGTCGATGGACCCGGACCGCGACATCTCGATCTACATCAACAGCCCGGGCGGCTCGTTCACCGCGCTCACCGCGATCTACGACACGATGCAGTTCGTGAAGCCGGACATCCAGACGGTCTGCATGGGCCAGGCCGCCTCCGCCGCCGCCGTCCTGCTGGCCGCCGGTACGCCGGGCAAGCGCATGGCCCTCCCGCACGCCCGCGTGCTGATCCACCAGCCGTCCTCGCAGACCGGCCGTGAGCAGCTCTCCGACCTGGAGATCGCGGCCAACGAGATCCTGCGGATGCGCACCCAGCTCGAGGAGATGCTGGCCAAGCACTCGACCACCCCGCTGGAGAAGATCCGCGAGGACATCGAGCGCGACAAGATCCTCACCGCCGACGACGCACTCGCGTACGGTCTGGTGGACCAGATCGTCTCCACCCGGAAGACCACCGCCGGCGCGTCCGTCTGACGTCGGACTTCCCCTTGGCACATTCCGTCCGCACGGCCCCGGCCGTGTGAACCGTGCCAAGGGGGGCCCGAACGGGGGGTCAGGCAAGGTACCGTCGGATAGAGGCACCAGGAGCCGCTGAACCAGGCTGCTCCCAGGCGAAGGGGAAGCACCTCGTGGCACGCATCGGTGATGGCGGCGACCTGCTCAAGTGCTCGTTCTGCGGAAAGAGCCAGAAGCAGGTGAAGAAGCTCATCGCGGGACCCGGTGTGTACATCTGCGACGAGTGCATCGATCTCTGCAACGAGATCATCGAGGAGGAGCTCGCCGAGACCTCCGAGGTGCGGTGGGAGGAGCTCCCCAAGCCGCGCGAGATCTACGAGTTCCTCGAGGGGTACGTCGTCGGGCAGGAGCCCGCGAAGAAGGCCCTCTCGGTCGCTGTGTACAACCACTACAAGCGGGTCCAGGCCGGCGAGAACGGCGGCGGCGCGAACCGCGACGACGCCATCGAGCTCGCCAAGTCCAACATCCTGCTGCTGGGCCCCACGGGCTCCGGCAAGACACTGCTCGCCCAGACGCTGGCGCGCATGCTCAACGTCCCGTTCGCCATCGCAGACGCGACGGCGCTGACGGAGGCGGGATACGTCGGCGAGGACGTCGAGAACATCCTGCTGAAGCTGATCCAGGCCGCCGACTACGACGTCAAGAAGGCCGAGACGGGGATCATCTACATCGACGAGATCGACAAGGTCGCCCGCAAGAGCGAGAACCCGTCGATCACCCGCGACGTCTCCGGCGAGGGCGTCCAGCAGGCCCTGCTGAAGATCCTGGAGGGCACCACCGCCTCCGTGCCGCCGCAGGGCGGACGGAAGCACCCGCACCAGGAGTTCATCCAGATCGACACGACGAACGTCCTGTTCATCGTGGGCGGCGCCTTCTCGGGCCTGGAGAAGATCATCGAGTCGCGGGCCGGAGCCAAGGGCATCGGCTTCGGCGCCACGATCCGTTCCAAGCTGGAGATCCAGGCGAGCGACCAGTTCCAGGAGGTCATGCCGGAGGACCTGGTGAAGTTCGGGATGATCCCGGAGTTCATCGGCCGTCTCCCCGTGCTGACCTCGGTCCACAACCTGGACCGCGAGGCGCTGCTGCAGATCCTGGTCGAGCCGCGCAACGCCCTGGTGAAGCAGTACCAGCGCCTGTTCGAACTCGACGGCGTGGAGCTGGACTTCGAGCGTGAGGCCCTCGAAGCCATCGCGGACCAGGCGATCCTCCGCCAGACGGGCGCGCGCGGTCTGCGCGCCATCATGGAGGAGGTCCTCCAGTCGGTGATGTACGAGGTCCCGTCCCGCAAGGACGTGGCCCGCGTGGTCATCACCCCGGACGTCGTCCGCGACAACGTCAACCCGACGCTGGTCCCGCGCGAGCCGCGCACGATCGGCAAGAACGACGGCGGCCGCCACGAGAAGTCCGCGTAGCGGCGGCGACGAACGAAGCGCACGCGAAGGGGCGCCCGGCCGACGGCCGGGCGCCCCTTCGGCGTTGGGGATCAGACCTTGGTGCGTGAGGTGTTGTAGAGCTTGGCGGCGAGGGTCGCCACCTCGTCCTGCGACATCGGCTTGTTGGTCATCGCTCCGCCGACGTCGAATCCGACGACGGCGGCCACGGTGCTGTAGTCGGCCCAGATGCAGACCGGCATGACCATTTCCTTCGGGCCGCCGGCTGTCGTGCCGTCCGCCTTGTCGTTGATGGTCTTCAGGTTCTGGCACTTCATCAGAGCGCCCTCGAAGCCCTCGGGTGTGACGGCCTCCGGGCTGCCGACCAGCGAGGTCTTGGAGTCGTTCTCCTCCTTGGCCATGCTGAGCTTGGCCTGGGCGAACATGCCGTCCAGGGCCTTCTCCGGATCGGAGATCTCGCCCCAGTTGCCGTACAGCATGAGCATCTTGGCCAGGAGAGGGTTCTTCGCGAGGTCACCGCTCACGTACTGGGCCTTGGCCTGGTGGGGGTCCTTGATGCCGAGCGCCTCGGCTTCGGCCTTCTCCTTGCTCGTCGGTGCGTCCGAGGTGGAGGACTTGCCGGTGTCCTGCTTGTATTCCCCCACCGACGCCGCCGGCGTGAGCTTGTACCCCTTGGTGGAGTCCGCGACGTCGCCGTTGCCGCCGCCCGAGGTCAGGAAGTACACCCCGCCCGCGACCACGGCCAGCGCCACCACGGCCGCGCCGATGATCAGGCCGGTCTTCTTCTTCGGGGCGCCCGGCTGCGGCGGCATCCCCGGGTAGCCCTGCGGCCCGCCGTACGGCGGCGCGGGCGGCTGCTGGCCGTACGGGCCCGGCTGCTGGCCCTGCGGGTAGCCGTAGCCCGGCTGCGGGGGCTGCTGCTGCGGCGGGACGCCCTGGGGGGCCTGCTGCGGGTATCCGTAGCCGGGCTGCCCTTGCGGCGGGCCCTGGGGCGGCTGCCCGTACGGGCCGGGCTGCTGGCCGTAAGGCCCCGGCTGCTGGCCGTACGGTCCGGGCTGGCCCTGCGGCGGCTGGCCGCCGTACGGGCCCGGCTGGTTGTAACTCATGGCGCTGTCCCCTCCGGATGTTTATCTGTTCCGAACATCCTGACGGAAGCGGTGCCCGAGTAGGGCACCAGGGCACACACCGTTACCCAACAAACCGGTTTCAGTGCACGACTGTGACGCCCCTAAACTGTCTGCCGTGACCGAGAACGCAGCGCAGCAGCCAGCCAGCACCCCCGAACTGCCGACCCAGTACGCGCCGGCCGATGTAGAGGGGAAGCTGTACGAGCGCTGGGTAGAGCGCGGTTACTTCACGGCGGACCCGGAGAGCGAGAAGCCGCCGTACACGATCGTCATCCCGCCGCCGAACGTCACCGGCTCCCTGCACCTGGGCCACGCCTTCCAGCACACGCTGATGGACGCCCTCACCCGCCGCAAGCGCATGCAGGGCTTCGAGGCGCTCTGGCTCCCCGGCATGGACCACGCCGGCATCGCCACCCAGAACAAGGTCGAGCAGCAGCTCGCCGAGGAGGGCAAGTCCCGCCACGACCTGGGGCGCGAGGAATTCATCGAGCGCGTCTGGCGGTGGAAGGAGGAGTACGGCGGCAAGATCCTCGGCCAGATGCGCCGCCTCGGTGACGGCGTCGACTGGTCCCGTGAGCGCTTTACCATGGACGAAGGGCTGTCCGCCGCCGTCCAGACGATCTTCAAGCGGCTCCACGACGACGAGCTGATCTACCGCGCCGAGCGCATCATCAACTGGTGCCCCCGCTGCCTCACCGCGATCTCCGACATCGAGGTCGACTACCAGGACGACGACGGCGAGCTCGTCTCCATCCGGTACGGCGAGGGCGAGGAGACGCTGGTCGTCGCCACCACCCGCGCCGAGACGATGCTCGGTGACACCGCGGTCGCCGTCCACCCGGACGACGCGCGCTACACGCACCTCATCGGCAAGCGGATCAAGCTGCCGCTCACCGACCGCACCATCCCGGTCGTCGCCGACCACCACGTCGACCCGGAGTTCGGCACCGGAGCCGTCAAGGTCACCCCGGCCCACGACCCCAACGACTTCGCCATCGGCCAGCGTCACAGCCTGGAATCGATGACGGTCATGGACGAGCGCGGAGTCATCACCGTCGCCGGCCCGTTCGAAGGACTGGACCGCTTCGAGGCGCGTTCCGCCATCGTCGGCGCGCTGCGCGAGCAGGGCCGGATCGTCGCGGAGAAGCGCCCGTACGTCCACTCGGTCGGCCACTGCTCCCGCTGCCACACCACTGTCGAGCCCCGGCTCTCCCTCCAGTGGTGGGTCAAGGTCGAGACCCTCGCCAAGGCCGCCGGCGACGCGGTCCGCGACGGCCGGGTCGCGATCCACCCCAAGGAGATGGAGAAGCGGTACTTCGACTGGGTCGACAACCTCAACGACTGGTGCATCTCGCGCCAGCTCTGGTGGGGCCACCGCATCCCGGTCTGGTACGGCCCCGAGGGAGAGGTCGTCTGCGTCGGCCCCGACGAGCAGCCGCCCACCGGCGAGGGCTGGACCCAGGACACCGACGTCCTGGACACCTGGTTCTCCTCCGGCCTCTGGCCGTTCTCCACGCTCGGCTGGCCCGAGGAGACCCCGGACCTCAAGAAGTTCTATCCGACCGACGTCCTGCTCACCGGCCACGACATCATCTTCTTCTGGGTCGCCCGGATGATGATGTTCGGCCTGTACGTCATGGACGGCGAGGCCCCGTTCAAGACCATCGCCCTCACCGGGCTGGTCCGTGACGAGCGCGGCAAGAAGATGTCGAAGTCCTTCGGCAACGTCGTCGACCCGCTGGACTGGATGGAGAAGTACGGCTCCGACGCCGTCCGCTTCACCCTGGCCAAGGGCGCCAACCCCGGCACCGACGTCCCGATCGGCGAGGACTGGGTCCAGGCATCCCGCAACTTCGCCAACAAGATCTGGAACGCCACCCGCTTCGCCATGATGAACGGCGCGACGGTGGAGGGCGAGCTTCCGCCCGTCGAGCAGCTGTCGGCCACCGACCGGTGGATCCTGTCCCGGCTGAACAAGACGGTCGCCGCCGCCGACGCCTTCTACGACGACTTCCAGTTCGCCAAGCTCAGCGACTCGCTCTACCACTTCGCCTGGGACGAGGTCTTCGACTGGTACGTCGAGCTCTCCAAGACGACGTTCTTCGCCGGCGGAGAGCAGGCCGGGGTCTCCGCCCGGGTCCTCGGTGAGGTCCTGGACGTCACCCTCCGCCTGCTCCACCCGATCGTCCCGTTCGTCACCGAGCAGCTGTGGACGACCCTCACCGGCCAGGAGTCCGTCGTCGTCGCGGACTGGCCCAAGGACTCGGGCTTCCGCGACGAGGCCGCCGAGCAGGAGATCGAGCTGGTCCAGCAGGTCGTCACCGAGGTCCGGCGCTTCCGCTCCGACCAGGGCCTGCAGCCCGGCCAGAAGGTCCCGGCCGAGCTGACCCTCACCGGTACGGCACTCGCCCCGCACGAGGCGGCCATCCGCCAGCTGCTGCGCCTGCAGCCGGCCGGCGAGGGCTTCCACGCCACGGCCACACTGCCGGTCGCGGGCGCCAGGGTCGCCCTCGACCTCTCCGGCACCATCGACGTCGAGGCCGAGCGCAAGCGCCTCACGAAGGACCTGGGCGCCGCCGAGAAGGAGAAGGCCCAGGCCACGGGGAAGCTCGGCAACGAGGCGTTCCTCGCCAAGGCCCCGGACAACGTGGTCGACAAGATCCGCGGCCGGCTCGCCAAGGCTGAGGCCGACATCGAGCGGATCTCCGCCCAGCTGGCGAACCTGCCACAGGGCTGATCCCCTGGCAGCGGAGCCCCCGCGCCCCCGACCGACCGGGAGCGCGGGGGCTCCGCCGTACCCGGCACACGGGGCGCGCGGGGGCTCCGCCGTACCGGCCGGCCCCGGAGTGCCGGGCTCCGCCTGACCCGGCCGGGCACGGCAGCGGGCGCTGCACGCGATGCCGGTGCCCATCCGTAGACTGGCCCTGTGAGTGAGCCCCGCCCTTCAGACCGGCACGACGCGTCCGACCCCGACGACACCTTCTCGGAGATCGTCGACGAAGAGACCCAGCGCGACCCCGACCTGGCGGTGATCGAGGCCGGGAGCCGCACGCTGCGCACCCAGTCGGGTCCGCCCCAGGGCGAAGCGGTCCCCTCCCGCCCCGCCGACCCGGAGACCGACCGCGCGCTGCGTGCCGTCGAGGACGAGCTCGCCGGGCGCTGGGGCGAGACCAAGCTCGAACCCTCGGTGACCCGCATCGCCGCCCTGATGGACGTACTGGGGGAGCCCCAGCGGGCCTATCCCTCGATCCACATCACGGGGACGAACGGCAAGACCAGCACGGCCCGCATGGTCGAGGCCCTGCTCGGCGCCTTCGAGCTCCGTACCGGCCGCTACACCTCGCCGCACGTCCAGTCGATCACCGAGCGGATCAGCCTGGACGGCACCCCGATCGAGGCCGAGCGCTTCATCGAGACGTACGAGGACATCAAGCCGTACGTCGAGATGGTCGACGCCCAGCAGGAGTACCGGCTCTCCTTCTTCGAGGTCATGACCGGCATGGCGTACGCGGCGTTCGCCGACGCCCCGGTCGACGTCGCGGTGGTCGAGGTCGGCATGGGCGGCACCTGGGACGCGACGAACGTCATCGACGCCTCCGTCGCCGTCGTCACCCCCATCTCGCTGGACCACACCGACCGCCTCGGCTCCACCGCCGCCGAGATCGCCGGCGAGAAGTCCGGCATCGTCAAGCAGGGCGCCACGGTGATCCTCGCCCAGCAGCCGGTCGACGCCGCGCAGGTCATGCTCAAGAAGGCCGTGGAGGTCGACGCCACGGTGGCCCGTGAGGGCATGGAGTTCGGCATCGTCTCGCGCGAGATCGCGGTCGGCGGACAGTTGCTGACCCTGCGCGGCCTCGGCGGCGAGTACGACAACATCTTCCTGCCGCTCTACGGCGCACACCAGGCGCACAACGCGGCCGTCGCACTCGCCGCGGTCGAGGCGTTCTTCGGCATCGGTGCCGAGCAGGCCCGCAGCCTCGACGTCGAGGTGGTCCGCAAGGCCTTCCTCTCGGTCCTCTCCCCGGGGCGGCTGGAGGTCGTCCGCTCCAGCCCGACCGTCGTCCTCGACGCGGCCCACAACCCGGCCGGCGCGGCCGCCACGGCCGAGGGGATCTCCGAGGCGTTCAGCTTCTCCCGGCTGATCGGGGTCGTCGGCGCCAGCGACGGCAAGGACGTCCGGGGGCTCCTGGAAGCCTTCGAGCCGATCTTCGCCGAAGTCGTCGTCACCCAGAACTCCACCGCTCGCGCCATGGACGCGGACGCCCTCGCCGCGGTCGCCGTCGAGGTCTTCGGCCAGGACCGCGTCCAGGTCGAGCCGCGCCTCGACGACGCTCTGGAGGCGGCCATCACCCTCGCGGAGGAAGAGGCCGAATACGCGGGCGCCGGAGTCCTGGTGACCGGATCCGTGATCACGGTCGGCGAGGCCCGGCTGCTGCTGGGAAGGCGCTGACTGTGCGTACGCTCTGTGCATCGACGCTGATCGGTGAGTTCTTCGTGATCGGCTTCGCCGGTCTCGTGGCGATGAAGTCCGACGACCTGTCCATGGGCACGGTCTGGACGGTCTGCGGCATCGGGATGCTGCTCTCCGTACTGCTCTGCGGTGTGATCACCCGGCCCGGTGGCGTGTACGCCGGCTGGGTGCTCCAGATCGCGCTGGTGCTCAGCGGGTTCTTCGTTCCGATGATGTTCATCCTGGGTGTGGTCTTCGGTGCCCTGTGGTGGGCCTCGGTCCACTACGGTCGCCGGATCGACGAAGCCAAGGCTCGCTGGGCGGCCCTGGCCGAGGAGCAGGAGAGCGCCGAGGCTCCGGCCCAGGGATGACTCTGCGTGAGCCCGGTCGCAGTGCCGTGCCCACGCCCCTGTAATCTCGCCCTCACCCGCACCGAAGAGCCCGCAAGGAGCCGCACATGACTCAGCGCACCCTCGTCCTTCTCAAGCCCGACGCCGTACGGCGTGGGCTGATCGGCGAGATCGTCGGCCGCATCGAACGCAAGGCCGGCTGGACGATCACCGCGCTGGAGCTGCGCACGCTCGACCAGGGGACCCTGGAGCAGCACTACGGCGAGCACAAGGGCCGCCCGTTCTACGAGCCCCTCGTCGAGTTCATGGCGTCCGGCCCCGTCGTCGCTCTGGTGGCCGAAGGTGAGCGGGTGATCGAGGGCGTCCGCGCGCTGGCCGGGCCCACCGACCCGATCGCCGCCGCCCCGGGCTCGATCCGCGGCGACTTCGGCACGATCACCAGGGAGAACCTCATCCACGCCTCGGACTCCGAGGAGTCCGCGGAGCGAGAACTCAAGCTTTTCTTCCCCGGGCTCTCCTGACTTCGGCTCCGCCAATCAGCGCTCATGACCTGGGGCGACCGAAGTAATTCGGTCGCCCTTCGGCATAGGGTCCCGTGATGCGGGAACGCATCCCTCCGACGTAACGTCACCATGGGTGGAACGGGCAACCGTTCCGCTCGTCAGGCGCAGGACCCTCGCGCTGTGTCCGTGAGTACGGCACTACGATGGAAGCTTCCACGCCCGCAGCGCCAGCCCTCGCCTACCTGGAACAAGCCATTCTTCGCTTCTCGGGAAGGCCCGACGCATCCTCATGGGGAACAAGGGGAACTCAATGTCGTTCATCGGCCGTGACATGGCTATCGACCTCGGGACTGCCAACACGCTGGTGTACGTCAGGGGGCGCGGCATCGTTCTGAACGAGCCGTCCGTCGTGGCCATCAACACCAACACCGGCGGAATCCTGGCGGTCGGAGCCGAGGCCAAGAAGATGATCGGCCGCACACCGGGCAACATCGTTGCCGTGCGGCCCCTGAAGGACGGTGTGATCGCCGACTTCGAGATCACGGAGCGCATGCTCCGCTACTTCATCCTCAAGATCCACAAGCGCCGCTACCTGGCCCGCCCGCGGGTCGTCGTCTGCGTGCCCTCCGGTATCACAGGGGTCGAGCGACGCGCCGTCATCGAGGCGTCCACGCAGGCCGGCGCCCGCCAGGTGCACATCATCGAGGAGCCCATGGCCGCGGCCATCGGCTCCGGTCTGCCGGTCCACGAGGCCACCGGGAACATGGTCGTCGACATCGGTGGCGGCACCACCGAGGTCGCGGTGATCTCGCTCGGCGGAATCGTCACTGCCCAGTCCATCCGGGTCGCCGGCGACGAACTGGACAACGCGATCATCCAGCACATCAAGAAGGAGTACTCCCTCCTCCTCGGTGAGCGCACCGCCGAACAGATCAAGATCACGATCGGCTCGGCCTACGACATGGAGAAGGACGAGCACACCGAGATCCGCGGACGCGACCTGGTCTCGGGCCTGCCCAAGACAGTCGTCATCTCCGCCGGCGAGGTCCGCAAGGCCATCGAGGAACCGGTCAACGCGATCGTCGACGCCGTGAAGACGACGCTCGACAAGTGCCCGCCGGAGCTCTCGGGCGACGTCATGGACCGCGGCATCGTCCTCACCGGCGGCGGCGCGCTCCTGCGCGGGCTCGACGAACGGCTCCGCCACGAGACGGGCATGCCGATCCACATCGCCGAGGACCCGCTGGACTCCGTGGCACTCGGATCCGGCAAGTGCGTCGAGGAGTTCGAGGCGCTCCAGCAGGTGCTGGACGCGCAGCCCCGACGATAGACACGATGTTCCGCCGTACGGGCACTGCCGTCCCGTACGGCGGAACGTTGGTATACAGGCACGAACATTCCGACGAGGAAGGCACGGCCGCCGCACGTGAGGGACACACGAGAGAGCCGGCTGCTCCTGGTGCTGCTGATCGCCATCGCATTCGCCCTGATCACGGTCGACATCCGCGGTGGCGAGGAGTCACCGGTGGACGGGGCCCGGCAGGTCGCCGCCACGGCCTTCGGGCCGGTCGAGAACGGCGTCGCGGCCGCGGTGGACCCGGTGGGCAACGCCATCGGTGCCGTCCGCGACTCCGGTGACCGCCACGACCGGATCGCAGCCCTGGAGCACGAGAACGCCGAGCTGAAGACCAAGCTGGGCAGCGACGACCGCAACGCGAGCAAGGTACGCCAGCTCGACACGATGCTCAGGAGCGCCGGGGCAGGCCAGTACGGCATCAAGGCCGCCCAGGTCGTCGCCATAGGAGCGGCCCAGGGCTTCTCCTGGACCATCACCATCGACGCGGGCGCGAACGACGGCCTGAAGCGCGACATGACCGTACTCAACGGCGACGGACTCGTCGGCCGGGTCACGACCGTCGGGCCGAACACCGCGACCGTACTGCTGGCCAACGACCCCGACTTCACCGTCGGCACCCGTCTGGAGAAGACCGACGAGCTCGGCTTCGCCACCGGACAGGGATCCCGTTCGCTCGCCGTCCAGTTCCTCAACGGCAAGGCGGACGTGAAGAAGGGCGACCGGCTGGTCACCTTCGGCTCCAGCAAGGACAAGCCCTTCGTCCCCGGAGTGCCGGTCGGCCAGGTCGTCCGCGTCGACCCGTCCGGCGGAGACCTCACACGGACGGTCTACGTCCAGCCCTTCGTCGGCTTCACCAAGCTCGACATCGTCGGGGTCGTCGTCCAGGCGCCCCGGGAGGACCCTCGCGACATGGTCCTGCCCGCACAGCCCAAGAAGCCCGAGAAGCCCAAGCCCACTCCGACGGTCACCGTCACCGTCCAGCCCAACGGCGACCTCGTCGACGCCGAGGGGAAGGTCGTGGGGAACATCAACGAGAAACCCGACGCGTCCGGCTCACCGGACGCGGCCGGCGACGCCGACCCCGCCGCGGGTGACGCGGCGAACGAGCAGGAATAGAGCTGATCCCCATGCGCATCAACAGGACTCTGCTCTCCATCGCGCTGGTCGTCGTCGCCCTCGTCATCCAGGTGTCGGTCCTCGCCCGGCTCCAGCTCCCCGGTGCCACCCCCGACCTGCTGCTCCTCGTCGTGGTCGGGCTCGCGTTCGTCTACGGGCCCGTCAGCGGAACCCTCATCGGCTTCGGAGCGGGCCTCCTCGCGGACCTCGCGCCGCCCGCGGACCACGCCGCCGGCCGCTACGCCCTCGTGCTGTGCGTCATCGGCTACCTCGCCGGCCTCGCACGCCCCGAGAACGGCCAGCTCAAGTCGGCGTTCACCCCGATGGCCTTCGTCGTCGCGGCCGCCATCGGATCGACGCTGCTCTACGCGGGCGTGGGCGCCCTCGTCGGAGACACGGCCGCCCGTCACGTGGGCCTCGGCAGCCTGTTGTTCACCGCCGCGGTGTACGACCTCCTGCTGGCACCGTTCACGGTCCCGCTGATCATGGCGCTGGCCAGACGTACGGAGAACGACCCGGTCGCCGACAGTTCCGGCAGCGGCGACGTCGCCGCCGGCTGGCTGGCCACCGGCACCGGGCTGCGGATCGGCAGCCAGCGGGGCGCCATGCGCCTGAGGGCGGCGCGCGGCCGCGCCGCACGGGCGGGAAGGATCAAGGGGGTCAAGCGACTGTGAGACTGCGTTCTTCCGGGGGCGAGCCCCGTACTCCCGGCCGACCGACCACCACCGGGGGCGCCCAGTGAGCAACATTCCGGAGACCGGACGGACCCAGCGGGTCCGGATCCGGCTCGTCGTCATCCAGGTCCTCGTCTTCTCCCTGCTGCTCACCCTCGGCGGGCGGCTCTGGTACCTCCAGATCCGCAACGGCCAGGAGTACACCGACGAGGCGAAGAACAACCACGTACAGCAGGTCGTGCAGCCCGCCGTCCGGGGATCCATCCTCGACGCGCGAGGGGTGCCCCTCGCCGACAACGAGACCCGGCTCGTCGTGTCCGCCAGCCGCACCGAGCTGATGAAGATGAAGGACGACGGGGTGGCCGTCCTCACCCGGCTGGCCGACGTCCTCGACATGAAGCCCAAGGACGTCCAGGACAAGGTCCGGCTCTGCGACGCCAAGACCCCGCAGCCCTGCTGGAACGGATCGCCCTACCAGCCGATCCCCGTCACCGACGAGGCCACCACCCAGCAGGCCCTCACGATCCGTGAGCGCGCGGAGGACTTCCCCGGCATCACCGCCGAACCCACCGCCGTACGCCGCTACGCCTCGCCCGGCAAAGCCAACACCGCTCAGGTCCTCGGCTACCTCTCACCGGTCACCGACGAAGAGGTCACCAAGGCGCAGGACACCGACTCGCCCTACCTCCGCTCCGACCAGGTCGGCCGGTCCGGGCTGGAGCGCACGTACGACAAGGAACTCCGCGGCAAGGCCGGCGTCACCCGCTACGAGGTCGACAACCTCGGCCGTGTCATCGGCCAGGCGCAGAACGACGAGGCCGAACCAGGCGCGAGCATCGTCACCTCCATCGACGCCCGCGTGCAGGCCGTCGCCGAGTACGAGCTGAACAAGGCGATGGAGACGGCCCGCAAGGAGATGGACCGCAACACCAACGAGCTCTACAAGGCCGACTCCGGCGCCGTCGTCGTCATGGAGGCCAAGACCGGACGCGTCGTGTCCATGGCCTCCCTGCCGAACTACGATCCCAACGCCTGGATCGGCGGCATCTCTGCCAAGGACTACGCCAAGCTCACCGGCAAGAAGTCGAACTTCCCGCTGCTGAACCGGGCCATCCAGGGCACCGCGGCACCGGGCTCGATCTTCAAGGTCGTCTCCTCGACCGCCGCGGTCAATGCCGGGTACCCCTTCAACGGCAACTACCCGTGCCCCAGCTCCTATTCCATCGGCGGACAGGTCTTCAAGAACTTCGAGTCGCAGGGCTACGGCAGCATCTCCATCGGCCGGGCCCTGGAGGTCTCCTGCGACACCGTCTACTACGGCCTCGCGCACAAGGAGTGGGCCAAGGACGGCGGCAACAACCCGAAGAAGAACCCGAAGGACTACTTCTACAAGACCGCCCACCAGTTCGGCCTCGGCAAGGAGACCGGCATCGACCTCCCCAACGAGGTCCCCGGCCGCGTCCCCGACCGCCAGTGGAAGCAGGACTTCTACGACGCCAACAAGGCGTCCTGGTGCAAGCAGGGCAAGAAGGACGGCACGTACGTCGAGAAGATCGCGTACGAAGGCTGCATCGAGGGCAACAAGATGCGCGCCGGTGACTCCGTCAACTACTCGATCGGTCAGGGCGACACCCTCGTCACCCCGATCCAGATGGCGACCATCTACGCCGCGATCTCCAACGGCGGCACCCTGTACGACCCGACCGTCGGCAAGGCGATCGTCAGCGGCGACGGGAAGACGGTCCAGGAGATCGCGCCCAAGTCCCACGGCAAGCTGCCCTTCAAGGGAGACACGCGCGACGACATAGACGAAGCCCTCGCGGGTGTCGCGACCCGGGGCAGCGCCGCCTGGCGATTCGGCGGATGGCCCCAGGACAAGATCCCGATGCACGCCAAGACGGGCACGGCCGAGGTCTACGGCAAGCAGACGACCTCCTGGTTCGCCACGTACACCAAGGACTACTCGATCGTCATGACGATCTCCCAGGGTGGTACGGGTTCGGGTGCCTCCGGCCCCGCCGTGCGCAACATCTACAACGCGCTCTACGGGCTCGACGCCAGTGGCAAGCAGAACCTCAAGAAGGCCCTGCTCCCCACGCCCCAGAAGACGCTGCCCAAGATCAAGCCGGACGGCCAGATCGTGTCCCCGAAGATCAAGCCGTACACCCCGGAGCCGCCCGCCGAGGACGGCACCCAGGCACTCGCCGGCGCCCTCCCCGTCACCGTGGGGAGGCGTGACTGATGGCAGGTTTCTCCATCCCGCGCTACGGCCCCGAGAAGCGCTCCCTCTGGATCAGGCTCACCGCCCGCGACTCCGTCGTGCGCCGGCTGGACTGGCCGCTGCTGGGATCGGCCGTCGCGCTGTCCTTCATCGGTTCGCTCCTGGTCTGGTCGGCGACCCGTGGCCGTGAGTCGCTCACCCACGGCGATCCGTACTACTTCCTTTTCCGGCACGTCCTGAACACCGGCATCGGCCTCGCGCTGATGATCGGCACGATCTGGCTCGGACACCGCACCCTCAGGGGAGCGGTGCCCGTGCTGTACGGCATCTCCGTCCTGCTCGTACTGGCGGTCCTCACCCCGCTCGGCGCCACCGTCAACGGCGCGCACGCCTGGATCATCATCGGCGGCGGCTTCTCGCTCCAGCCCTCCGAGTTCACCAAGATCACGATCATCCTGGGCATGGCGATGCTGCTCGCCGCCCGCGTCGACGCGGGCGACCAGCTCCACCCCGACCACCGGACCGTCGCCAAGGCCCTCGGCCTCGCCTCCGTCCCGATGGCGGTCGTCATGCTGATGCCCGACCTCGGCTCCGTCATGGTCATGGCCGTCATCGTGCTCGGGGTGCTCCTCGCCTCCGGAGCGTCCAACCGCTGGATCTTCGGCCTGCTCGGCACCGGCGCGGCGGGGGCACTCGCCGTCTGGCAGCTCGGAGTTCTCGACGACTACCAGATCGCGCGCTTCGCGGCCTTCGCCAACCCCGCGCTCGACCCGGCCGGCGTCGGCTACAACACCAACCAGGCCCGCATCGCCATCGGCTCCGGCGGTCTCACCGGAACCGGGCTCTTCAACGGCTCCCAGACCACCGGGCAGTTCGTTCCCGAGCAGCAGACCGACTTCGTGTTCACCGTGGCGGGCGAGGAACTCGGCTTCCTCGGAGCCGGGCTCATCATCGTGCTCCTGGGGGTCGTACTGTGGCGCGCCTGCCGCATCGCCCGTGAGACCACCGAGCTCTACGGCACGGTCGTGGCCGCCGGGATCATCGCCTGGTTCGCCTTCCAGGCCTTCGAGAACATCGGGATGACCCTCGGGATCATGCCGGTCGCGGGGCTCCCGCTGCCGTTCGTCTCGTACGGCGGATCGTCGATGTTCGCCGTCTGGGTGGCCATCGGACTCCTCCAGTCCATCCGTGTCCAGCGACCGATGTCGGCCTGAACCGACCGCCCTCACCCTGCATATCCGGGCCCGTCCCGGATAGGTTCGGTGTATGGCGGACTCGAAGCACGAGGTCGAGCGGAAGTACGAAGCGACTCCCGAGACCCGGCTGCCCGACCTGACCCGGGCGGCCGGCGTCTCGTCCGTCGTCCACCGCGGCCTCACCGAACTCGACGCCGTCTACTACGACACCGAGGACCTCCGCCTCGCCGCGCACCACCTCACCCTGCGCCGCAGGACGGGCGGGGAGGACGCCGGGTGGCACCTCAAACTCCCCGTCTCCGCCGACGTCCGCGAAGAGATCCGGGCCCCACTCGCCGACACGCTTCCCGCCGAGATCGGCCGGCTCCTCCGCTCCCGGGTACGCGACGCCCCGGTGATCCCCGTCGTGCGGATCCTCTCCGCCCGGGACGTCCACCACCTCCTCGACCAGGACGGCGCCCTGCTCGCCGAGGTGAGCATCGACGAGGTCCTCGCCGAACGCCTCACCGACGACGGCCGGGGCACCACCTCCGCCTGGACCGAGCTGGAGGTGGAACTCGCCGACGACCAGGACCCCGCGCTCCTCGACGCCGTCGAGAGACGGCTCCGCAAGGCGGGCGTCCGGCCCTCGGCCGCACCCTCCAAGCTCTCCCGCGCCCTGTCCGAGACCTCCCCCGGGAAAGGGCTCTCCCGGAAGAAGGAGAGGAAGGCCGCCCCGCACACCGCCGGTGACCATGTGCTGGCCTATGCGGCCCGCCAGGTCGCGGCGATCGTCGAGCTCGACCCCGCCGTGCGCCGGGAGCTCCCCGACAGCGTGCACCGCATGCGGGTCGCCACCCGCAGACTGCGCAGCGCCCTTCGGACCTACCGGAAGATCCTCGACCGGACGGTCACGGACCCGCTGCGCGACGAGCTGAAGTGGCTCGCTGCGGAACTCGGCATCGACCGCGACAGGGAGGTGCTCGAAGCCCGCCTCCACTCCCGCGTGGCCGGGCTCCCCGTACCGCTGGTCCTCGGACCGGTGCGGGCCCGGCTGGAGCTCGCCTTCGAGGCGCGTCATGCCGGGGCGCGGCTCCACGTCGACTCCGTACTCGACTCGGACCGCTACCTGGCCCTCCTCGACTCCCTCGACGCCCTCCTCGCCGATCCGCCCCTGCTCCCTGCCGCAGCACGGGAACCGGGCGAAGCGCTGCCGCGCGCGGTGCTCAAGGACTACGACCGCCTTGCCGCACGCGTCGGGCACGCCCTGGAGCTCGGTCCGGGAGAGGAACGCGACGTGGCCATGCACGAGGCGCGCAAGGCGGCCAAGCGCGTCCGCTACGCCGCTGAGGCGGCCAGGCCGGCCCTGGGGAAGCCCGCGAAGAAGTTCGCCAGAAGGATGAAGTCGGTGCAGTCGGTCCTCGGTGACCACCAGGACAGCGTCGTCGCCCGGGACGCCCTGCGCACCCTCGCCGTCCAGGCCCACGGTGTGGGGGAGTCCGCCTTCACCTGGGGACTCCTCTACGGCCAGGAGGAAACGGCGGCCGCCGCACGGGAGCGCGAGCTGCCCGAGGTGTGGGACCGGGCCTCCCGCCCAGGACTGCGAGCGGCACTGAAAGGCTGAGCGGCGGGTTACGCTTGATGGTCACCCCTGCCAGCTACGAAGGTCCACAGATGTCTGCCGAGTCGGTCTTCCCGCAGCTCGAAGCTCTGCTCCCGCACGTGCAGAAGCCCATCCAGTACGTCGGCGGTGAGCTGAACTCCACCGTCAAGCCGTGGGACGAATGCGACGTCCGCTGGGCACTCATGTACCCGGACGCCTACGAGGTCGGGCTCCCCAACCAGGGCGTCATGATCCTCTACGAGGTACTCAACGAGCGCCAGGGCGTCCTCGCGGAGCGCACGTACAGCGTGTGGCCCGACCTCGAGGAGCTGATGCGCGAGCACAAGGTTCCGCAGTTCACCGTGGACAGCCACCGGCCCGTCGGCGCGTTCGACGTGTTCGGCCTCAGCTTCTCCACCGAGCTCGGCTACACCAACATGCTCACGGCCCTGGACCTCGCGGGCATCCCGCTGGAGTCCAAGGACCGCACCGTCGACCACCCGATCGTGCTGGCGGGCGGCCACGCCGCGTTCAACCCCGAGCCGATCGCGGACTTCATCGACTGCGCGGTCATCGGCGACGGCGAGCAGGCCGTCCTGGAGATCACCGAGATCATCCGCGCCTGGAAGGCCGAGGGCCGCCCGGGCGGCCGCGAGGAGGTGCTCTTCCGTCTCGCGAGGACCGGCGGCGTGTACGTCCCCGGCTTCTACGACGTCGAGTACCTGCCCGACGGCCGCATCGGCCGCGTCGTGCCCAACAAGTCGGGTGTCCCGTGGCGCGTGTCCAAGCACACCGTCATGGACCTCGACGAGTGGCCGTACCCCAAGCAGCCCCTCGTCCCCCTCGCCGAGACCGTCCACGAGCGGATGTCCGTCGAGATCTTCCGCGGCTGCACCCGCGGCTGCCGTTTCTGCCAGGCCGGCATGATCACGCGCCCCGTGCGGGAGCGAAGCATCACCGGCATCGGCGAGATGGTCGACAAGGGTCTCAAGGCGACGGGCTTCGAGGAGGTCGGCCTCCTGTCGCTGTCCTCCGCCGACCACACCGAGATCGGTGACATCGCCAAGGGGCTCGCCGACCGGTACACCGACGACAAGATCGGCCTCTCGCTGCCCTCCACCCGCGTCGACGCGTTCAACGTGGACCTGGCCAACGAGCTGACCCGCAACGGCCGCAGGTCCGGCCTCACCTTCGCCCCCGAGGGCGGCTCCGAGCGCATGCGCAAGGTCATCAACAAGATGGTCTCGGAGGAGGACCTGATCCGCACGGTCGCCACCGCCTACGGCAACGGCTGGCGCCAGGTCAAGCTGTACTTCATGTGCGGCCTGCCCACCGAGACCGACGAGGACGTCCTCCAGATCGGCGACATGGCGGTCAACGTGATCGCCAAGGGCCGCGAGGTCTCCGGCCAGAACGACATCCGCTGCACCGTCTCCATCGGCGGGTTCGTGCCCAAGCCGCACACCCCCTTCCAGTGGGCCCCGCAGCTGAGCGCCGAGGACACCGACGCCCGGCTGAAGAAGCTCCGGGACAAGATCCGCGACGACAAGAAGTACGGCCGCTCGATCGGCTTCCGCTACCACGACGGCAAGCCCGGCATCGTCGAGGGCCTGCTCTCCCGCGGCGACCGGCGCGTCGGCTCCGTCATCCGCGAGGTCTACGAGTCCGGCGGCCGGTTCGACGGCTGGCGCGAGCACTTCAGCTACGACCTCTGGATGCGGAGCGCCGAGAAGACGCTCCCCGGATTCGGCGTCGACGTCGACTGGTACACCACCCGTGAGCGGACGTACGAGGAGGTCCTGCCCTGGGACCACCTGGACTCCGGCCTCGACAAGGACTGGCTGTGGGAGGACTGGCAGGACGCGCTCGACGAGACCGAGGTCGAGGACTGCCGCTGGACGCCCTGCTTCGACTGCGGGGTCTGCCCCCAGCTCGACCTCGACATCCAGATCGGCCCCACCGGCAAGAAGCTCCTGCCGCTGACCGTCGTGAAGTAGTCCCGTCCGGGTGACGGACCCGCGACGAACGCCCGGCCGGGAAACCCCCGGCCGGGCGTTTCGCGTCCTTCACGGCATGGACCTCGACAAGCAGGCCGGCGCCCCGGCGCCGTACACAGGCGGCGAAGGCTGTCTGACGGTGATGATCAGGATCCCGGTGCGGATCGTCGTCCTGCTCCTCGTCCTCCCGCTGCGGATGCTCCGGGACGTCCTCGTCGTGTGCGGCGGTGTCCTGGAACGCGTCCTGCTGCGCCCCCTGTGGAGGGCGCTCACCTGGATCCACCGGTGGTTGCTCGTCCCGGCCGGGCGCGCGCTCGGGTGGCTTGCCAGGGCCCTCCTGTACTGGCCCTGGGTGGCGCTGTGGCGTCATGTCGTCGTCCCCTTCGTCCGCCACTGCGTGGTCGCGCCGCTGTCGTGGCTCCACCGGGCCGTCCTCACCCCCCTCGGCCAGGGGCTGCGGTGGGTCTGGCAGCGGCTGCTCGTACCGGCGGCCGCCGGGCTGGTCACCGTGCTCCTGGTGCGGCCGGCGATCGCGGCGTGGCGGTACGTCCTGCGACCGCTCGGCCTCGCCGCCGGGTGGCTCGCCGTGCACCTGCTGGTACCGCCCGTCCGATGGGTGTACCGGTACGTGCTCACCCCGGTGGGGCACTTCGCCGCGTGGACGGCCGACCTCGTCGCACGCACCCTCACCGCCACCGCTCGGGGGCTGTGGGCAGCTGCCGTGTGGCTGTTCACGACACTTCTCGTGCAGCCTCTGCTGTGGGTGTGGCGACGGGTCCTGGTACCGCTGGGACGCGAGTTCGCCGAGGCCGTCGGCATGGCCTGGCGGATCGCCGGCCACCTCTCCCGCGCTGTCGGCCGCGCCCTGGCCTGGCTGGCGTGGCACCTGATCGGGGCGCCGGTGACCTGGGCCTACCGCTCGCTGTGCACCCCGGTGGGGCACTTCGTACGCGACGCGGTGTGGGCGCCCGTGAAACGAGTGGCGCTGGAGGCGGGCCGGGCGGCAGGTGCGGCCCTGGCGTCCGCACGGGAGGGCCTGCGGGCGGCGCGCCGTGACGCCTGGCGGGCCCTGGTGGGATCGTCGCAGGTCAAGGAGGCGCGGGAACTCGGAGGGTCCGCGGCGCGTACCCTGGGTAGGACAACGACTGTCCCCAGTGCGGCGCCCGCACCTGAGATCTCTCCGCTCGACGGCAAAACCGTCGGACGGGGGTGAGCCGGAGCGGCACCCCGGGGCACCACGTACTTCGTGGGCGGCACGCCACCGCGGCCGCCCCGCACCGAGGAGAAGAACCACTGGGCAAGCGACAGCCCGAAGGCCCGCCGCCCGCACCGGCGGTGCAGCGCATCAGACTGCGCTACACCAAGCGGGGCCGCCTCCGGTTCACCAGTCACAGAGACTTCCAGCGCGCCTTCGAGCGGGCGCTGCGCCGCTCCGAGGTCCCCATGGCCTACTCGGCCGGGTTCACCCCCCACCCCAAGGTGTCGTACGCCAACGCCGCCCCCACGGGTACGGGCAGTGAGGCCGAGTTCCTGGAGATCGCCCTCACCGAGGCGCGGGACCCGGCGGTCCTGCGCGAACTGCTCGACGCCTCCATGCCCGACGGCCTCGACGTCGTCGACGCGGTCGAGGCCCGCACCTCCGGCCTCGCCGACCGGCTGACCGCCTCCGTGTGGGAGATGCGGCTGGACGGCGTGGCCGTGCAGGACGCGGAGAGGGCAGTCGCCGCCTTCCTGGCGGCTGACACCGTCGAGGTCCAGCGGCGCGCGAAGAACGGCATCCGCACCTTCGACGCCCGGCCCGCCGTCGTCGGTCTCGAAGCACATGATCCACAGCCTGATAGGTCCGGGGACAGGCCCTGTGCGATACTGCGCCTGGTAGTGCGGCACGTGACACCTGCTGTACGACCCGACGACGTCCTGTCCGGTCTCCGAGCTGTGGCCGACCTAACGCCGCCGGTCCCCGCAGCGGTGACCAGGCTGGCGCAGGGGCTCTTCGACGAGGAGTCCGGCACGGTGACCGACCCGCTCGCGCCCGACCGCGAGGCAGCCCCGGCCGATACCACGGCCGAACCGGCCGCCGCCGCGACGGCGCCGGAAGGTGCAGGTTCCGCGTAAGGCGGTCGTTGTAGCGCAGCCCTCGGACCCGGGAGCCACCTGGGTCGGGCCGCGCACCGCCCCATAAGACTTTCGCCAGGCCGTGCGTCACGCGTACGGAACCGGCGAGCCAGACACAAGCTCCCGTGCGGCGCCCGCGCCCCGGACGGCGGTATCGCGCTCATCACGCGAATCACGCCGGACCGGACCCAGACGCGGCGCCCGGGAGCGCGACGGGAGAACCGCCCGCATGCACGAGCCGAACGAACCCGGTACGACCGGGAACACAGAAGACAACAACGCCCCCGGGGACAAGCTGCCGCCGCGCCGCCGGCGCCGCGCCGCCTCCCGCCCCGCCGGTCCGCCGTCGGGCGCACCGGGTACGGCGACCGCACAGGACGCCGCGCAGGCCGAGACGGCCGCGTCCGCGGTGACCCCG